>DATEZD010000092.1:0-50356 GCA_035255865.1 Candidatus Udaeobacter sp.
GTCAATGTGTTCACAGCACGCCAAAACGCGAGCCACGATTATCGTCAGTTCTCCTACAACGAGTACCGCGAACTGCGCGAGAACGGCGCAGATGTCTTTGTCGATCTAGCCGCGATCGAGTTCGCCGTCGCCGGGATCGGACGCGATCACGAGATGCGGCGCAGCTTCGCGTTCCTTACGTCCGAAAATTATTTCTCGATGATGGGTGCACAGCCGTTTCGCGGCCGATTTTATAGCTCCGAGGAATGCAAACCGAACGCGAACGTTGCTGTAGTCGTTGCGAGCTACGGATTTTGGAAACGCAACGGCACCCGTGCCGATTTCGTCGGCAGCACATTGCAGGTAAACGGCCAGCCTTACACGATCATCGGCATCACGCCCGATGGGTTCAGCGGCGCGAGTGCGCTGGTGGCGCCGGACATCTGGGTGCCGCTCGGAATGCGATCGCAGCTTGGCTCGGCCTTCGGCGATTCCGAAACGATGCACGACCTGCTGAACCCGAGGAATTACACGTTCAATCTCTCCGGGCGCCTGCGGTCCGGCATGACGATTGACATCGCGAAGTCGCGGCTGCCAGTGCTGGCGCAGCGACTCAATACCATTCAACCGGACGGCGCCGAAGGCGCGCGAGAGTTACAAATCCAAACACCGTCGCGGTTCAGTCTGAGCACGCAGCCGGAGGACGATGGCCCGATCGCATTAATTGCGACGTTGCTGATGGGCATGGCTGGAGCGGTGTTGCTCATCGCATGTTTGAATCTCGCGAACATGCTGCTCGCGCGCGCCACCTCGCGCTCGAAGGAGATCGCGGTGCGGCTCGCAGTCGGCGCATCGCGCTGGCGAATCGTCAGGCAATTACTGTGTGAAGGATTACTGCTCGCGTTTTGTGGCGGCGCAGTCGGCCTCCTCCTGAGCACGTGGTGCAACGATCTCCTGCTGCAACAGCTGGTATCTTTGCTCGCTTCGGTGAACTTCTCCGTCATCCTGAAGTTGCGTCCGGATTTCTTCGTTCTCTCGGCGACGTTTTTGTTCTGCTTCATCGCGACGATGCTGTTCAGCCTCGGTCCGGCATTGAAAGCGACGAAGGCTGATCTGGTTAACGACCTCAAAGAACAAATAGGCGAACCGGCGCGTATCGGACGTTTCAACCGCTTCTTCGCGCCGAGGCACATTTCGGTCATGGCGCAAATCGCGCTCTCGCTCATGCTGCTTTTCGCTGCCGGATTATTTTACCGCGGTGCACTCAAAGCCGCCGGACTCAATCCCGGTTTCAAAGCCGCGGGCGACCTCATCACCGAATTCGATTTCAGCCTCGTGAAAAAAACGCCGGCCGATGCACGTCGGACAATCTTTGGGATGGTGCAACGCGCACGCGAGCTGCCGGGCGTGACCGGGTCAGCAGTGGGCACGATGTTGCCTTACGCCGATTTCACGAACACGCGTCGAATCCTTCGCGCGAAAGACGCCATGCCTAACGACCCGAAAGCGCCCGACCCGAGCGCCAATGCGCTCTTCACCGCGACGACGCCCGGCTACTTCGATGCGCTCGGCGTGAAACTGCTTCGCGGCCGCGATTTCACACAGGCGGAATGCGAGAACAAGGACGCGCGCCGTGTTGCCCTTATTGATGAAGAAATGGCAAAAAAACTTTTCCCGAACGAGGATCCGATCGGTCAGCATATTCGCTACACGCAACCGCCGAAGGACGGATCGCCTAACGACATGGAAATTGTCGGCGTGGTCGGCAAGCATGTTCATTCTGTCGCGGGCGACACCACCATCGCGCGATTGTTCGTCCCGCTGGCGCAAGGATATAACGGCCAGATTTACATGCACGTGCGCCTCAACACTCAGGATCGACATGCCGTGCTCGCGATGGTGCCGGCACTGCGACAAACATTGCGCGAGATCGATCCCGACCTGCCGCTGCTGCAGATGACACCTTATGTCGATCTAATGGAGAAATCGCCGAACCTTTGGATCGTTAAACTCGGCGCAATCTTGTTTGGTGCGTTCGGCAGCATCGCGTTGTTGCTCGCGGCGGTCGGCGTTTACGGAGTGAAAGCTTATGCTGTCGCGTGTCGGACCCGCGAAATTGGAATCCGCATGGCACTGGGTGCACATCGGCGCGACGTGTTTGCTCTCATTATGCGACAGGGCGCAATGCAAACGGCTCTTGCTGTCGGCGTCGGTCTGCTTCTTTCACTCGCTGTAGGACGCGTCCTGACCAGAATTTTGTATGAAGTGAGTCCTACCGATCCATTGGCGCTCGTCAGTGCAAGTTTGATGCTCGCCACTGCGGCGCTCCTCGCTTGTTTCTTGCCAGCGAGCCGCGCCACTCGCGTCAATCCGATGACGGCACTGCGAACGGAATAACCAGACGAAATCTCAGCTTGAGCACCTAACATGCGCGCGATGGAAGCGTGCCAGAACCGCCCCCACAGGGGAGACAAATAGACATCCACTGAGCCATCCGCACGACGCAGGTTTCTCCATTTCCCAGTTTATGGCGCGATCGCACGGGCTTCAGCGGGCTTTGACGCCTGGGCCACTTCGCTGCCTGTTTTGCGATCGCTAATCACAAATGTGTTGTTTTCTCCGAGCGTCGACCATGGCCCGCGCGATACTTCGCTAAACTCCACGAAGCGCCAGTCGGTCACATCCGTTTGGTTTAATCCCAGATAGTCACGCACAGCAGGAGAGACATCGAGACCCGCGCCTTTGTTTAGTTTGGGTTTCGGACGTTCGTTGCCAAAGACGTATTGCCAATAATCGGTGCGGAAAGGTCCTGCGTCTTCCCATTGCGCATAGGCCGTTCGATTCCCTCTGCGGATCGCGACCCATCGATCCTTGCACGTGGAAACGCCGGGGTTTTGGTACGCTTCCTTGAACCACGGAACGACGCGGGGCGCTTCCGGCCGATGACCAGTGGCTGCCTTATCGTTGTATGGGAGAGCGCAGTAAAACGGGTTCTGTCGAGGCGTGAACTTTACCGGAATGTAATTGCTGCGATGGGCAGGATTTGGATCGTCAAATCCGCCGTAACTTCTGCTCCAATTTTTGTCCCAGGAGCTGGTGCGGTTCGGCACGGGGTTATTGCCGCTCGGCTGCTCGCCGATCCAAAAGACAGTTGTCACAATATTTTTCTTCCACGGATAGCGCTCTCCTGTCGCTGAGACGCTCTGCGTAGTGCTTAAACAACCCGCGCTGATCGCCGCCAGCGCACCGAGTGACAGGATCGATACTGCTTTCATCATACGCTTCCTTGTTTTTCTGCTCTTCGTCTGGGACGTTGTCGCGGACGCGTTCGCTTTGCGGTTCTTCTCTCAGCGCCACTCAATGGCACAACGAGTAAACTTTTTCCATCAGTCGTTGAAACTGCGACAGGTCTAGCGGGATCAACGTTTAGTAATTCCAGCACGGGCTTGTCCAGGATCAGGGCGAATGAATTTCCGTGCCTCACAAGCATTTTGATCATCTCCGGTGACTCATTGTACATACATTGTATCACCCTTCAAGCACCAATCTTCTGCCCAAACATTGGTTCGCGGGGAGACCCCGCGACGGATTCGGTAGTTGGAATCTGACTTTGAATCGCGAGACGAGCAAAACCACCGGCATTATTGCACAAATTCTTGTACACCGATTCGGATTTGCAGTCGCCCAATGTAGGAGAACCCTCGGACGCAGCGGACAAAGACTCCTTTGGCTTTAACGAAGATCAGCGTGCGCAGCTTGCGGCGACGGGATTCCCGCAATCGCAGAGTGCGGCTTACACGTTCGCGATAGCCATCATTTCTGCCAGCTATGAATTGGATCTGGCTAACGGCAAGAAAAGCGAACGTATCGCGCTGTTCAAGGATTATTAAGTCTTCCTCTTGACAGTCCAGGGAAATAGTTGAACGCTTTCTTCACCAAGACTGTCTAGGTTTGAACATTATGGCCAAAGAGAAACCTGACCTCGTTTACGGGACGCTCGATATGCTGATTTTGAAAGCGCTTCAGCACGATCCACGGCACGGACTCGGCATCGCAGACCGAATTCAACAGATGTCGAAAGATATTCTTCACGTAGAACAAGGCTCACTCTATCCGGCCCTGTATCGGTTGGAGGCGCAAAGCTGGATCAAGGCGAAGTGGGGAGTTTCCGACAACAATCGCAAGGCGCGCTATTATGAATTGACCACAGCCGGACGCAAGCAGCTGACCGCGGAAGAGGAGCATTGGCTCCGCATTACCAAAGGAATCGATCTCGTGCTCGCTGGAGGCTAACAAACTATGCCGCGACTTCGCGCCTGGTTCTCTCGATTGGCCGGATTGTTTCAAAAAGACAAACGCGACGCCGAGATGGCGGAAGAAATGCGAGCGCATGTCGATCTTTTGATCGAGCGCAACATCGCCGCAGGGATGTTGCCCCACGAAGCGCGAAACGCAGCTTTGCGGCAATTCGGCGGAGTTGAACGAGTCAAAGAAATCGCACGCGAACAGCGGGTGTGGCGATGGGCGGATGAATTTCTTCAAGATTTGCGGTTCGGCGCGCGAATGCTTTTCCGCAGTCCCGGATTCTCGATCCTGGCAATTCTCTGTCTCACACTTGGCATCGGGACAAATGCCGCCGTCTTTAGCTGGATCGAAGGAATTCTGATTCGCCCCTACCCTCTGGTTGCGCACCAGGACCGAATGTTCGCCCTTGGCGGGACAACACGCGGCGCGACGGAAGGCCACGGCCTGTCGTATCCTGACTTTGTCGATTTGGAAAAGAACTCAATGCTTTTCGAATCGTTCATCGTCGATCGGATCGTGGGCACGTCATTGAGCGTGGGCGATCGGGCGGAGCGCGCCTCGGGCGGAATCGTCTCGGCGAATTATTTCGACGCGCTGGGCGTGCAGCCAATTCTTGGCCGCGGCTTCCGACCGGAAGAAGGCACGGGCCGCAACGCGCATCCGGTCACCGTAATTAGTTACTTGACCTGGCAGGACCGTTACAAAGGGGACCCGGAGATCATCGGCAAAACGCAATTCTTCAACGGAGTGCAGCACACGATCATCGGCGTCGCGCCGGAAAAATTTCACGGCACCTTCATCGGATACTCGTTTAACTTCTGGGTGCCGACGTCGATGCAGGAGACATTTGATTCGACCGGCTACAAACTCGAAGACCGCGGCGCCCGCTGGATTGAAAGTTACGCGTTTTTGAAACCGGGCGTGACTCGTCAACAGGCGCAAGCCGAGCTTTCCGCGATCGCACAACGCCTCGAGAACGATTTTCCGGAGACAAACCGCGGGCAGGGCTTTGAACTTTTTCCGCTCTGGAAAACGCCATTCAACGCCGTTGGAAATCTGTCGCCCACGCTGGCGATCACAACTGGGGTTGCGTTTTTCGTTCTTTTAATCGCCTGCGCGAACGTGAGTAATCTGCTCCTCGCTCGATCGTTATTGCGTCGTCATGAAATGACTATGCGTCTCGCCCTCGGTGCCGGGCGCCGCCGTTTGATTAAACAACTTTTCACCGAAGGCTTGTTGCTTTCCGTGATCGCCGCCGCCGGTGGAATCATGGTCGCGTACTGGTGTCGTAACGCTCTCGTGCTGGTGTCTCCGTCCCGCACTCCAGGCATCACAATTGATTATCCGGGACAGCTGGACTGGCGTGTTCTGGCTCTAAGCGTAGCGGTTTGCATCGGATCGACAATGCTGTTCGCATTGATACCTGCGATTCACGCGAGCCATGTCGATCTTTCGGGCGCGCTAAAAAGCGAAGGCAGCGGAGTGGTCGGCGGCAGCGGGAGATCCCGATTGCGCTCAGTGCTTGTGTTCGTTCAAGTAGCGCTGAGTTTTGTGCTCATCGCCGGAACTGGATTACTTCTCCGAAGCCTGGTGCAAATGCAAAATTCCGATCCGGGATTTTCGACACGAAACGTCGTAGTGTCGGGGGCAGATCTTTTTTCTGCCGGCTACAAACCCGATCGCGCCAAAATTTTTTACGAACAGATGCTCGAGCGCATCCGGGCATTGCCCGGCGTTCAATCGGCAGCATTGGCGCGGGTCAGGCCTTTCAGCTATGCGGTTTACTCGTCAGCACCGCTGGAGATCGAAGGTTATCAGCCGCCGCGCAATGAGCAGGTTGCGGCGGATTACAATCAAGTTGGCGAAGGATACTTTAGCGCAATCGGGATCCCCATTGTTGAAGGTCGGGAATTCACCCGCAACGATGACGAAAACGCACCACCGGTCGCGATCGTCAATGAAACGATGGCGGCAAAATATTGGCCGGAGAAAAACGCGATCGGACAACGACTCAAGGTTAAAGACAAGTGGATGGAGATCGTCGGCGTGGCGAAAAACGCGAACTACCGCACGAAACTCGAGAACCCAATGCCGTTCTTTTATGTGCCGGTTCGCCAGGACTTTTTCGTCCAAAACGGCTTCATCATTCGGACGGAACAAAGCGCGGCCGCGATCATGAACGCGCTCGCCCGCGAAATCCACGCGCTCGACCCGAATCTCGCGCCGCTGGACACAATCAGTTTGCAGCAGCAAGTCGATCTCATGAGTTACACGCAACGCCTGGCGGCAGCGTTGCTGGCGATTTTTGGTGGAATGGCGCTCTTCCTGGCGTCGATCGGGTTGTACGCGGTTATGTCTTACTCGGTGTCGCAGGGTACGCGCGAACTCGGCGTCCGCATGGCACTCGGCGCAGAGGCCAAAGATCTTTTGCGGCTGGTTATTTCGCGCGGTTTGCGTTTAACGACGGCCGGAATCGTGATCGGTGCCGCTGCGGCATTGTTGCTCACGCGCTTGATGGGCAACCTGCTTTATAAAGTGAGTCCGCGAGATCCAATCGCGTTCGGCGCAGCTCTAATCATTTTGATCGCTGTTGCGCTGGTCGCCTGTTTTCTCCCCGCGCGTCGTGCCACCCGCATCGATCCCGCGCGCGCGCTGCGAACGTAAACGCATCATTCGCCCAGTCTGGAGCGCAGCGCTGCAACGCCGTACGTGCGTTTAGGCCAACAAAAAATGTGACAGTAGACAGAATTCTGAATAGGCGGCGTCTGCAATATTGATGAGTGGCTCAGCAGAGGGAGCGGAGCGCCTCGCGAATATTCTTCGAGAGATTCTTGCCTTGTCTGAAACAAAGCGGCCGAACCACTCGAAGCCCGCAGACGCCGATGATCCAAACGAATTATTCGACGCGCAGAGCGTCAAAGGGATTGACCAACCTTGCGCGCCTGGGAAACAGACAACCGACCGGTGCAGGGAGCCCGAGGATCAGGATTGTGTTCAATAGCAACAGCGGGTTCTACGCTTAGCGAATTTCGGGTGTTTCACATCATTCGATCCGTAACGCCTGCACTGGATTGACAAGTGTAGCGCGTCGCGCCGGCAACAGACAGGCGAGCAACGCGGTCACAGCGAGCAACGCGGTTGCGCTGCCAAGCGACGCCGGATTATGTGCTGAAGTTTGATAGAGCTGAGCCGCGATCAATCGGCCGAGAGCAAACGCTGCGGTAATTCCGATCGCGAGTCCAACAAGAACGGGTTTCATTCCCTGGTTCACCACGAGTCGAAGCACATCACGAGTTTGGGCACCGAGCGCCATGCGCACGCCAATCTCGCCAGTGCGTTGTTCGACGGTGTAGGCAACCGCCCCGTAAATCCCAATGCTCGCGAGGAACAGCGCAACGCCCGCGAAAATGCCGAGCAACCACATCATCAGCCGCGTCTGGCCGACAGCTTGCGCAACGATCGCACTCATCGATTGCGGCAGCGCGACTGCGAGACCGGGATCGACGGTCGCGAGCGCGGAGCGCACCAACTTCGTGACCGCGTCCACGCTAAGATTGCTGCGCACATCGATACTGAGGAACGAAAAGTTTTGCTGCGTCCAAGGCCGGTAGAGTTCTACATCATCAGGCTCCGCGATCTTGCGCGTGCGGACATCGCCGACGATGCCGACAATCTTCGCTGGCGTGCTGTCACTGCCGACGAGCAACGTTTTGCCGATCGGACGTTCGCCCCCAAAGATTCTTTTCGCACCGCCCTGGCTGATAAGGATCACGTTTTGGCCGTCGGCGACGTCGTGCTCATTGAAATCGCGTCCGGCCAAAAGCGGAATGCCCCAGGTCTTCAAGTAATCCGGCGCGATGTTGTGGAAGGCGGCGGCGGCACGCTTGTCGATCGGCAGAATCTCGCCGTCGGGCCGTGCATACAGGGTGTTGCTGCCGCCCGGGGGAATCAGCGGAATGTCTGCGCAGAGCGTCGCGCTCTCGATCCCGGGCACGTTGCGCAAGGCGGCGAGTGTTTGGTCCGCGAAGCGTTGGCGCGAGCCGAGATCTGGGTAACGCGCCTGCGGCAACGTTACAAAACCGATCCAGAGATTCTCGGACCGATAGCCGATGTTTTGCTGGCTCAGGCGCACAAAGCTGGTGATGAGCAACGCCGCGCCGGCGAGCAACGTCACCGACAACGCGACCTGCGCGCCGATCAGGAATTTGCGGAAGCGCAGTTGCTGCACGCTGCCGCTCGTTCCGCGCCCGCCTTCCTTCAAGCCGCCGACGAGATCGGCGCGCGAAGTTTGCAGCGCCGGATAAATGCCCATGGCCACGCCGGTGAGGATCGACATCACAATCGTGAAACCGAGCACGCCTAACGAAAGCTCCACGCGCGTATCTGGATCGAACGGCAGAAAGTTCGCCGCCATTTTCGGCACCATCGGAACGACGTACCAGGCGAGCAATGCGCCCGCGATCCCGGCGATGACGCTTACGAGCAAGCTCTCGAAAATGAAAAGTTGCACGACGCTGCGACGCGAGGCGCCAATCGCCATGCGCAACGCGATTTCGCGCCGCCGTCCGCTGAACCTAACGAGTAACAGGTTCGCAACATTGCTGCACGCGATCAGCAACACGAACGCGACCGCGGTTAGCAATGTCGCAAACGCCGGCCGCAGATTCCCAGTCGTGTCCTCCGGCAGCGTCTTCAGCGTCATCACCGATGAACTGTCGATCTTGTCCGGATATCGAGCGCGGTAGCTTTGCTCGAGCGGCGGCAACGCGGCGCGCGCCTGCTCCAATGTCATTCCCGGTTTCAGCCGGCCGACAACGCGCAGAACACCCGAGCCGCGCATGATGCGCTCGTAAGAAATCCCGGTGATCTCGAACGGCTTCGTCGTCCATACTTCCGCCGCCGGCCCGACCCACGAAAAAGGCAGGTTCGGCAAAACGCCAACGATCGTGTGCGGCATGCCGTTGAGCGTGATGCTGCGGCCGATCACATTCGGATCGCCGCTGAGGCGTTTTTGCCAGAAGGTCTCCGTCACCACCGCTACATCGGCGGTTTTTTCTTCCTCCGGCAAAAAGTTGCGGCCGCGCGTCGGTCGGACGCCGAGCACATCGAAGTAGTTCGGCGTCACCTGGCCTCCGAGGACCTGCACGGCATCGCCGAGCCCGGTGAGCGTGAATGCGGAGACGTTTTCGGCGCCGAAGCCGTCGAAGATCGTCTGGCTCTCGCGATAATGCTCAAAGCGCGGCACGGAGATTGCGAGCTCGAGCAGGTTGCGCTCGCGCGCGTTCGAATACATGTGTACGAGTCGCTGCGGCTCCTTGAATGAGAGTCCCCGCAGGAACAGGTCGTTGATCAAACTAAAGATCGCGGTATTCAGCCCAATTCCCAGTGCAAGCGTGAGGACGGCGATAAAAGTGAATCCAGGCGATTGCCGAAGTTTACGGAATGCGAAACGAATATCGTTCATGATTGAAGATTGGGTTGATGGGCCTTTGGGAAATCATTCCGTTCTTAACGCGATGATTGGATCGACACGCGAAGCGCGCCGCGCGGGAATCCACGAAGCAAGAAGAGCCGCGCCAAAGAGTACCAGCCCCACGCCGAGATAAATTCGCGGATCGACGCCCTTCACTTCGAAGAGGACACTTTGCAATGCGCGCGAGAGCGCAAAAGCGGCAACCAGACCGATCGCTGAGCCGATTAAAAGCAATTTCATTCCATGGGAAAGAATCAGCGCGCGAATTTGGGCGGGCCGTGCACCGAGCGCGAGACGAATACCGATTTCTGGAACGCGCTTAAGCGTTGTGTAAGCGAGAAGCCCGTAGAGTCCGATCGTCGCCAACAGAAGCGCCAGCGCTGCGAAGATCGAGAAAAGAAAACTCAACAGGCGGTGCGTCCCCCAGGTTTCCTGGACGCGATCAGTCATCGGACTGAGATCAAACATCGGCAGCGAAGAATCGATTGAAATGACAGCATCGCGGACGGAGCGCGCCAGCGGCGCAGGGCCTATTGTCGATCTTACAAACAGGGTGAGACTCGTTCGCTGCGCCTGGCCCAACGAACAGTAAATAACCGGCAATGGTGCCATTTCATCGACTGCATGAAAGCGCATGCGCGCGACCACACCGACGATCTCGCTTATCACCCAACCTTCCTCGTCGTTGCCCGCATCAACACCGATGCGTTTGCCGATCGGGTCTTCGCCGGGAAAATATTGTTCGGCCATGGCTTGATCGATAATGACGACGCGCGGTGAATCTTTCGTGTCGCGCTCATTAAAAGTGCGACCGCGCAACAGCGGCACCTTGAGTGTCGAAAAGTAATCGCCGGCGACCACTTCAAGATCGCTGTTCAACATATCCGAAGGTTGCGGGCGTCCATTCTCCTCGCGCCAGAAACCAGTTTGCCATCCGCCCATGAGCGGACCGTTGGAACTGACGGCTGCGCTTTGCACGCCGGGCACCGCGCGCACTTTGTCGAGCAATCTTTTTGCAAATATGTCGATCTTGTCGCGGTCATTGTATTTTCGCCATGGCAACTCGAGCCGCGCGGTGAAGAGCGCACGCGGTTCGTAGCCTAACGAGAGCGATTGCAGGCGCGAAAAACTTTTCAAAACGAGGCCGGCTGCGACTAGCAAAGTGAGCGTGAGCGCAATCTCGCTGATCACGAGCCAATCCCGCGCGCGCTTCGCCGAAGGCGATTCGCCGCTTCCAGCCGTGCCGGTTTTCAGCGCGAGCTGAACGTCAGCGTGCGATGCCTGCCACGCCGGCCATAAACCGAAAAGCACTGTAGTAAGCGATGCGATCAAAAACGTGAAACCGAGAACCGGAAAATCGAAGGAAATCTGTTGGAATCGGGAAACGCCTCCCGGACTCAGCGTGATCAAACCGTCGCGGACCCAAACGGCAATGAAAAACCCGAGAGTTCCGCCAAGGAGCGCGATCACGAAACTTTCGATCAACACCTTCTTGATGAGCTGTCCGCGGGTAGCGCCAACCGCTGCGTGAACGGCGAACTCCCTCGCCCGCGCGGCGCCTCGCGCAGCGAACAAATTGGCCAGGTTCGCGCATGCGATCAGCAACACCAGACCCACTGCTCCGAGAAGCAATCCGAGATTAGTCCGGTATTTGCCGACTAGATTTTCCAACAGCGGCGTGACAACGGCCGTTTCCTGTCCGTTCGTGTCGGGGTACGTTTTTTCCAAACGCGCGGCGATCCCTTTCATCTCCGTGCGCGCTTGAGCGACCGTTACGCCGGGTTTGAGCTTGCCCCAAACGTAAATCATTGGGTGATGCGAACGATCCATCCAGGCGGAGTTGTTGCTCCTTCGCATTAGCGACAACCAGACATCCGTGTCCTGCGGTGAGGTTACTTGCTGCGGCATCACGCCGATGACCGTGAAGTTTTGATCGTGCAACGTGATCGAGCTTCCGAGCACTGCCGGGTCGCGATTGAACGCGTGCTGCCAGAGGCGATCACTGATGATAACGACCGGCGCGCCTCCGACTTTGTCCTCATCTTCGCTAAATGTCCGGCCGATCTCCGGCGGCAATCCGATGATGTCAAAAAAATTTCGCGTCACCGACGCGCACGAAACGCGTTCAGGATCGCGACCAGAGATACCGCTCAGATTTCGCGATTCCTTATGCGTAGCGGCAAGATGTTCGAAAACTGTGTTGTCATTTCGCCAGTCGAAGTAGTCAGGCAACGCAACCGAATAATCCTGTCCCGGTCCGGAGGATTCGTTCAGGACCATCATCCTGTCCGCGTTTGGGTAAGGCAGCGGTCGCAGCAACACCGCATTGACGATGCTGAAGATAGCGGTGTTAGCGCCGATCCCCAGCGCGAGCGTGAGGACAGCGACCAGAGTGAATCCCGGTGACTTACGAAGCTGGCGAACAGCAAACTTTAGATCGCTCACACTATTCAGTTCGCAGGGCAATAACCGGATTGATTTTCAGCGCGCGGCGTGCGGGGAAATAGCAAGCCGCGAAAGCAGCCAGCGCCAAGAGCGAAGTGACACCGATGAAAATAACTGGATCGCTCGGATTCACTCCATAAAGAAACGAGCCGGCGAGGCGAGTCGATGCAAACGCGGCAAACAAGCCAAAGCCCAGTCCAATCGCGGCGAGGAACATCCCCTGCCTCAACACCAGTTGAATCACCTGACTTGTTTGAGCGCCGAGCGCCATCCGAATTCCTAACTCGCGTGTTCGTTGACTAACCGAATAGGCCATCACGCCGTACACGCCCATTGAAGCGAGTACGAATGCAAGCAAGCCAAGACTTCCCAGCAACATCGCACCCATCCACGATGGCCAGAGCGCAATGGACATGTGATCACGGATTGTCTTCTCATAAACGATTGGGATGTGAACATCCACATCGCGAACAGTCTGCCGAATCTGGTTAAGCATCACACCTGGTGCGCCGGTCGTGTGAACAAAGAGCGTAATTCCGGCGTCGGTAATTTCCTTTAGAGGCCAATAGACCATTGGAATTGGGGTTTCGCCGAGGGTGACCGCCTTGGAGTTGCGTGCGATTCCAATTACTTCGATCGGTGCCTTGTCGATCATGAATCTGAATCGACGTCCCAAAGCATCTTCGTTAGGCCAAAACTGTTTGGCCATGGTTTCGTCGATGATCGCGACCGGAGCAGCGTTCTTCTCCGCGTCCTGCTCCGTAAAGTTACGGCCGCGCAGAAGCTGGATGCCCATGGTTTGGAAATAACCAGGAGTAATCGGACTGTAATTTGCGAACCGGCGATTGTGTTCATCGTTTGGATCGCGGCCGTCGATCACGATCGTGCGGGCTTCGCCGCCCTGACCTAGCGGCACCCAATTGTTTACATCGGCCCCCGCGACACGCGGATCATGTCTGATTTGATCGAGGATCGCCCGCACGACTCGAAGAGCGCGATCACTGTCGTAGCCAGCGAGTACTGGATTGATTGTAACAACGTCGAGGTTGTCGGTCCGAAACCCGGGATTGATTGCCTGGGCTTTGTAAAACGACTTCAAAAACAAGCCGGAGCTGATCAAAAGAAGGAGAGAGACAGCGATTTGTGCAACCACGAGCAAGCTGCGCAGATTAACTCGGGTGACTGCACCGCCTCCAGTGGACGCACGTTCGCGTAATCCCTGAGTGAGATTCCACCGCGCGGCTTGCAGTGCTGGCGCGAGTCCAAATATGACGCCGCTCAAAACGGCGACAACAAACGAGAAAATGAGGACTCGCCAATCTGGCTGCGGATTCAAGTCAATTGGAAATGGAGTCGGTGGAAGGAGAGCGACCAGCACATCACCGAGGCAGTAGGCAAGAATAACGCCACCGGCGCCGCCGAGGACGCCAAGCAAGATGCTTTCGGTCAACAATTGTCGCACGATTCGTCCGCGGCCCGCTCCCAGTGCCAAACGAACTGCTATCTCGCGTTGGCGCCCAGCAGACCGCGCGAGCAACAAGTTGGCGACATTCGCGCACGCGATCAGCAGAATGCTCGCTGACGCGACGAGCAAGAGAAGCGAAACGTCGCGCGCGAGATTTTCATTGTTCGGGCCGCCCAGCACTTGCGACTTGGCTGCCTCAAGCGACAGGAGTGCAATCGAGCGCTCTTTGTTTACGTCGGGATAAGCCTGTTCCAGCTGTTTCGCGATAGTGCGCATTTGCGCCTGAGCTTCTGACATGGTCACCCCGGGCTTGAGCCGCGCAATAATGTTCAGCAACAGCGCACGGCGCGATTCGAACCAGAAGTCGGCGCCCGGGCGGACCCATTGATGCATTGAGATCGGCACCCAAAGATCCGGAGAAAAGCCGACGTCTACGCCGGTAAAAGCTGCCGGCGCCACTCCGATCACGGTGAAGGAATGTCCGTTTAATGTGATTGGACTGCCGACGATTGCCGGATCGGCTCCAAGTTTTTTCCAGAAGCTGTGGCCAAGGACGACGACGGGGTGCCCGTTAGGGGTAGTATCTTCCTCCGGCAAGAATGTGCGGCCAAGGCGGGGTTTTACCCGAAGCAGATCGAAATAATTTCCGCTGACGAAAAAGGCGCCGACGTTCAAAGTATCACTGCCACGGGTCATACCCATTCCCGCAAACCCGTAGACCGCCATCGAACTGAACGCGGTGCTCTGTCTGGCGTAATCCTGAAAATTTAAATAGGAGGTCGATTGGTTTCCCGGAATGTGGTTATCGGTCGTAAAAACTTTGACCACTTCTTCCGAGTGGCCAACCGGCAACGGTCGCAGCAGCAATGTATTGATGATGCCGAAAACGGTTGTGTTCGCACCGATTCCAAGAACCAGGGCTAAAAACGCGACGATGGAAAAAGCCGGGTACTTAATGAGCATCCGGACAGCAAAACGAAGGTCAGTAATCATAAATCACAGCTCCTTGATTAGAATTTTCATAGTGAATGGCAACAATAGATCGACGGTTATAGGGCAACCTGCCCGGACAAAGCAGGAGTTGCGCACGACTTGCAGAGATTCCAGAAATCATACGGATTTATTGTTACTCTCGACGATCCATCCATCGCGCAGTTGGATGACCCGATTACCATACCCCGCGTTTTTTTCCGAGTGTGTCACCTGGACGATGGTTGTGCCGTCGGCATTTAATTTCTTGAACAAATTCATGATCTCTTCGCCCTGACTGGAGTGGAGATTCCCGGTCGGCTCGTCGGCGAGGAGGAGCTTCGGATTGGAAATGATGGCGCGCGCTACGCCCACCAGCTGTTGTTGTCCGCCGGACAGCTGGCTTGGATACAAATCTTTTTTTCCGACAATTTGAAATCGGTCGAGTATGTCGGCGACGATGGCTGCGCGTTCGCTCTTGTTCACCTTGCGATAGGAGAGAGGAATCTCGAGGTTTTCGTAAACGGTCAGATCATCGAGGAGATGATATTGCTGAAACACGAATCCGACCTGTTCGTTCCGCAGCGTCGCGCGTTCTTTTGCCTTGAGATGATGAACCGCGGTGTCACCTAGAAAATATTCACCGCTCCAGCCATGGTCATGCATTCCGAGAATGTGAAGCAGCGTTGATTTACCAGCGCCGGACGGCCCCATAACTGAAACGAACTCGCCCTCAGCGACGTCGATATTGATGTCGCGCAGGACATAAAAGAATTTTCCTTTCGCCAGCGGATAAAAACGTTCGAGGTGGCGCAGCTTGATCATGGTTTAAGCATTGTGACTGAGGGCGATCACTGGATCGGCACGGGTCGCGCGCAGAGCGGGAATGCAACTGGCCAGCAGGGCGATTGCGGCCAGTACCAACACCACAAAAAGGAATGTTACCGGATCAAATGCGCCTACCCGGTAAAGAAACGCTGACAGCATCCGCGTCGACAAAATGGCGAGAATCAGGCCGATCGCCGTTCCGAGGCCGACCAATTTCAAAGCGTGACCTACGACGAGACGTAGAACATCGAACCGCTGCGCTCCCAGCGCCATGCGCACGCCGATTTCATGGCTGCGCTGCACGACCAGATAGGAAATCACCCCATAAATCCCGACCCCGGCGAGTAACAAGGCGATGCTGGCAAAGGCGCCGAGGAGCACGACCGCCATTCGACGTGGGGCAATCGAATCGGCGGTCACCACCTTGAGCGTGCGAACATTTGCGATCGGCTGATCAGGATCGATCGATTGAATCTCGCGCCGGATTGCCGAGGTAAGAGTGCGCGAATCTTGCCCACTCCGCACCGCAAGAACCATGCTGCGAACCGGAAATTGCGCTTGCGGCACGTAGTACTCCGGCTGTGGGTCGATATCGAGCCCGCGATGTTTGATGCTGCCGACAATCCCAACAATCGTGACCCATTTCGGATCTTTACGCGGATTGTCAAAGGTAATGCGCTTTCCCAGCGCGTCGCCCTTTGGAAAATATTTTCTAGCGAGTGCTTCGTTGATGATAACGACCCGCAGCGAATCGGCCGTATCGGCGTCATTGAAGAAACGCCCTTTCAGAAGCGGCGTTTGCAGCACGCGAAAATATTCCGGCGTGATCACGCGAATTTCCTCATCCGGTCCTGACACGCCGGGTTGAACATTGGCGCCTTCGATTGCGAAAGATGAATCGCTGTTCGATCCGCTCAGAGGAAGAGTGGTTGTGCCAGCGTTCACTTCAACACCGGGCAATTGCGCGATCCGCCGATGCGCCTCTCGGAAAAAATTGATCGCACCCGTCCCGCCGAGGTAGGCGGGGCCGGACGACGGATATTTCAGTTCCGGCAAGGAAACCTCCATCGTCAAAACGTTGTTAGGATTGAATCCCGGATTCACGTCTTGAACTCGCGCAAAACTTTTCAGCAACAGTCCCGCGCCAACGAGAAGAACGAGTGCAAGTGCGATCTCGGCCACGACGAGCGAATTGCGCAAACGGTTGCGTCGAGCGCCAGTAGTCGAGCCTCGCCCGCCTTCTTTCAATGCTTCGGTCAGTTCGGGCTTGGCGCAGGACAATGCTGGAATTAACCCGAACAAAATTCCTGTCCCGACCGCAACCACCGCGGTTATTGCGAGGACCTCGAGATCGACATTTACTTCTGCAAGACGGGGGACTGTCCGCGCGCCGATGCGCTGGAGCAGGTCAAGTCCCCAAATAGACAGAACGATTCCGGCGGCCGAGCCGGCGAGAGCAAGTAGAACACTTTCCGTCAGCATCTGCCTCACCAATCGCCACGGACCCGCACCGAGAGCGACGCGAATCGCGAGCTCCCGTTCGCGCGCGCTCGCTCGAGCAAGCAGCATGGTCGCGAGGTTCGCGCACGCGATTAATAAAACGAACACGACCGCGCCTAACAGAATGGCCAAACCAGTGCGCATTCCGCCCACGACCTGGTCTTGGAACGGATAGACTTTGGCACCAAAACCTCCGCCGCGGTAATTGTCGGGATACGCGCGGATCCAATTCGAAGTAATTGCATCCAATTCAGCCTGGGCTGTGACTGCCGATACTTCCGGTCGTAATCGCGCAATCAGGCCATAGCTGCGCGAGCCGCGCTCTTTCAATTCCAAAGCCGTAAACGCAACTGGTTTCCAAACATCAACGCGTTCGGCGAATTGATTACCCTGAACACCGAACAGTGGAATCGGAAATTCAAATTTGGACGGCATCACGCCGATAACGGTGTAACTGCGGCCATTTAAAAGGAGCGTTTTGCCGACAAGAAAAGGATCAGAATTAAACCGGCGCTTCCAGAGTCGCTCACTGATGACAATGACATCGTCGTGTCCTTCGCCCTGTTCTTCGCGGGCAAAAGTGCGGCCTTTGAGCGGTTCGATGCCGAGCAGGGGAAACAATGCCGGCGACACAATCGCTCCGGAGATTCGTTCCGGTAGATCGCCTCCGCCGAGATTAAACGTCTGGTAGTCGAAGGCAGCGATGTTCGTGCAGCCGTGAAACTGATTTTCCAGATCGAGAAACTCGGGAGGAGAAACCGGAATTCGATCAAGGCCTTGTGTCGCAAATCGTTCCCAGATGAGGACCAGCTTGGAAGGTTGTTGGTACGGCAGCGGTCTGACCAGCAACGCGTTGATCAAGCTGAACACCGAAGTGTTTGCGCCGATCGCCAGCGCCAAAGTCGCGATCGCAATGGCCGCGAAGCCGGGTGTTTGCACCAATCCCCGCAGCGCAACTTTAATCTCGTTTAGCATAGGAAAATGTCGATTAGCCGATCATTCGTAACGGAGCGCTTCGACTGGGTTCAACCGCATCGCTGAGCGTGCGGGAAAATAACAAGCGAATAATCCGACCAACCCAAGAAGAAGAGAGATGGCAATGAAGGTCGCGCTGTCTGTTGCGCTCAGACCGAAAAGCAAACTGGCCAGCAATCGAGTTGTACTCCAGGCCGAAACCAACCCAACGGCGACGCCTACCAGGGTCAGCTTCATTCCGTAGCTCATAATCAGCGTAAGGACATCTTTTGGTTGCGCCCCGAGCGCAACGCGCAAGCCGATTTCACCTGTTCGCTGGCTAACCGAGTAAGCCATCACGCCATAAAGGCCGATGGATGCAAGTAACAAGCCTGAAATTGCCAACGCTCCCATCAAAATTGCGCCGAACCGTTCAGTGACGAGGACACCGCTGAGAATCGTATTCATGGTCATTATATTTGAAACAGGTTGATCGGGATCGACTGCGTGGATGACGTTACGCAGGGCAGCGGTAAGGGATGTTGGATCGACACTTGCGCGCACGACGAGATTGACCGGAAAATCATTTTCGACCTGAGCATAGGGCACGTACCAAACCGGCCGGTTGATTCGGTAATTGAAAAGATCTTCCTTCACGTCTTTGACAACGCCGATCACCGTCATCCACGGAAAGGTTTGCCCAGCACGAACACGCCGGACTCGTTTCCCAATGGCGTTTTCTCCCGGCCATGCTTGACGCGCGAGCTCCTGGCTAACGACGACAACGGGCAGAGTTTCGGCTCGGTCTTTCTTGTTGATCAATCTGCCCTTGATCAACGTAACACCCAGCGCCTCCAGATAGTTTGGACTAACGATCCGATGCGAGGTGATGGGAACGTTGTTTGGATTTGGCGGCGGACCGCCTTCAACATTGAAAATCGCATCATAGGAAATTTCGCGCTCGAGCGGAATGTTTGTGGTCACTCCGGCTGAGACCACACCAGGCAAAGTCCGCACGCGTTCAAGCACTTGATCGGAAAATGCGACCCGCTGGCGGTATTGCGAATACTTCGAAGCCGGCAACACCGTTTTCAAGGTGATCAGATTGTCGGGGGTGAAGCCAAGATCGACATGTTGCAGCCGCTGGAAGCTTTGCGCCATCAATCCACCGCAAACAAGTAGCGTCAGTGCGATGGCGATCTCGGCCACGATTAATCCTTTTAACCAGCGCCGGCTGGAAGCAGCGCCGCCAACGCGTTGATCGCGTTGTTGAATCCGCGGCATCAGCTCATGCACACCAGCGCTCTTGAGCGCGGGCAGCAACCCAAAAATGACACCAGTCAGAAGAGTCACGCAAAGTGCAAAAGCCAAAACGCGCCGGTCGATCGCGAAGTTGTGGAAAAACGCCGCTAAAGAAATTCCGCGAATCGGGTTAAGCGCGGCCAGAATCGGAAGCAACCAGTTCGCGAGAAGCAATCCAGCGATGCCGCCGAGCAGCGCCAGGAGCATGCTTTCAGTTAGAAGCTGCCTGACGAGACGCCAGCGTCCAGCGCCAAGCGCGCGACGAAGCATGAGCTCCCGTTCGCGAGCAATGCCACGTGCCAATTGCAGGTTCGCCACGTTTGCGCAACAGATCAGCAAAAGAAATCCGACGCCGGCCATTAGTACGAACAGGGCGTTGCGCACACGACCTTCCAAGTCGCCAAGCAAGTCCTGACGAAGCGGGATAACTTTTACAGTCCAACCGCGGCGAAAATCGGGATACTCTTGCTCCAGTTGGTGGGCGATCGCTTTCAATTCGGTATCTGCCTGCTTCAAACTGACACCTGGTCTCAGCCGCGCGAGAATCGTGTTGTTCGTCGCCGCGCGCTCAGTCAACGGAAGATTGTCGATATTGACTTGGAGCGGTATCCAAACTTCAGCGACACCCGGAAGGTCGAAACCTGGTGGCATGACACCGAGGATGTTGTAACTTCGGCCGTCGAGATTGAGCGATTGACCGATGGCGTCCGCCCTCCCGGCAAAACGCTTTTGCCAAAGTGCATAGCCGATGAGCGCCACGGGCGGGCCGCCCGGTTGATCTTCTTCAGCTGAAAATACACGACCGAGCACCGGTTTGACCCCTAAGGTTGTGAGATAATTCGCCATAACGGTCGCGCCGCGCACACGTTCCGGCTCGCCTTGGCCGATCAAATTGAACGAACGTTGCGTCGCCACACCGCTGCTTACGAAAGAATGACCCCGATCCCGGTAGGCTGCGTACTCCAGAAACGGGGACCCGAAAGGATCAAATCCTTCTCGCAACGTGACGCTAACAACTAAGCGATCAATATCTTCGACCGGTAAAGGACGAAGCAGCAACGCATTGATGGCGCTGAAGATGGCGGTGTTCGCACCGATGCTTAGCGCCAGCGCGGCGACCATAATAAGCGTGAAGCCCGGCTGCTTACGCAACATGCGTGCGCCGTAACGAACATCTTGCCAGAGCATTTGCATTGTTGGTCTATTCGTACCGGAGCGCTTCGACTGGATTTAACGCGGCCGCGCGACGTGCTGGCAGCCAGGTCGCGACGAGGGCGGCGACGGCGAGCAGCATCGGCGCGGCGGTAAAGGCGATTGGATCGAGCGCGCCAACCTCGTACAAGATTCCGCTGAGTATTTTTCCAGTCGCGATAGCCAGAAGAAGGCCGAGCGTGATGCCGCTAACAAGCATGATTGAGCCTTCGCCCATGATCAATCGCAAGACTGCAGCCGGCTTTGCGCCAAGCGCCATGCGGATCCCGATCTCGCGGGTTCGCCGCGCGACCGAATAAGCTTTGACTCCGTAGAGACCAACGACGGCCAGACCAAGCGCAAGTCCTCCAAAAACCGAGAACAACGCCGCGCCGGCGCGAACAATCCAGAGGTCCAGGTTAGAATCAAGATACTGGGCAAACGTTCGCAACGAAATGATCGGGATTGAGGGATCGACCTCGCGCACGGTACGTCGTAGCAAATCGGCCGTGATGGCTTCGTTTCCGGAAGCGAGCGAACGGAACCGAACAAAATAGGAAACGTCGCTTTGGAATCCACGCGCGAACGGCAAGTAGATCGCGCCCCCCGGTTCCTCCTTTTCAAAAAGCTCGTGGCGCGTTGTCGGCACGATGCCGACTATTTCGATCGTCTCTTCCTGCTTCTCCTTGTCACTTAAATCGGCGCTACCTCCAATGTGGGCACCTCCGCCGCCTTGGGCCGACGGCGCATTTTGGCCCGCATATTGAATGCGTTGTCCAAGCGCGTCACCGTCCGGCCAAAGCTTCTTGGCAAGAGCCTCATCAATGATGGCCACCTTTGGACCAGGTTGCGTCGCTTCCGCTTCGGTGAACGCGCGACCGCGAACCACCGGCAATCCAACGGTTGAAAAATAATCCGCGCCCACGCTGTTCCATGCCGCCTTGAAGGCAAGGCCTTCGGCGGCGGTCGCCGGCCTGGCGTCTCGACCGGTACGGACATCGGCGCGTTGGACCTTTCTATCTAACTCAATCATCCCGAACGGAACCGTTGAAGATATGCTCGCGTGCTCCACGCCTGGCAGCGCCGCCAGTCTCTCGTTCAAGTTGCGATAAAGTTCCTGCGCGCGTTTCGGTTCGTAACCCGCCAAACTCGCGTCCACTTCGAGAAGGAAGCTTGCGCCCGGTTTTAGACCGGTGTCGACAGACGCAGCTTTACCTGCACCGCGAATGAACAAAGCCGCAGCGGTAAGCAGCGCGAGCGAGAACGCGATTTGCACGACGACGAGCGGGTTGCGCGGTAAAAATTTCCAGCGACGGCGCACCACATCTTCCCCGGCATGTTCCTTCAGATCGGTCACCAGCGCGCTGCGCGAAATTTTCAATGCCGGCCCGAGCGCAAACATGAGCGTGCCGATCAGGCAAAATCCGAACGTCGCCGCCAATATTGCGGGGCTCGGTCCACCCATCCAAACAATCTCGAGCGGCATCAGCTTGCGCATTGAGCCAACCAGCAGATCGGACGACCACAGTCCGAGAACGAGTCCACCCGCGCCTCCGAGCACCGCGAGCACAAAACCTTCGGTGAGGAGCTGGCACACGATGCGCCAACGGCTGCCGCCGAGCGCGAGACGAATCGCAATTTCCTTGCGCCGCGCTGTGCCGCGCGCGAGCAGCATGTTTGCGAGGTTAAGGCACGCCACCAATAGCACCACCAAGGCCATCCCGAGCAGCAATGGTGCGATGGATTTTATCCCGCTGCCGGTGGACGGATCGTTGCTTACTGAATTACGCGACACCGGTGCCGTTGCGAACGTCTGGTCCTTTTGCTCGACTGGGTACGTTTTTTCCAAATTGGCGGCCAGCCCTTCGAGCGCAGGCTTGGCCGCGGCCGCATTCATCCCGGGTTTAAGGCGCCCCATGATGCGCAACTGCGTTCCTTTGCGATCGTCAATCGTAGTCTTGTTCTCCGACTCAAAATCGTTCGCTACCTGATCGTAAACACTCATCGGCAACCAAACCTCCGGCGAAAAAACTTGCAGCGTGCCGACGAAACCCTTCGGCGTGATTCCGACGATTGTGAACGGACGACCGTTAACGAGTAACTGCGAGCCGAGTACGCCTGGATCGACGTCGTGCTTCTGCCAGTAGCTGTAACTGACGATCGCGACCGGCGCGTTGCGGCCGGGCGTTTCCTCTTCCGGTAGAAATGCGCGCCCTCGCGCTAGCGGGACACCGAGCACGGAGAAATAGTTCGAGCTGACGATGGCGGCGAACGCGCGGCGGGTATCGCCTTTTTGGCCCAGGCCGATCAGCGCGAGGTTGAAACTCATTGCGTCGCTGAAGACCGTGTTCCGCTCGCGGATGTCGAGATAAGTCGGGTAAGAAAAACCGCGAAATTTTTTCGGATCCTTCTTGTCCTGGGAAAAGAGCTGCACCATTTCGTGCGGCTTGCCATAAGCAGGTGGGGCAAAGAAAAGCGTGTTCACCAGGCTGAACACGGCCGTGTTCGCGCCAATGCCGAGTGCGAGCACCGTGACCGCCGCAATCGTGAAACCTGGTGCCTTAAATAACTGTCGAACAGCAAATCTAAGGTCTTGAACCATTTTTGGTGTTCCTATGCGGCGATCCGATCTTCTACAACGCGACCATCGAACAGGTGAACCGTGCGATCGGCGTGTTGGGCAAAGCGTTCGTCGTGCGTGACCATGCAAATCGTCGCGCCGCCGGCGTGGAGTTCCCTCAATAACTCCATGACGGCCTCGCCGTTGCGCGAATCAAGGTTGCCGGTCGGTTCGTCCGCGAGGAGAATTGCCGGCTTGCCAGCCAACGCGCGGGCGACAGCGACGCGCTGTTGCTGACCGCCCGAGAGCTGGCTGGGCAAATGCTTGGCGCGATGTCCCATTCCGACACGCTCGAGCGCTCCGGTAACGAATTGTTTACGCTCGTGCGCGCCCATGCCCCGATAAGTCAACGGCAGCTCGACATTTTCATAAACAGTAAGGTCGCCGATCAGGTTGAAACTTTGGAAAATGAAGCCGATCTCCCGATTGCGAATGCGCGCGCGATCGGGGAACGAGAGGTTCGCGACTTCGTGGCCTTTGAGCGAATAACTTCCGTCGGATGGCGTATCGAGCAGTCCCAGGATCGATAGTAACGTCGATTTGCCGCAACCGGACGGGCCGGCGATCGAAACATATTCGCCCGGGCGAATGTCCAAGTGAATACCCGAAAGCGCGTGCGTTTCTACCTCGTCGGTGAGAAACACTTTGGTTACAGCGGCGAGCCGGATCAACGGAGCGAAGCCGTTTCCGTCGAATTCGTTGGTCGATTCCTGTGCAGTTAGTTCAGTCGATTTCATGTTGTTATTGCTTTGACGGTTTCAAATCAGAAATCAGATTCAGAAATCAGGACTTTAGTTCAGTCGAATTCTGTCGTGTGCGTCCCACGCACTCGTATCAGAAAGGATGACCTGATCTCCCGGTTGGAGCCCATCTACGATTTGAATGGTGTTCACTGAGCTTTTGCCCAGCTTCACCGGCGTACGCGCAGCTTCCGAAGTGCCGTTCACGATTTTGAACATTCCGACGGTGTTGTTTTCCTGCCCGAACGCTGGGCGCCCCACGTAAATGACGTCGTCGAGGTGTTCCAGCTCGATTGTGCCATCGACGCTAAGGTCGGGTCGGGCGCCTTTCGGCAACGTCTCATCAAAAGCAACTTCGACATTTACCGTCCCCTGCTCCACTGCGGGATCCACCCGCGTGACGTGACCGTTGGCGACGCCGTTGCGGGTGTCGATGATCGCCTTCTGGCCGATCTGAATGTCCTTGGCCTGAGTCTCGGCAATCTTGACCTGGGCTTTCAGTTTTGTCGGGTCCGCAACGCGCGCGAGGTTATCTCCCACTTTCAATCGCTGCCCGATTTGCACGGGCAATTGTTGCAACACGCCCGACATGCCGGCGCGTACATGCAGCGCTTCAACTTGATCAAACTTCAATTTTGCGAGCTGATTCGCTTGATCGACTGCCGCCTGCTTCGCGGTCAACTGCGGCTCGATTGAATCGTGCGCAAACGCCAAGCGCTTTTGCTCGATCTCATCGCTTTTCTGACATTCCTCTTCCTTGATTTTTGAAGTTTTGTAAACGAGATCGGCGACGAGCCCGTTCTTCGCCAACTGGTCATTGGTTTGCCGCTCCATTTTCGCCTGCTCATATGCCGAATGCGCGACCGCAGTTTTGGATTCCTGATCGAGTAGCTCGCGTTGCAATGTTGCGCGGGATGTCGCGAGATCGGCCTCCGCGCCTTTCGCCTTGGATTCGGCCTCGTGTGCGCTCTGCTCCAGTTCGGGGCTGCTCAACTCTAATATAACGTCGCCTGGTTCAACTTTTGTCCCAGGCCAGATATTTATTTTTTCCACCCGTCCTTCGGTGTTTGCCGCAATCCAGCGAATGTCTTCCGGTATAAGGGTGCCGAGGCCGCGCACCTGTCGCACCATCGGTCCGCGCTTCACCGTATCGATCCAAACGGTCGAACGCTCGACAGTTGGCACGGCCGGTTTCAATCGCGACAGGCCGATTGTGGCGAGAATCACTCCCAATGCCACCGCTGCGATCGTGATAATCCGGCGTTTACGCTTTTTGGCAGCGACATCGGGCCGCGGAATGTCCATCGCGGACAAATTCGACGAAAAGCCAGTGGGCCGCACAATTGTATGTTCGGCTTTTCTTTCGGGATTTGTCATTGCAGGTAAGTTTTTCGACATCACACCACGCTTATCGCGCGCGTGAATTCGAGAAGCGCTCGACCGCAGTCCAATATTGCGGGTACCACCGTTGCAGTAATTAAAGCGAAAAAAACCAACTCGAAGACAAGGCTGCGCCACGCTTCCGAGTTGAAATAATCGCGACTGATCTCAGCGAACGAGGAGCGCGGTGTTCCCGCACAGCGCGTTTTAAAATCGGGAAATCCAGCGGAACGATAATTCCAATCCGTGAACGGGAATCGACGGACTGTTCGTTCCTTGGCAAGGCCGCTCTCGAAGAATTGGCTTGGTTTCATATGGGAATTTCCTTTTCAGGCGCTGACTGTTGCAATATTCATGCCACCGCATCAGCGAAATCATAAGCAAGCTAATAACAGCTACTTACAGTCGAAGTATCCAAAGCGACGTGGCGTAGATAGCTTCGACAGTGGGATTTTCGCGTCCCGCTTTTGGGACGCCCAAAGCTAGATCAGCGCGGCAAACGAAGAACGGCTTCTGCCCCGCTGCGATCGAGTCGATTACTAACACTCAGTGAACCACCGTGCGCTTCCGCAATCTGGCGGCTTAGCGCCAAGCCAATACCGGACCCGTCGGGCTTGGTCGTGAAAAACGGAACGAACAAATTGGTAGGGTTCATTATTCCGTGACCCTCGTCGTCGATAAAAACTTCGACGCAATCCCCATTTGCGCGCCAGCTCATCGAGACTCCACCACCGGTTTCGAGTGACGCATCGACCGCATTATGCACGAGATTGATCAACGCTTGCTCAATCTGGGCAGCGTCCGCGCTGATCTTTGCTTCCGGACCCGGTACCAAATTGACCCGTAGCCGCGGCTCCATATTCACCACGCGCCGGACGAGCTCACCAAGCTCGATATCCTCTTTTTGCGGCGGGGGCAAGCGCGCAAGTCTGGCATACGCTTCCATGAAGCGGCTGAGTGCATCGGCTCTCGCGGCAATCGATTTCAAGCCGCTTTGCGCATCATCCTGCCAATCGGTCGGCGGAGGCTTGCGTTGCAAAAGTTTTTCCAAGCTGGCCGCGATTGATTTGATCGGCGCCAATGAGTTGTTCATTTCGTGCCCGAGTACGCGGACGAGGCGCTGCCACGCGCGGCGTTCTTCCTCACGCAGGGTACGGCTAAGGTCAGTCAGCACGAGAAGCTCATGCGGCAAACCGCGCTCGCGAAATGTGCTTCGTCGGACGCCCCATCGACCGGACCCGCCGGGAAAATTCAAGGTCAGCGGCGCGTCTTCATCTGAATCCAAACAGATCGCAAGCCCAAGCTCCTCCGCCCTTCGGCCGAGCAATTTATCCATTGACCCTCCGAGCAGATGTTCGCCGGCGCGATTCACCAGTCGCAGCCGTCGGCTGGGATCGAAGGTAAACACAGCGACATCGATCTCGGCCATGATCGTGCGAAGCAGCGCAGTCGCTTCAAAAGCGCCGAGGCGCTGCACACGCAGGGTTTCGCCCAGTAAGTTAACTTCCAGGAGCGCCTCCCCGAGTGCATCATTTTCACGAGCGCCGCGCGCACGGATTGAATAGTCTCCCTCTCGTAATGCCGCCAAAAGATTCGTCATCGTTTGCAGCGGGCGAACGAGATGCTCCCGCGCGCTTGAGATGAATCCCAGAAAACAGCAGACGATAACAAGAGTGAGCGTCCATTGCACTTTGGCGCTGTAATCGCCAGACCACAGAATAATGAGGGCGATAGCAGCGCCTGGCACAGCGGCTCCCAAAGCGAGCCAGGTCAAACGATTCTCGTAAGAAAAGCGATGTCGACTTTTCGATGCGCGCTTCATCCGAAGGGAAAATCGCAATTAGAAATTATCAGAGTCCATACTGCTGAAGCCGTCGGTAAAATGCACTGCGACTCAAACCGAGCGCTTCAGCGGCCTTCCGGGCGTTCCCGTCGTTTCGCGCGAGGGCTTTCTTGATCAGAAAGGCCTCGACCTCTTCAAGACTCATCTCTTCGAGGCTGCGCGAATCGCCAGCGGCCATCGTTAGGCCAAGATCGCTGGCTTTGATTTGCGGCCCGCGAGTCATCAACACGGCACGCTCGATCACATGATCCAGCTCGCGCACGTTTCCGGGAAAAGAATGACGCAGCAATTGTTCGCGCGCCGTTTCGTCTAATCCGCTGATTTGCTTGCGATACCGCTGCGTAACCTGACGCAAAAAATGGTTTGCCAGCGGCATGATGTCTTCGCGCCGGTCACGCAGCGGAGGTACTCGAATCTCAATTGTATTTAAGCGAAAGAGCAGATCCTGACGAAAGCGACCAGAGGCAACTTCATCGTGCAGGTTCGCATTCGTCGCGGAAATAAGCCGCACATTTGCGCGCAACGTTTTTGAGGAGCCGACCCGTTCAAATTCTCCAGCTTCAATGACGCGTAAAAGTTTGGCCTGCTGGTTGAGCGGAATGTTTGCTATTTCATCCATGAACAAAGTGCTTTCGTCGGCCAGCTCAAATCGCCCAGCACGATCAGTTTTTGCATCAGTGAATGCGCCTTTGACATGACCAAAGAGTTCGCTTTCAAAAAGCGTTTCGGAGAGGCCGCCCATGTTGACGGTGATCATCGACTTGGCGGCACGAGACGAAAGCGAGTGCAGCGCCTGCGCCACCAGACCTTTGCCGGTCCCATTTTCGCCTGTGATCAAAACGTTCGCGTCAGATGGTGCAACTTGTCGGATCATCTCGATCACCGGACGCATGGCTGGCGCTTCAGCAATCAGATTTGGAGCGCTGCCGCGCAGCAATTGATTTTCGGCTTCCAATTTTCGTCCTCGCCGCAGCGCACCGGCGAGTTCGAGTTGGGTTCGCACGATCGCGAGGAGTCGCTCGTTGTCCCAAGGTTTCGGCACGAAATCGCGCGCGCCGCGTTTCATCGCCTCGACCGCAAGATCGATCGTCGCCCATGCGGTCATGACCACAATCGGTAAAGTATTGTCGATCGCCTGAATCTTCGGAATGACTTCCAGGCCCTCCTGTCCGGAAGTCGTGTCCCGCGTGTAGTTCAGGTCCATCATCAATAGCGCATAATCTTTTTTCTCGAGCGCGTTGAAGACACCGGCGAGGGAAGTCACCGCGTCGGTTTGATGACCTTCGCCTTTGAGAAGAATGCGAAGCGCTTCCAGCACGTCGCGCTGGTCATCCGCGATTAAGACTCTCGCCACGGCTATCTCTCAACCGCGTTTCCATCGCGGTGTCAATTCCATCACCGAAAATTCGCGATCACTCGATTCGCAGTGCAATAATTAGATCGAACCGCGTGGCGCACCGGCAGAAACACAGCATTACTGAAAGAAAACCTAAACTGGCGCACTCCGCAGACGCGTTTGGGCGCACCGGTGCCAGCGCTGACCGAGAAATTGAATCCTTCACGCCTTACTAGTGCGAGATCACTGAGGCTTCGCTGTCCGACGTGCCAACGAAGCCAGGTGCTGTAGCCGACGGTGCCCCGCTCTTTCACGACGATAATGCCAGGATCGGCTCAAGCGGTTTACTCGATTCTAACTGTATCAGGTGCCTGCACGGTGCTGCGTCGCAGTGGCGTCGCACGCTACGCACGGCTCGGCTCCAGGCGCAGAGACCTTCACAGGCGTCTGAGTGAACTGCCAGATCGCCGAGACGATACTGAGAATAAAGACCGCATAAACTACGATCTCGAGGACGCCGCGACCTTTTTCTTCGGAGCGTACTAAAAGACCATAGGTGGATTCGAATTGGTTGTTCATAATATTAGCTTTGGTTGATACCATCACTCTATGCACCCCGCGTGCCATGAAATGAGCCTCCGCCGTAAATTGCTCATCATAAAATTATTGCGGTGCAACTCGTGCTAAAGGCGCGCCATACCTTGTTCCGTGTTTGGGAACTGACCGTCTCGTTTTTGGGATGGCTGGCGCTGCCAATATCCCAGCGCAGCTAAAATCATGTTGTCAATTTTCCGCGGAATAAAAGCAGAATGATGGCGCCGATCAGCGACATCATCGAGCTGGCGCCCAAGGTGGTGTGAATTTGGAAACTCGCCGCCGATAAGCGACCGACCGATCGCCCTATCCCCGCAGACGGTGATTACGAAAGCGAAAAGATAATTATCGGTAGCGTATTCGGTAGCACACCGTTTTAATTACAAAGTTTACGGCTGTCGTTAAGAGTCGCTTGCTCTGCCAATTGAGCTAACGGTGCAAGGAAAATCAGATTTTCGGTTTTTCGATTGCCGATTTTAGCAGAATTTCGGTCAACAGGAGATCGATTAAGCGTGGGCTCTCAAGCTGACGCTCGTGATTTGTAAGGGAAAGGCATCTGCGTCGACTAATGAGCAAGGAAGGCCTCTATGAAGACAAAAAGCTCACACTTCGATCGCTTGGTTGCCCGGTATTATCCGGCGGTTTGCAGCTTCGCCAGCCGCTTGACAGATGACCCTCGCGAAGCGATCGCGCTCACGCGGGACGCATTCAACAGCGTACGCAAACAAACGGAAAATCTACGCAATCAGACTGCCATTGCCACCGTACTGATCTCTGCTGTCATACGGGCGGGACTTGCGTCCGCCTGATCTGACTTTCGTAACCCCAAGCTTTGCGTTAGCTATGCTCGCGGTCACCGCAGCATGAAGCTCTTGTCGGTCAACGTTGGACTTCCGCGCGAAATCGAATGGAGGGGGAAGATTGTTCGGACTTCCATTTTCAAGGAGCCTGTTGCAGGCCGGGTTCGAGTCTCGAGGCTTAACGTAGGGGGCGATCAGCAATCTGACCTGACCGTGCACGGAGGACCTGATAAGGCGGTTTACGCCTATCCATCGGAGCATTTCGCGTTCTGGCGAACCGAACTTCCTGGCGCGGAGCTCGCCTGGGGAGTCTTCGGCGAGAACTTCACGACCGTGGGCTTGCTTGAGGAATCCCTTCACATTGGCGATCGGCTTCGCGTCGGCTCTGCTGAGTTCGTGGTGACGCAGCCGCGAATGCCATGCTTTAAACTTGGCATTCGCTTCAACCGTTCGGACATGGTGAAGCTGTTTCTGCGGAGTGGTCGCACCGGGTTCTACTTTGCGGTTCTCAAAGAAGGGGAAGTCGCAGCTGGCGATTCAATCGAGTTGCTTGAAAGAGATGAGCACAACATTCCGGTTGCCGACGTTGTGAATCTTTATCGCGGAGATGCAGCGAATCAGGACCTGTTGCGTCGTGTCAGCGACCTACCCTCGCTTCCAAACAGCTGGAGAGAATATTTTCGTAAGCGCCTTTGGAATCCCGACGATAAATAACGCGCAACACTCAAGGCATCCCAACCTTGGATCGTCTCGATTTTGAGAACCGTGGAATCTTGCCGAAAAGGAACTGGAGTGGAATTGGACTACGGGCGGCCCATGCATTCTCGTCGTGCTTCGCTTCGGGAAAGGCCAGGTAAAAGAGCTCGGAGCACGGCCGGTACCCTTTCCACATTAGGCGATCCCGCATGCTGCGCGTCGCTTCGTAGTTGTCGCCCGGCCAGCCGCTATCGAGGTAAATCTGAATTTTCCGCTTTGGTTCCGAGGAAACGCGGTCGAGCAAATTATCCCGATACGTGAATGTGCTAGAAAGACAGGCCACTTTGCCGAAGACCTTTGGCCATTGCCATCCGAGATAAAATGAAACAACGCCGCCGAGCGACGATCCCATGGCGGCGGTATTCGCTGGCCCACTGCGCGTGCGATATTTTCCATCGATCAGCGGCTTCAGCCTCTCGACAAGAAACCGGCCGTAGTCCTCATAACCCGGCATGGTGTACTCATTCATGCGATCGTGAGGATGAATTCCGACAACGATGACTTCCTCGATCGCGTTCATCTTATCCAGCATGTTGAGGACCTCGTCAGTCCTCCATGTATTTCCCACGAACGCTTCTTCCTTTAAGAAAAGATTGTGCCCGTCGTGCATGTAGAGGACCGGGTACCGTTTCAGCGTGTTTTCGTGATAACCGGGCGGCAAGAATACTCGGAAGCGATGCTCAACACCCGACGGGCTGGCGAGCGGCGGCATCAATTCACACACACTGCAGCGAGTGTCTTCGCGAAAAAACGGATGGACCTCCAGCGGCGCACCTGACGTTGCGACAGCAAGACAATTTTCTCCCCGGGCCCACACCGTCACGTCATCGCGGAGCAGCACCGGTTTGAAATAGAAATATGGTCGGTCGGTTTCGATCTGAAATTTCGTTGTGCAGCCACGTCGGCTAACAGCTTCGACGTCCATGTTCCAATCGTCGTCCATGCGAAGCGCAATTCGCCCGCCGTCTTGGGGGTAAATTACCCGAATCAGTTGCTTGTAGAGCTTTATGATCGCATTAACACAATTTCGTCGTGTAGTTCTCGGCCGATCTCTTTGCGATTGGCAGCACGGATTTTTGCTGACGAAAAACAATAATTCGCTCGGATCTCACGTTTGCACAAAAGATTCAAAAGGTGTGGTACCAAGGTCATGTCCCGCCAATAGCAGACTTCATCTTCAACGGAACCATCGTCCAGGGCGTACTCGATCGACGCGGCTGCGATTGGGGAGCGAAGTTCCACAGCCGATTCGAGCAAAGCCGATTTGAATGGCAACACCGTCGAACCGTCAGAGCTTGTTCGAAGGTCGCGCCAAAATGGACGCTCGACCTGATGGGTAAACATTCACTCGATTTTTGGCTCACGTCCGAAGATTTGCCGGACCCCAACAATCGCGTCACAATCAATCGCGACGGCGAGATCGTTTGCAATACAAGCCGAACAATGAAGAAGGACACAAACGCCTGATCAAAAAACTTGAGAGCTTGATGCAGCAGCAGACGAAATGCCCGGTCCACGGGCATGAGTGCCACGAGGGTCTGTTCGCCCGCAATTTGTTCCTGGGCCAGCGTATTCCGGTCGCTGGCGTCGCGCATCAAAACGGTACGATCCGGTTCGAAAACGATCCGAAAACGAGCGCGCTCGATCGCAATTGCAAAGCGCACGAGCTCGACAGTCTCTACGTTGTCGATGCGAGCTTTTTCTGTTCAAGCGGCGCAGTAAATCCCGCGCTCACCATTATCGCAAACACATCGCGAGTTGGAGATCACTTGCTCGACCGAACGAATGTCCGACGCGCGGAGGCAGAAATGATGGCGATTGCCTGATTTGTAGCTGGGATCGGTGATCCCAGCCAGATAAAACCAAATGTGAGAAGATGGAGTCGGTTCAATGTTTTCGCGGGGATTGCTCTACTCGGAGTCGCCATGATTGACGTGCAGATCCAGTCGCAACCGGCATCATCGATGCTGGCTACAACCACATTCAAAAGCGGTGAAACCGCTGCGACCGTCATCGAGCTTTTCACGTCAGAAGGTTGTAGCAGTTGCCCACCGGCCGAGGCGTGGATGAGCGAGTTGAAAACGAGGGCCGATCTTTGGACGAACATCGTGCCCGCAGTATTTCATGTCGATTATTGGGACGGCCTTGGCTGGCCGGATCGGTTTGCTAAGCCGGAATTTACGCAAAGGCAGCGTCGCTACGCTTTTTCCTGGCCGACGGGCGCGGTGTACACACCGATGTTTGTACTAAATGGAAAAGAGTGGCGCGGCTGGTTCAATGGCGAAGGAGTGCCGCGGCGATCTGAAAAGGCCGGCACACTCAGCGTCACGTTGACCAGCGGGACCGAAGTGACAGCTACTTTTATCGGCCCAAGGCAACGCTCATCAAAACTCGAGGTGGCGCTCCTCGGCAACAATCTCGATTCCGACGTGAAGCGTGGCGAAAACCGAGGTCGCAAGTTGCATCACGATTTCGCCGTGTTGCAGTTCGCTAGAGTCGAAATGACGAACGACGGAGGCCACTGGAACGGAAAAACTTCGCTTCAGAAAGAACCCAAAGTTGCGAACTCCGGTGCACTCGTAGCCTGGGTGAAACCGGGCGACACCGGTTCACCGATCCAGGCGACAGGTGGCTGGCTGAAACCGTAGTTACTTTTACTGAAATGGAACGAACCGTTCAATTTTTGTTAGGCGTGAGCATTTGCATCGCGCTCTCTGCTTGCTCGCGCGCGCATCTCAGCAATCTCGATACAGCGCAAATTCGCGCGAAGTTGGACGCTATTCCTCTCGACCAGAAAGTCGATCTCACGAACAAAGAATGGCAGGTGATACTGTCACCGCAGCAATTCTACGTTATGCGCCGAGCGGGCACCGAGCGATCGTCCCTGAGCGGTAACGCGCTCGATCACCACAAAGGTATTTACGTTTGCTCCGCGTGCGGCAATCCGCTTTACAGTGCGGAGACGAAATTCAACTCTGGTACCGGCTGGCCGAGTTTCTGGCAGCCGATCCGCAAAGAAGCGATCCACGAAAGCAGCACGTTCTCGGCGATCTTTGGAGTGGAAATTTCGTGCGCGCGGTGCGGCTCACATCTCGGACATGTCTTCAACGACGGCCCGCCGCCAACTGGATTGCGCTACTGCATGAACGCCGTCGCGCTGACATACCGCGAAGCATCGCCCAGTTCGGCAACGGCTTTGCCACGCGCAGATCAGAACTCGCCTTGATCACCGACCTCAGCTGCAACTCATGCTCGAAGATGCTTCCGGTGATTTCAGCGATCATCGAGAAGCGAAAAGCCGCTTTCGCCACAGCGCGCCTTGCTTGTCGGAATCAGCGGGATCGATGCAGCTGGAAAAGGCTTCGTTACTGGCCGTATCGGTGAGTTGCTGCAGAAGCGCGGCGTTAAGTCGGCGGTGATCAACGCGGATGGCTGGCTGAATCTCCCGCATGTCCGCTTTCACCGGCAAGATCCGGCAAAGCTCTTCTACGAAAACGCAATTCGATTCGATGAGATGTTCGAGCGCGTGATCTTACCACTGCGAGCTACGCGGAACGTCAGTGTGGAATCGGATTTCGCGGAGGAAACCGCGACGACCTTCCGCAAGCATCGCTACGAGTTTCGCAACATCGACATTGTTCTTCTCGAAGGGATTTTCTTGTTCAAGCTAACGGTGCCTGGCCTTAAATCCGAAATCTGAATATCGAATTTCGAAACAAATTGTCGAATTTTGAAAATCAAGCCTGTGTGTGGCGGACATAATGTTTCTCCACGCCTTTCGGCAGCAAACGTTTGCGGCCGCGCTGCCGCCGACGCGCAAGGGTCGCGCGACCGCCTTTGGTACGCATCCGGGCACGGAAACCGTGCTGACGTTTGCGTGTTCGCTTCGATGGCTGGTAAGTCCGTTTCATAAAGGCGAGAATTAACCACTAATGCACACGAATGCACACGAATAACAAATGAAGCATTGGTAATCGTGAACGTGATTCGACGTAACGCTTACGCTTTGGTCCTGCGGACTTCGCGAACGTCGCACGCGTTAACCCTTCGTCTTAATTCGTGTCAATTCGTGGTTAAATGCTAGCGTTCATTTACAAGATTGCCAGCGGCTCGGATTTTTGCCATAAACACTGCAAACCGTGAGCGAGAACATCGTAATTGAGCCAGCGACCGAGGCCGATTTGGACGAGCTCTCGGGAATGCTGGGCGGATTGTTCGCTCAGGAAAGCGATTTTCGGCCGGATAAGGACAAACAGCTTCGTGGGTTGAGGCTCATTTTCGAACAACCCAGCCGCGGACGCGTTTTCGTGCTGCGACGCGACGGCGCGATCGTGGGCATGATCAATCTGCTTTTCACCATCAGCACAGCCGAAGGCGGCTTCGTCATGGTGCTGGAAGACCTGGTGATTCATAAGGAATACCAAGGCAAGGGCTACGGCGCCAAACTTCTCCAATACGCCATCGATTTCGCGAAACAGAAAAATTTTCTCCGTATCACTTTGTTGACCGATCGCCCGGAAAACGTGGCCCAGGCATTTTTCCGAAAACACGGATTTGTTGAGTCTTCGATGATTCCAATGCGCCTGTGGGTCACGCCGCAACGGAATAGCGAACAGTAGCTCTTATTCTTGCTCTTGCTCTTGCTCTTGCTCTTGCTCGTGCTCTTAATCGAGACCCCATATTGTCACTGCACTGCCTTAGGCTAAAATTCGTTGCGTTTTGCGAGGATTTTTAGGCGGCCATCAAGGTGGAAGCGACGCCCTCGTCGCGCTCTTGCGTAGGAGCAAAGCGGCGAGGGCGCCGCTTCTGCTTCGCTCGGCTCACGTTTTGAACAGAACCATTTAAAGTTTGTGTTCCGAATAACTTGTCCGCCGTAGCCGCGCGCGAAGGCGGATCCGCACTATCCGCTCAATCCGTAGTTAAGTATCTTCGGTTGTGGCGCAGCCGCTCTGGGCAATCAGTGGTTTTTCTTGCCGATCCAAGTCTTTAGTTGAGGCGCGAGGCGTTTTTTAAATTCTGCGCAGAACTGAATTTCGTCCACAACTTTTGCTACTTCAGGCGCGCTGCCCGGCGGCAGGTTGGCTTTGGCATAGCTTTTTAATTCATCGGCTCGTGAGTCATCGGAAAAAAACGTGAACAGACCGGGCACATACCGATTCGCACCGGCCGCATCGATCTTGGCGAGCAGCGTTTTCATATTCACCGCGGCGAACTCCCAAGCGATATCCGGATGACCGCTGTCGCGCGCGACCGCTGGGACCAGAAATATTGCGCGACTCGTTGGCAGCTCGTCAGTGAGCGCAATGGGAAGCGTCTTCTTCACAAGCTTGGGGTCAATCGCTTCAGCCAGCGCGTTGTAATAATTTTGTTTTTCCTCGATGCTCGTCGTTTTCAAGCCAAGCTCGTGAAGTTTGCTCCATGTCTTTTCGTCTGCGTATCGGCCAACCACAGCAAGAACGGCTGGACGCAGATCTGGCGCGAGTGATGCGCGATTTGCGAGGTATTTTTCGAAACGCTCGCGACAACCTGCGATGATTTCTCGGTCATTGAGATCTCCCAGAGCGTTGATCAGGCTCGCGCGCAAGTTCCCGGCGGTAGGCGGCTCGCCCTCTTTCGGCTCCCAGCCCAGCGTCTCAAACGTTGGACGTAAAAGTGATTGGGCGTAGCGCTGAAATTTTTCGCGCTCCGGACTCCCAACAAGAAGCCGATTGATGAAATCCAACGCATTGATGATCTGCTCGCGTTCGGCGAGTTCGGTGGATGCAGGCAGTTTTTCCACCAATCCAAAATAGAGCGAGACTGGCGCGCGACCAGCCTGCACAAGCGGCCATGCATCGCTTAAGAGATTGACGCGATCTTCAACGCCCAGCTTGGGCAGCGCTGCGACCAGCAATTTCCACGACGGCTCATCGTACTCGACCCGATAATTGCCCGCCCCGTTTAAATTCAGTTTGAGCGCACGATCCGCGGGAATCTTTTGCAGGGTCTCGAGTTTGCTGGTCATCAGCAAAGTCGCAGGCGCTTCGCCGACGACCGAGTATGTCAGCGGGATTTTCCACTCGGTCGGCGTCGCGTTTTTGAAATTCACGGTAAAACGCTCCTGTGTGAGCCGAACCTTTCCATCTCTCTCTCGGTTAACTTTCACAACTGGAAATCCGGGTTGCTGCGTCCAGCCAACTGCGATCTCGTCGATCGGTTTCTTCGAGGCGTCCGAGAGGGCGTTCCACAAATCTGCAGTGGTCGTGTTCGAATATTTATGCGCGGTGATGTAACGGCGAATCCCGTCCCGGAAAACGTCTTCGCCCAGAAAACTCTCCAGCATCCGGAGAAACGACTGGCCCTTTTTGTAAGTGATATCGTCAAAAGCACTGTTCGCTTCTGCTTCCGTTGCGATGGCCTGCTGAATCGGATGCGTGGTTGATCGCGCGTCGCCCTCCATCGCAGCCTCCTTGGCGATACCGGCGCGCCGGGTAGGGTCACGCGGCACACTTCGTCGGAGCCAGACCTCCCATTGCGGGTTGAAATGCGCTGTGCATTTGGTGCCCATCCAAGAGGCGAACCCTTCGTTGAGCCAGAGATTGTCCCACCACGCCATGGTCACGAGATCGCCGAACCACATGTGCGCCATTTCGTGCGCGATAACTTCGTAGATAAGCTGTTTCGTTTCCGCAGAAGAGTTTTTCGGATCAAACAAAAGCGCAGACTCGTAATAAGTGATTCCACCCCAGTTTTCCATCGCGCCGCCGAAACCGCCCGGCAGAGCGATCTGGTCGAGCTTCGGCAACGGATACGGCACGCCGAAGTAATCATTATAGTATTGAAGAATCTGCGCCGTCACTTCCAGCGCATAGCGGCCCAATTCCGCTTTCCCTTTCGTTGCGACCACACGAATCTGCGTCGGTCCGCTTCGCGATTCGATAAGATCGAGTTCGCCAGCGACGAAGGCATTCAGATAACTCGACATCGGCGGAGTAGCGGCAAAGCGCACTTCTTTCCCACCAGCGATTTTCTTCTCGCTCTCGACCGGCATGTTCGAGACGGCCAGCCAATTCTCCGGAACCACCACGCTCAATTGAAAGCGCGCGCGAAAGCCAGGTTCGTCCCAACAAGGGAAAAATCGGCGAGCGTCAGTCGCTTCGAACTGCGTCCCGAGCATGATTTTTTTTTCGGCGGCTGCCGGACCCCCCTGCTCCTGATACCGCATGTAAAAAAGTCCCTGCCCCTGCTGATTAATTTTGCCGGAAAAACTGAGCGCGAGCGTGTGATCTCCAGGGGCGAGCTCCGATGGTATTGCAATCGTGAGCAGTTCTTTTTCGCTGTCGATCTTGATTGCAGACTTGGGCAGCGCTTCGCCGTCCAGAGACGCCTCGCTGATTTCCAATTCGAGCGCATTAAGCACCAATTTATGAACCGGATTGCGCACATCGAGCTTTACCGTTTCTGTGCCGCTGAACTTTAACGCATCGATGTTCGGAACGATGCGAATGGAGTAATCGGTCGGAACAACCTCTTTCGGCAATTTCCCCGGGGTATCTTTAAAACTGAATGGTTTTTCCGCAGACATGTTGGAGCCGAACATGGTGAAAAATAGAGCAACAACAAAGAAAAGCGGCGTGCGCATTGCCGGCACTAAACAACGTGCGCGGAAGTTTGCATCTGCCAACGCGAATGGAACACAGGCGTTCCTGTCAGAGTAGAAGCGGCACCCTCGCTGCTTCTCTTGTGCGGCCAGGAGCGCGACGAGGGCGTCGCGTCCACCTCAGTCATCGGCTCTCCGATCACTGCACAACGAGCACCAGAAGCAATTGTCCGCCTCCCACCTGTGGGCCTTTGATGACTAAGGGACTGCGTTTGCTCAGCTTGGTGTCGGTCTCAAGCAAGAGCTCTTTCTCCTTGTAAAGTTTCAAGTTCAAAATGTAGCCCGCCTCGGTTTCGCCTCGCGCATCAACATGCAGCCCAAAAAACTTGCTGGTTGCAAGCCAGTCTTCCTGTCCAGTCTTGAGTGTTTTTTGCGACTGGCCGATCACTTGGAATTGGTTGTAGCCGAAAAACTTTTTTAGCGACCCTTCGATGCGAGTCAATTTCGCTGGAATCGGTTGCGGCTGGGCGACGTTCTCCGCAATGACAAGTCCGCTCCAGACCGTCTCCGCTCCCCGCAGCGCGGGCGTCGCGCCGATCATCAGGGCGATAAAAGAGATCAAGAACGCCGGCGAGCGACCCATGAGCGGCTATTTGGCTGCGTAATCGACCGGCAAACTTTGTAATCCCTCCGTCCAAAGCACCGTCACGCGGTCTTGTTTTACCTCGAAGATCGAGACGGTCGCATTTGGACTAACGACCGGATCAACGCGGGCGTTTAGAATTTGAGTAAGGTATTGGGACTCCTCAGCCGGATTTTTCTCGCGCATGACGAGCACCGTAAAAACCAAAAAGACAGCGAGCGACGCAGCGCCTGTCCACAACAGGCGAGGAATTGTCCACCACGTCGATCTTGTTTCGCGCGCCTGTCGGTCCGGTGTCTCGTGTAGGCGGGCAATGCTTTCGTGGAGTTGATGGCTAAAAAACTCTTCGTTCGTCAGTGTCCGGGCGCTTAGCTCCCGCTTCAAAAGCTCGCCAAGTTTTAGCGCGCCCGCTTTTTCAGCTTCAGCGGCAGCTTTGTCCGGCAGCGAGGCCTCGAATTCGGATAGTTCTCGCCCGCCGAGCTGCCCGTCCACCCATGCTGTCCATTTTTCCTCAAATGTTTTCATAAACGTCCTTCAACAACGTTTGCAATTTCTTGCGTGCATAAAACAGGCGCGACATCACCGTGCCGATGGAGCATCCCAGCGCTTCGGCAATTTCGTGGTATTGCATGCCTTCGATCTCTTTCATCAAAATGACGGCGCGCTGTTCGGGCGAGAGTTGAGCAATTGCCTGATCGATCCGGACGCGGATCTCGCCTCGCTCCATTATCTCGTAGGGCAACGCTTCCGTTTTAGGAACGGTTTTGGATGCTGGATCAACTTCTCTTAACTGTATTGCGTCATCGAACTCGGTGCCTGCGCCTTTGACATGCTTTTTGCGCAGCCAATCGATCGTCACGTTCATGACGATCCGATAAATCCACGTGTAAAACGAGGAGCGCCCGCGAAAGCGCTTGATCGACTTCCACGCTTTGAGAAAGCTGTCCTGAGCCAGGTCCCAGGCGTCCTGCTCACTGTGCACCATGTTGTAAATCATGCTGAATACTCGTGTTCGGTAGCGGGTTACCAACTCATCGAAGGCTTCAGTGTCACCGGCCTGGCATCGTCTTACCAAGTCCAATTCCGAGACATCGGCCTGAGCCAGAGTCGCTTCCGTTTGCATGATTGGACGGAGCCCGCCCTTATTTCATTCAACGGCAATAACCTTCGGAACCGAACCGGCGACGCCACTCAGCGCGGTATTCGCCCATCAGAGTAATAATGCCGTCCCGCACTTGAAAGAGCCGCTGCTGCAGCACGGAATGTTGCGTGCCAGTAATCAGCTTTTCCGATAAAAGCTGCGCGGCTGCGTTCATGGAAATCGTGATCGCCTTCAGCGCCCTCTTCAAATACGCAATGGTCATCCCAATTTCATCGACATCATCGCCGCTCAGAGCGGCCGCCAGCTTGGCACTGGCCAATGCAGAATGCGTAGCCAGTTTTATCGCAGCCGGCTCGTTTTGGAGTGATGCCTTTTGATCGAAGAGTTCGTCGATCCAAATTGTGAGAGCAAAAGCAGCTTGATACAGGCCATGCTCTTCAAACGCCTCGACTGACTTGCTCATATCCTCCCGCTCGAGATCATCTTCTTCCTGCACATCTTCATCAAAGAGCGCATCGACTTCCGCGCTCCAATCTTTCGCCTCGAGCAATTGCGTCCAGCCCATCTCGCGCGCAATGATTTCGTCCCGTTGCGGATCATCGAGGTAGGTCTCCACCAGCTGCATGTACTTCTCGGTCTTTTGATCCTGTTCCTGCAGAAAACGCTCCCAGTCGTACTCGTCCCACATGCGCTCGGACCCGCCCTCGTAACCTGCCATATTTTGACTAAACGTCAGCTTCGCCATGTACGCAAAAGATTTTGGTAGGGCGGGATCGCCAGGCCATCGCGCCGGCAACGATGATCGCAAAGGTTACCGGACGGCATAGCTTGCATCAAACGGGCTGCAGGTTACGTTCGCCTGCTGTGATCAAACGCATTGCAATTCCGGCGATTTTGTTTATCGCGATCGCATTCCTCATCTCGGCGTGTGTTTCACACGACGAAGACGTGAGCGAGCGATCCAGCTCGCAATCTGCCGCACCGGTTCCGGGCGAGAAAATCCCCGATCAGGGCGCCTATGCTCCTGGCCCTCCCGGGTCCAGCGGAAGCGTGCGCTGGTGAGCTTCGTCGCGCTCCGCGACGTGAAATTCGACATGGCAAAATTGTAGCGGCAGCCGTCTTCGCGTTGTGAAATCTGAGGTTACGTTTCGGCGCTCACAGAGCGCCGCTACAGATCAGCGTTGTCTCGTAAAGTGCAGCAGCGCTTCGTGCACGCCTGCGCCGTGGTCTTTCTCCGCGACGTAACCGCGTGCGTTACGCACCGCCTCTTGCACTTCGGGAATTGCATTGGCCGGGCACGAAGGCATTCCAGCAATTTTCCCGTCCAACATCGAGATGTCGTTGTGATGATCGCCTGCTGTGAAAATGTTTTCGCGCGGGACCTCGATTAAACGCGCCAGCTCCGCGAGCGCCGCGCCCTTGTGGTAATCAGCGTGACAAAACCGCAGCCAGACCGTGTTGCGCTGGTAATCCAATTTCGGATGCTCGCCTCGCGCTTGCTCGATAAATTCGGTTATGCGCTCCATTTCTTCATCATTCTCCGCAACAAGACCTTCTAGTCCGTCCGAATTGTAAATTAGACGCGCTTTGGTTTCTTGGGTTACGAAATCCACGAACTCTGCGATGACTGACTCAACCGAAGAAAATAACTCGGCGTGGTCCCGGGCGCAGCGCTCGTTCCAGTCGCCGAACGGTTCCCATTTGTCTCCATTTTGCCCGAGACGAAAAACATCGCGCTCAGTCGTAAGAATGAAATCTGGCCGGATGGGAAACGCGAAATCGGTGAGTCCGGACTCGAGCAGATCGACCGAACGACCCGTATTGATCGCCCAGAGCGCTCCGGCGTTCTGCAGTTCGCGAATCAATTCCATGCACTGCGCGTCGAGGACTGGTTCGCTAACTCGCGACACAAGTGTGCCGTCGAAATCGATGCTGAGCAGTTTGATTGGTGAATGCATTCAAAGACAATTTAAGAATTGATCTGGTGAACGCAATCCGCGACGTTTTTCGTGAAGCAGACGATCCTGTCTGCCTTTGGTGCAAGGAAAGTAAGAGCAAAAGTAAGATAAAAATATGAAATCGGCTTACGAACTTGCGATGGAACGGCTCGAAAAGAGCTCGCCGTCAGTCTCGCTCACCGAAGATCAGAAGAAAGAAATCGCGGAAGTCGATTCCGTGTACCGAGCAAAGATCGCGGAGAAAGACCTTTTCTTGAAAGATCAGATTCGCAAAGCACAACTCGCCGGAAAAATTGAAGAAAAAGAATCACTGGAAAAGCAGCTTGTGTCGGAGATCCGGCGATTACACGAAGACTGCAAAGCGAAGAAGGAAAAGCTGCGCGCGAAGTTTGCCGGGTAGCGCACGCGTCTCGCGTGCCGGCGAGCGCGTCCTCGCGATCGCGAACTTTTCTTGCTGGTTCCTCACGCCTTGTGCAAACGAGCCCCACGAAAGCCTGTTTCGGCGCGACGCCGAAACCAACACGCCAGAGGCCTACGCTACCCGGACGTTGTAGAGGCGCTCGCCGCTACACCTGCGCGCCGTTTTGGCAAATCTGGATCAAGAAATCCCAGCATGTGCGCCCGCCGGATGGTGCGGACGCCTTCCTGTTTCTGCAAATCGGAAATGCTTTGCCGAAACTTTTCCATCTTCGTCCAATGCACTTTTGGACGGAAATGGTGCTCGGCATGGTAACCGTTGTAAAAGAATAGCCAGTTGTAGATTTTTCCGTAGCTGCTCACGCCCCAGGCAATCGGTTTGTCGGGGTTCGCACCGTAATGCCGGTAATAGCCGTTTAAATAACTGAAGCAATGGCCGAGATACCAAAACGGCAGAAAAAACAACATGAACCGCCAGTTGATGAAGTGAATCGGACTCGTCGGGACAATAATTGCCATCACCAAAAGCGTGGTAGCGAATGCCGTTAGCTCGACATTTCCCCAGAAATCATCGCCATTCTTGCGCTTCCGCAGTTCCCCGCGAATTGCGCTCACGTCATCGCGGAAAAAACTTAGGAAAACATAACTCCACGGATTCTCCGGTTCGCCATCGTCGCTATGACGATAAATCGACAACCAATCCACCGTGTCGCCGTGCTCATCCTGTCGATCCGAGTTCCCCTTGTGATGCTGCATGTGCACCGCGTCGTACATCGTCTGCGAGAAACAGCACCCAACCGATTGCGTGACGCCAAAGAGGCGGTTGAGGAATTTCGAGCGGAAAAACGGGTTATGAATAAAATTGTGCCCCACCCCGTTGATGTTCGCGTTGATCATCAGCGAGTAAATAAACCCGAGGACCAGCATCACCCACAGCGGCGCATGCGGGAAGAGGAAGTAAAGCCCCAGGAAATACGCGAAACAAAAAAGACCCGCCGCGGCCGGGAACGTGTCCCAGCGCGTATGCGCGAACAGCTTCGAATTCGTCGTTGGCCGTTCTATTCGAATCACGTCAGCACTCATCTGGGGAACTCCTCTAACCCCAAACTATTCGCCAAAGAGATAATCCTAGCAAGTTTTGAAGATTGCCAACGCTGATTCACGCGCCCATGACCGGAGCGTTTCCAAGGCTCTCCGTTTTCCAAAATGCACATGGCAGCCCAGCGTAGCTAGCGACAAAGTGGGCGTCGTCGCCCACTTTGATCCGACGCAGTTCTTTGCGCGATCCTAGATCGGCAACGCGGACGTCGTTTGATGCGCCGTTTGCAGTTCTAAAGATTCGAAGCGCTTAATTGGCAACAATTTTTTGCGATGCTAGCTCCACTGTTACCATATCCACACGTGATTGCGGAACACTCGTAGAAATTTGCTGGAAGCCAATATGAAGGTGCGTCTTGTCCACCGTAACTCGCAGATAGCCGTAGTTTGTATCGTCGTAGTGTTTCAGAATCAAGCTTTTCGCTTCAACAGCGGGCTTCGATTCCAAATAATCCACGTTAACGCCGAAATAAGGTTCCTGCGCAACCTGGCCTCGCTTGCTCTTGACTAACTTATTGACGTTGTGTCCACCATCTCCGCAGATGATGAAAGGAACGGTGATATCCTTGCTTCCGAAGCGTAACATGCGCGTGAAGCGCTGGTAGTTGTGGGCATGGCCAGAAAGAACCGCGTGGGGATAAACGCCCTCTTTCTTGCAGATCGCGTCGATCTGCCGGAGCATGTTCGGACTGCCGCCGTGGTTACCGCCACCTCCGCCCTTTCTGGGAGGAGGTGCGTAGCTAAACGGCGGGTGGTGCACAGCCAGAAGGACGGCGCCCGAGTAATTTTCGCTCTTAATGCGTGCGAGCTGCGCGGCAAGGTAATCGAGTTGAGTGTCGGGAACGTCCGCCCACTTACCTTTTTCGCTAGAAATCACTCCAGGGTCTTCGAGAGCATTGCTGAACAGGCCGATGATCCGGACGAAAGGCGCATCCAGCGCGAAGTAGACTCCAGGTTGCGTCATTGAAGTTCGATGAAGAGAGCCCGCCTCGGGAGTGATCGTTGGTTCCGGGGCGCAAAAGTTTCTCGCGAAAATTTTCAAAGGCGTGTCCTCTTTCGGCGTCTCTGGAATGACGAACGAATCGTGGTTTCCAGGAATCGCGAAAATCGGGCCTGGATAGTTCCGAAATGGATCGTAAAACTGGTCGTAGTAATACTTCGACTCTCCGAAGCTATAAACGACGTCTCCCAGATGATAAAAGAAGGCAGCTCGATTCGCGGCGTTCGACGTCCGGCAGTCTTTCGTTACCTGATCAGCCACGGTAATCTCGTTTCCGTACTTTCTTTCGTTCGAAGCACCAGTGTCGCCGGCGGCGTGGAAGACAATCTTTCTCGCGGCCGTGATCCTCTTTGCGATCTCAGGACCGTGCGGCCCAAACGCCAATTCGAGCTTATAGAGTTCGTCCGGTGGAAGGCGCGATGGATCGAACCCCACAACCTGCGTCTTTAACAGGTTTTCGATTTGCTTGTATTGGACGTTGTCGGAGGGATGGGCCGTCTTGAAGCGCGTCGGATCGGGGATGACGTTTCCCTCGTTAAAAATCGGCTGAGGGAAGACTGGGGTGGTGTCTCTTTGCATGCGGGGTGTTCGGGGTTTTTTCATAAAAAACAATCGCCAACAAGTTGGGAACCGGCAAATAGAATTAGTTTCTCCTCGTGTTAATTCGTGGTTAAATCAAGGATTGCCAATGTTGCTCTTACAACGTCTAATCTAGCGCCCTTCTCCTGATGCTTGCGCTTCAGCCAGAATTGAAATTTTCAGCGGTTCGGCCAATCGCGATTTGGCGGAGCGAATTTGCAAATACGTCGGCGTGCCGCTGGGTCAGGCGACAATTAGCTCGTTTCCCGCCGTTCTCGCTGTTTCGCAGGAGAAGCAGCTGCTGTGCAGCTTCGCGCCGTTATTGCTCGAGATGATTTAGAGCACCCGAACTGACAACCGACCGCTGGGTTGCCTCTCCTTTTGCAGGGAGAGGGGGAGGGTGAGAAGGGACAACCGGTCCGCGCAAGAGCCAGACCCCTCACCTCAGTCCTCTCCCCTTGCCCACGGGGAGAGGCGAGAAGCGCTTTGTCAGCGGGAACGCTTCATCAGTTCGCGCAGGCGATCGTGCGGCAGCGCTTCGACGCGATGATTGTCGCGGCCGGTCATGGAGTGGTTGTCGATCAGAGCATTTACGACTCCCTCTTCTGTAGCCTGGACAATGGCCGCGAAAAGCGGGTCCATCAGATCATTGGGAATCGTTTGCACATCGTGTGTGATTTGATCTGAGCCCGCGACGTTTGGATTTGCAGTTGAAAATGCGATGAACAAATCCCCAGAGGTATTTCCCGAAATCGTTCCCGTCCGCGCGAGACCAAGCGACACGCGGCGCGCGAGCCGCTTCAGTTGATTCGGCAACAGCGGCGCGTCTGTAGCGACCACAGCGATACAGGAGCCGTTTTCTCTTTTGTAAACTTCGCCGGGAATTTCTTTGCCCACTGGCACACCCGCGATCGTCAGCTGCGGCCGGCGACCGAAGTTCGCCTGCAAAAATACGCCGACTGTGTATGCGCGGGATGCTTTCTGGCTGCCGGGGTCACCGCCCCCGGCTACAGCTACAGAAACGACGCGCGAGGCGGTCCCGTTTCCGCCTTTGAATTCGTAGCAGATCATGCCAGTGCCGCCGCCGACGCTGCCCTCTTCGATGGCGCCGCCATGCGCGGTATCGAGCGCGTGCCACACATCTTCCTGCTTAACGTGAAAGCCGTTGATGTCATTCAGCCAGCCGTCCCACGTTTCGGCAGCGACCGGCAGGCTCCACAAATTCTGGCTGCCGGTCCCCTGCTTAACTAGCCATGCAATGACCGCGTCGCGCGCTATGCCAACGCTGTGCGTATTCGTAATGACAACTGGTCCTTCGAGAAAACCGCTCTCTTCAACCCATGGCGTGCCGGTCATTTCGCCGTTTCCGTTCAGGCTGAAAAATCCCGCGTAAACAGGATCGTTAAGCGAAGCGTGACCGCGCGGCAGGATCGCCGTAACGCCGGTACGCACCGGACCTTTGCCGACTTCAAGTTTTCCTTCACCGCTAATTAACGTCGTATAGCCGACTTCGACACCGGGGACGTCGGTGATCGCGTTAAACTTTCCCGGTGTGCCTTCAAACGGAATCCCAAGATCGCGCGCGCGAACTTGCCCGGTCTCGGTTGCAGGTCTTACCGGCGGAGGTGACTTGATCGGCTCGCGCGCCCAAAGCTCAAGACCGAACAAAAGTGACAGGATCAAAAGAGTAAATCTTCCTTTTTGCATCAGCGAACGTCCATCTATACCAATCTATCGAAGTCGAAAAGCATGCTTTGAGTTCCATCCATCAGGCGCTATGCTCAAGTTGTCATGCGCAGAGCCGTGATTAGTGGGCTGTTGATCGTGTGCCTCGGCAGTTTTCTCTGCCCGGCCATTGCCAAATCGAATGTCACCGCGATGACAAAAGCGCCGGCTTGCTGTTCTAAAATGTCGGCCTGCAAAATGGCACATGAGCAGTCGTCAGATAACCGGTGCGGTGGCGGCGAATCGCAGCGTCGCAGTTGTTGCACGATTTCGTGCTCAACGCTGATTCTTTTCTGCCCAACCTCAGATGGATTCTCGAATCCCCGTTTTACCGGCCACGCCGTGTTCACCGACGACGCGACCGCTTCTGCGCGAATCGAACGGCCGCCGATTCCGCCGCCGCGCGCCTGACTCACTGAAACAGCGCAGGCCGGTTACGTTCGCGCAGCCGGAGAACTCACGAATCCTTAACAGGAGAAAATTATGAAATATTTGCTTTTGATTGCAGCAATGATGGCGCTGACGAGCGCGACATCGATCTCGTCCAGTGACGCAGGCTGCTGCGGTGGCGGCGCCTGCTGCCCCGGCGCTTGCTGCATGATGATGACCCGATAATTCGGGCGCTGTTTGATCCAATGGCCCCGCCGGGGAACCGGCGGGGCCTCTTTATTTGGGATGTTATCATTGGCAAAAGCTTTCCCCCCTGCGCTTTTCCGTCTAGATTGAACTCGTGAGCTACGAGGTTTTCGCCAGAAAATATCGGCCCCAGACTTTCGACGATCTGGTGGGACACGCGCACGTCTCACGCACGCTGAAAAACGCGGTTGCACAGAATCGTCTTGCCCACGCATATCTGTTTGTTGGACCGCGCGGCATCGGCAAAACTTCGACTGCGCGCATCTTGGCGAAGTCGCTCAATTGCGTGAAAGGCCCGACGGTCACGCCATGCGGCGTGTGCGACGCGTGTCGGGAAATTACAAGCGGAAATTCCTTTGGCGTCTTCGAATATGACGCCGCATCGAACACACAAGTAGACAAGATTCGTGAGCTGATTGTGGAAAGAGTGAAAATCGCGCCTACGCGAGGCTACAAATACAAAATCTACATTATTGATGAAGTACACATGCTGTCGCCATCCTCGTTCAATGCACTGTTGAAAACACTCGAAGAACCGCCACCACATGTCATCTTTATCTTTGCGACCACTGAGGTGAATAAACTGCCGCTGACAATTGTGAGCCGCTGTCAGCGATTCGATCTCCACCGTATCCCGGCGAACCTCATTGGACAGCACCTCCAATTCATCTCCGGAAAGGAAAAGATCACGTTGGAGCCGGCGGCTGCGCATGCGATCGCGCGCGGCGCAGAAGGCGGTCTGCGCGATGCAGAATCGATGCTGGATCAGCTTGTGGCGTTTTGCGGAGAGAAAATCAGCGAGAATGATGTCCTCAATGTTTTCGGATTCACCAGCGAACAAACGGTGATCGATTTAATGCGACACATTTTGCGGGCCGAAACACCGGAGGCGATCGATCTGTTGCATCAGCAAAGCGAAAACGGCAAGGACATGATGCGGCTCATGTCGGACCTGATCGCGTACCTGCGCGATTTGCTCGTGTTTAAGGCCAAACCGGACGCCCTCAAGGAGGACGTCGATCCTGCCGTGCAAAAGTCGCTTGGGGTACACGCCGAATTGATTGCGATGGATCGTTTGCTCGAGCTGATCGATCAGTTTGCCGCCGCCGAAGGCCGCATGAAATGGGCGCCGAATAAAAAGCTCCATTTCGAAGTTGCGCTCATCAAGGCAATCCAGAGCCTTGGACAGGCGACACTCGATGAGGTGATCGAAAAACTCGGCGAGCTTCGCGATGGTAAGACGCGATCGCCCGCCTTCGCCAAGGCTACGGCGGACAAGCCGGACACGCCAAGTGCCGCACCTGTAACCGCGGGCGCTGACCGCGGCCATGAGAAATCGCGCCCGAAAAATGCCGGGGTCACCGCCCCTGGCTACAACAAAATCGCCGAAGCTGCAGCGGCAGGCGATGCCGATCCAAATGAGTTATGGCAGAAGGTGCTCGCCAAAATTCCAGCGAAAGGTCTTTTGCGAACATTGGGCGAGTCAGTTCGTCCGATCGGAATAGACGGCCGCAATTTTTTGTTGGGACATTCGCCGGATGACCGGTCAAAGATTGAAGTGCTCGCGAGCGTAAACAATCGCCGGCAACTGGAAGCGCTCCTCAACGAAACGACCGGACGTGATTGGTCGGTGAAATTTGTGGCGAAAGACGGGATTCTATCGAGAGCTGCCGCTGACGCAGCGAAACCAGCGGAATCGTTCAAAGACGACCCGCTGATTCAGGAAGCCATCGAACTGTTTAGCGCTCAAATAAAATCCTGATTCGGCAATTATGTCATTCCGAGCGGAGTCGAGGAATCTCTGATTCTAGATTAACAATAAGAGATGTTTCGACTTCGCTTCGCTCCGCTCAACATGACAGGAAAAATCCCATGAACCTAAACAAATTGATGAAGCAAGCTCAGAAGATGCAGGAGCAAATGACGAAAACGCAGGCTGAGCTTGAGAAAAAAACAATCGAAGTGAGCGCTGGTGGAGGAAAGGTGAAGGTTACCGCGAACGGCGCGGGCGAGATCATCGCGATCAAAATCGACAGGGAAGTCGTTGATCCGAACGACGTCGAGTTTCTCGAGGAAATGGTGTTAAGCGCCGTGAAACAAGGTATCGAGCAGGGCAAGACGCTCGCGCAATCGGAAATGAGCAGAATCACCGGCGGACTTGGGCTCTAACCACGAATGGACACGAATAAACACGAATCTATGAAGCAATTTTTCTTAAGGACTTGCGGAGCCGAATTCATAAGCCGACTCGCTGCCATTCTTTGAGAAGAACTCAGCTCATGTATCGCGCTGTCATGTTGAGCGAAGCGAAACATCTCTGTGCGTTTCCGTTAATGGATCGGATCCGAGATTCTTCTCCCGCGCCTGCGGGATCAGAATGACATTGTGAGATGGCTTCTAGCAGCCTCTCCTCATTCGTGTCCATTCGTGTTTATTCGTGGTTAATTTTTTCGGCGCCGAAATAAGGCTGTAACTTCTCGGGAATTCGCACTGAGCCATCGGGGTGCTGGCAAGTCTCAATCAACGCAGCAAACAATCTCGGCAACGCCACCCCTGAACCGTTCAACGTGTGACAAAACCGGTTTTTGCCATCGCGATCTTTGAACCGAAGCTGCATCCGACGCGCCTGGAAATCTTCAAAATTTGAACAACTCGAAACTTCGAGAAATGCATCCTGACCGGGTGACCAGACCTCGATGTCATAAGTCTTGGCAGAACCAAATCCCAGATCGCCAGTGCAAAGCTCGATCACTCGGTGATGTAAGCCGAGTTGTTGCAGAACCCGTTCGGCATCGGCAGCAAGCGATTCCAGTTCTTCGTATGATTTCTCGGGCGCGGCGATTTTCACCAATTCGACTTTGTCGAATTGGTGCACCCGAATGATGCCGCGCGTCTCGCGTCCAGCCGCGCCTGCCTCGCGCCGGAAACATGGCGTATAAGCGACTAACTTTTTCGGAAGATCGGCACCGCTCAGGATCTCCTCGCGATGGAGATTTGTGAGCTGGACTTCCGCAGTCGGCGCAAGGAAAAGCTGGTTCTCTTCCAAACCGTACATGTCGGCTTCGAACTTCGGGAGCTGCGACGTGCCGATCATGCAATCGCGCCGGACTAAAAACGGCGGACTAATCTCGACATAACC
>DATEZD010000093.1:0-20219 GCA_035255865.1 Candidatus Udaeobacter sp.
GGTGATCTCACGCGCAACGACAAATCGAAACAGCAGCCAAGTGGCGGCCCGCTGACGAACGACATCACTTCGGTCGAATATTACGACACGGTCTTTGCGTTGGCCGAATCGCCGGTAAAACAAGGAACCCTCTGGGCAGGCACAGACGATGGGATTGTTCAGGTTACCACCGACGACGGCCAGCATTGGTCGAACGTCACACCGAAAATGCCCGAGTGGAGCACGGTCGATCTGATCGAACCATCTCCGCAGGACGGCGACACCGCTTATGTCGCGGTGGATCGGCATAAACTCGACGATTTCAAGCCGTACATTTTTAAAACGAGCGATCTGGGAAAGACCTGGAGCTCGATCGTACACGGCATTCCCGATGGCGCGTACGTGCATGCGGTTCGCGAAGATCCTAAACGTAAAGGACTGCTCTACGCTGGGACCGAACTCGGCGTCTTTGTTTCGTTCGATGACGGTGCGCACTGGCAGCCGCTGCAATTGAATCTTCCGGTAACACCGATTCATGATCTGGTCGTCAAAGATGACGATCTCGTGGTGGCGACGCATGGGCGTTCTTTCTGGGTGTTGGATGATTTAACGCCAGTTCGTCAGGTAAACGCGCAATCCGCCGCCGCGGACGTCATTCTTTATCAACCCCAGACCGCGTTACGTTTGCATTACCCGGAGGAATTCGACAAGCGCCAGCCTGTGGGCGATAACCCGCCGACCGGAGCAATGATCGATTATTATTTCAAGACTGTGCCGAAAGAGGAAGTCTCGCTGGAGATTCTCGATGCTTCAGGCAAAGTCGTCAGACGTCTTTCCAGCAAGGAGAAAAAAGAAGGCGAACAACCCCCTGAATGGCCGGACCGCGTCGAACGCGTAAAAACGATTCCAGCCAACGAAGGGATGAACCGGTTCGCATGGGATCTGCGTTACGATGACCCGATTCAAATTCCAGGCGCGTTTTATTCCGGGAACGGTCCCAAGGGGGCGCTCGCGTTGCCGGGGGATTATCAAGTGAAGCTGACGGTCGGCGGGAAGTCGCAAACCGCGCCGCTTCATTTAGTAATCGATCCGCGGACGAAAGGCCAGGAAGCTGCGGTGCAAAAACAGTTCACGCTATCGACGCAGGTCAAGGATCGGATCTCGCAGCTGCATCAGGCCGTCAACGAAATCCGCGATCTCAGATCGCAGATTCAAACTCTGCACAAACGTTTCAGCGACGATCAACGTCTAAAGCCGGCGCTCGCGGCGGCGGACGATCTTGATCACAAAATGTCCGAAGTGGAGCAGAAGCTCATCCAGGTAAACATGAAAGGCTCGGAAGCGAACCTCGCTTTCCCGAACATGTTGAACGAACGGTTCGACACGTTTAGTCATATCATTGATTACGGGGATGGTGAACCGACCAAACCGCAACTCGACATGTTTCAAACGCTGAGCAGCCAGCTCGAGGAACAATTAAAGAAATGGGCGCAACTCAAGAGTGAAGATGTCCCGAAGGTGAGCGAATTGGTCAAGCAAGCTAATTTGCCTGCACTAATCATCACGGAAAAGAAGACCGGCTAGTTGGAGATCCTGTCATTCCGACCGGAGTCGAGGAATGGAGCGAGTGGGACGAGCGACATGGACGGTTGCGCCGCGAGGGTAGCGGCGAGAGAGTCGGGAGACGAATGAGTCAATCTCTTGATTGAATCCCATCAAATATCTAGAGATGTCTCCAGACCTTCGCATAAAGCTACGGCTTGGCAGGCGGCTTCGCTCGACATGACAACAAAGATCGGTAAGGCCGTCGTGCTCGCGGCGGGTCGCGGCACGCGAATGCGCGAACTGACTGCTGATCTTCCCAAACCGATGATCGCAGTGCGCGGCAAACCAGTCTTGCAGCATATCGTCGAGGGACTGCGCGATGCGGGAATACGGGAGTTTCTTATCGTCGTCGGCTACCGCGGCGATACAGTGCGAAATTTTCTAGGCGACGGTTCGCGCTACGATATCGCCATTCAATACACGACACAGACGGTGCAGGATGGAACCGGCCGCGTTGTCGATCTTGCTCGCGATTTCGTCGGAGACTGTCCGTTTGTGTTGAGCTACGGCGATATCCTGGTCGATCCCACCAACTACAAGCGCGTTGCCAATCTTCCGGATGACGTCGAAGGAATTATTACCGTGATTCGCAGCGAGGATGTCAGCAAAGGTGGGGCGGTTTTTCTGAACGACCGGATGGAGCTCCTCGATATTCGGGAAAAAAGTGACAGGTGGAGCGGCTTGTCCCAAGACGCTAATCCGTTTTACAACGCGGGGCTTTACGCGTTTCGTCCGAGCATTTTCGAATTCACCGCAAATCTGCAACTATCACCGCGCGGCGAATACGAATTGACCGACGCGATTCGCGCACAGGCGCAATCCGGCAGGAAAGTTAAAGCGCTCGAGCTGACCGGAGAATGGGCTGACGTTCGCGATCCTGAAATTCTTGCGCGCCTGAATCGATTAGAAACATAGGCACCTGCGCCACGGGAGGAATCCGTCCGCTGTGCTCACCTATGAGGCAAACAGGCTTTCGGTATTGTTCTACTCGAGGGTGACCGTCTGAGTTACTTTCCTGCGGCTAATTCCTGAAAACGAGAATCGTCTCGGATTTGCTCTAATGTAGGATCGGTTCGAAGTTTCGCCGGAGTGAGCGGCGTCACGTAAGGTATGTGCAGCAACCGTTTGAGAATGGGGATCGCGTGATCAGCGTCGCCCAGTAAGGCGTAGATTCGGGCCATGTTTTCCTCGTATTTGGGGCCCCTGTAGGCATCTTTGGAACTCGGCATTATGGACATAGCCTTCCGTCCTTCTGCGATAGCGGACTCGGCTTCGCCTAGACCGGCATAGGCCCAGCCCAAATCAAAATGCGCTTGCGTCTCGGCAGAAGAACCGGGCGACACTGTCTCGAGTGTGTGTCGCGCATCCCGGGCGACCTGTTGATAGGTCGCACGTGCCGCGGCAGCATCCCCGGCGCGTTGTTGAGTCAGCCCGAGAAAAAGAAGGAGTATTTCCCTGTCCTCGAATTCGTCCGTGGCGTACGAGATCGATTTGTCGGCCAGAGCTTTTGACAAGATGTCTTTTGCGTCGGCGTAACGGTGCTGGAGCAGAGGCTGTCCGGCACGGATGAACCCAACGGTGGAAGCAGATTCGTAAGGGACTCCGCTCTCCTGAAGATGGGCCATTGCCCATAAGGCATCGGCCTTTATTAGGACCAAGGCTTTCCACGCCCTATTCCTATCGAGCAAACTTTTCCATGCGCTGTTCGAATCGAGACTCACCGGTTCCCAAGACAAAGCCCGGTCGAAAGTGGCCAAAACTTCCGGAAAACGGCGCAGGGCTTCGTAAGTGAACGCGAGATTGTCATAACCGTCGATATCTCGAGGATCGAGCTCAACGGCACGGCGTAATCCTGCCAGCGCCTCGTCCCACTGACCAAGCCGTCTTTGAACGAAGGCGATTGTCTTGATGACATCGGTGTCATTCGGAAGAGCTTGCTGGCCTTGCCGCAACTCCGAGAGGGCACCGGTAAAATCGCGCAGCACGTAGTAGCGATAATAGCCCAAGGCAAGGTGAACTTCGGGCAGGTTCGGATCCAAGGCGAGTGCACGATCCATCGCAGCTTTTGCTGCCGGCACCCGCTCCGGGCTGGAATCAACTTCGTAATGAGCTTGGCTCTGCATGCTGGAGAGATGCGCCCAAGCCAGCGCGAAATTCGGATCCAATTCCACTGCCTTCTGATAGGAGTCGAGTGCCCTCTTCGTCTCACTCTCACTAGCAAAAACGCGGCCGCGCAGAAACGCATCGTACGCGGCGACATTGTTCGTTGGCTTGGCCGTCACCCGCGCCCTTTCCTGCGGCCTCAGTGTGGCGCCCACAGCCGCAGCAAGCTCCGTGGCAAGCTCACCCTGCAAAGTAAGTGAATCAACCAGCGTGCCATCATAGTTCCGTCCCCAGACGCGGCTGTCGGTTTTGGCATCGATTAGTTGCACCGAAACGCGCACATGATTCCCCGACCTGCGAACGCTGCCTTCTACGATATTGCTGACCCCCAACCGCCGCGCGATTTCTTTGAGATTGCGCGTAATGCCACTCCTGTACTGCACTACTGATGTCCGGCTGATCACTTTCAGGTCCTTGATCTTGGCCAGGTTCGAGAGCAACTCATCCTGGATGCCGTCGGCAAAAAGAGCGCTTTCCTTTCCCTCGCTCAGATTTTCAAACGGCAGCACTGCAATCCCGCCGGGCAGCGGGCGAGGTATTTCCCTCTCCCAAAACATGACACCAATCGCCGCCGCGAGGACGACCAACGTTGCTATCAGCACCGTCGTAGTTGGATTTCGTCGCACCCATTTTCGTCCGCGAGTAAAAACTCCAGTGCGCCGGGCCCGAATTGGCTCGTACCGCAGCCAACGTTCAAGATCGTCGGCCAGTGCTCCGGCGGATTGGTAGCGCGCCTTCGGATCGCGCTCCAAACAGCGACCGACAATTGTCTCCAGATCGCGGTCGAGGGACGGTACGAGTGAACGTAAGTGTGGCGCCGAAGTCGCAGCAGCCTGATGAATAACACAAAGAACATTCGGGCCTACAAATGGCGGCCGGCCAGTTAGGAGATAAAACAAAATCGCGCCCAGACTGTAGATGTCGGCTACACTTGTAAGTTCAGCTGCTCGGCACTCGGCCTGTTCAGGGGCGATGTAGCCCGGTGTTCCAAGTGTCTCTAGGGTTCTCGTTAGGTCGCTAGTTTCATCGAGCCATTTTGCCAAACCAAAGTCGCTCACCATTGGCTCGCCGTTTTCATCCAGAAGGATGTTTCCCGGTTGAAGATCGCGATGAAGGACGCCCTTGGAATGGGCGTAAGCAATCGCGTGCGCAACCTTGGCCATCAGCTGTACACATTTGCGAGGATCGTTGCGGAGCTTCGGCGCCGCGGTACGGAGGCTCCCGCCCGTCGCATACTTCATGCTGAAGAACGGCAGACCCTCATCACTTTCGCTCACCTCGTAAATGGGAAGAATGTTCGCATGATCGAGACGCGCGACCGCTTCCGCTTCGCGCCGAAAACGCACCAGCGTCTCGTGCGAATTCACATCGTGAGCGAAGATGCGTTTCACCGCGACAATGCGACGTGAGTGCTGCTGGCGTGCGCGATAGATTACTCCCATGCCGCCGCGACCGATCTCCTCCAGGATTTCGTAGTGCCCGAGCCGCCACTGTTTGTCGGGCACGTCCGCTTCTACGAGGACGCTTTCGAACGTTTCGCGGGATGACTCGCCTTGGGCTTCGAGTCCTTCGAGTAGGAGACAGTTAATGCAGGTCCCGTGATCGAGTCGCGCCGGTGCGCCGCACTGCAGACACCTCGTCGAATCCTCGGTTACATCCGCGATGGAATCAGCCGCTTCGGTTGATTTCTTCATCACGCTGCAGCGGCTAGTGCCGCGCACAAATGGCGGATCTCGTCATCCACATCGGCCGGCTCGGCGACCGTGTGAGCCACTTCATCGCGCAGGAGCCATCGATAACGTTGACGCAGATTGTGTAGCTGTTTTTTCACTACTGTCTCTGCAATGCCTAAGGAGACCGCGAGATTGGCATATGAGATATCGGCGTGTTCGGCCGCGAGATAATCGCGCAAGCCCTCAAAAAGCCGAAGACGCCCTTTGCCTTCACACTCTTCACGCAGACGCCGGAGCGCCTGCTCGACTACCGTTGCGGCCCAGCGCAGATCGAAAAGCCGCTCGGGTGCAAGCGCATCGAGCGCTCGCGGGGAGATTGATACTTGCGAAGGCGCTTCTGCCATCCAGGCGTCCCACGAAACGAATTCAACTGCGCCGCCCCGCTTCAGCGTTCCATTTGTATCCGAAACGTTGTGAAGAAAATTCTGGAGCGACTTGAGCAATAGCGAGCGAAAACGGCCTCGGCTTTGGTCCGCCTGCCTTAGCCAGTTAGTTGTCAGAATCATCAGGAAGAAATCCTGCGTGATGTCCTGCGCGTCCTCAGGCGAATAGCCGCGGCGGCAGACATAGGAAAAAATGGGTCGCCAATAAGTCCGGCAAAGCTCTGCAAGAGCTTGAGCGGCCTTTTGCTGGTCGCTATCGGCGTTCGCCCCAGCAAGCACAAGACTCCAGCGCGTGGTGTTGAACACGCGCGGCTCGGTTTCGGCATTCACCCTGCCAAACAGCGTGATTCGTTTTGAATTCTTCTACAAGCTTAAAAGAAGTCGGTTCACGGGCGCGCTCATGCCATTGCCGCAACAGCCAGACATCTCTAACCGCTAATGCACACAAATAGACACGCTTTTGGTGGCTCCTCATTAGTGTTCATTGATGTCCATTCGTGGTTAAACGTTCGGCCGCTCGCGAGTCGTCCTGGGGCATGAAGCCGGAGCCTCCGACGCAGATTTGCAAAAAATTCCGGAACTTTGGTTTCCAGTTCCTTTAGAGGTTTGTATGAAAACTTATTCTTGGTTAAATCAAAATCGTTTCTTATCACATCTGCGACTTGCAACCGCACTGCTCCTGGTTGCATCAGTCCTCTTCATCTCAGCCAGTTCCTCGTCGGCGTCTCCTGCACAGACGTACCATGGCACGCTTACGGGCGGCTCGTTCTACTGTGGCGGCACTCAGGTTGCTGGTCCCGTTGTCACCGGCACGTGGAACTTGATCATCGACCAACAAACGCCGGCTCAGCTCACGCTCGATGTCTTCTACAATGGCAGCCACCACCTGGCGTGGGGGTACAACGCGTTAATGCTGGTCTCGTACACCGACGGCGTCTATGTGTTCTCGGGATTCGGAGGCATCGCAATTGCAACACTCGATACGAACGTGACTCCGGCGACGTTCTCCTGGCACGTCGAACTCGCCGTCAGCTGCCCGGATCAATACCCGTACAACTCGCTGACATTCTCTGGAGTGGCGAACCGCGGAGGTGGATAAACGCGGCCCGAGGATCATGCAAATTTACCAAAGACCTGAAGTCGTCAGTCAAAACCCAAAACCAACCAAACCATAAAAACCGGCCAGAAGTGAACCTCTCATGACGAGAAGTCACAGAAAGCCTAAACACGAAAGGAAATAACATGACAAATCTAAGCTCAACAAAATGGACCAGCCCGTCGCCTTTGCGACGTAGCTTTCTTCTCATCCCATTCATCCTCGCCTGCTCTGCGGCGCTATCCATTGCAGCACCCGACCAGACCTTCACCGGCACGGTCTCGGGAACTATACCTGGGCAGTCGCAGTGGGGCCAGCCGAACGGCGGCTGCGTGGTTACCATTCCGGTACAGAATTCCGGCGAGTCTAATCTCCTGGGACAATTTACCGGGACGGCGATCTTTATGCCCAATATGTGCGACAACAGCTACACCGGGACTTATGAATTCGTCGCAGCGAATGGGCACGATAGAATCTCCGGCCCCTTTCGAGGCCAGCTTATTCCGACCGCAACCGCCGGGGTATTTTATAACCTGGAAACGGCGACCATCAATGGTGGGACCGGTCGTTTTAAGCATGCAAGCGGCCAGTTTACGTTGTACGGGTTCATCGACTTCACCACGAGCACCTTCGTTGCTCCATGGTTAGGCATTCTTTCCCCTGACGGTCACTAAATCGCAGCAAAGCGTGTCAACTGGTCGGCGCATCGCAACCAAAGCTGCTTGCGGTGCGCCGGACCGGTTTCCTCAGCCCGCCCCCCATGCGTTCTCTCCGTCCGAAACCTCCAAAAAATTCCGGAACTTTGGCTCTCAGTTGCCTTAGAGGTTTGTATGAAAACTTATTCTTGGTTAAATCAAAATCGTTTCCTATCACATCTGCGCTTCGCAACTGCACTACTCCTCTTCTGCTTTGCGATAGTGTTTATCTGGGCACCCACTCCGGCAATGGCCGGCGAGATGGTGCCGTTCAATGGCACTGTTTCGGGGCAGGTTATCTCGATTACGCCTCTGGACGAGTGCCATATTGTTGCGGACGTCGTCAACGGGGGAAATGCTACCCAATTGGGACGCTTCACTGGAACCGCTCAATTCACCCTGAACGTCTGCGACTTGAGCTACATCGGATTCTATGAATTTACAGCCGCTAACGGCGACAGTATCTCCGGTCCTTTCTTTGGGCAGCTGACGCCAACGCCGACCCCGGGTGTGTTCGACAACGACGAAACCGCATTCATAACCGGCGGGACGGGACGCTTTGCCGACGCCACCGGCACTTTCTATCTGGGCGGGCAGATCGACCTCAATACAGGAACTTTTGCTCTGCCCTGGCACGGGACAATCTCAAGTGTTGGTTCGACGAGGAGACATTAGAATTGTGCGGATGATTCGCGCATCGCAACTCTGCTTCGTCCAGTTGCGATGCGCTGGACAATGCGCGATCTCGCGCCGTCCGGAAAAACGAAGGCACTGATGACAGAGCGATAGATTGTCGAATCAACGAGTTTGTTCGGCAGCCTCCGCCGGATGTTCTTCGCCGATTTCTTCTTCGATTTCGCGTCGCCATTCGCGCGACAGCCATGGCCTGAATACTCCGTATAGCAAGTAGGACAGAAACAGAACTGCCGGCATCCATTCGTAATTGAGCACCGTGAAAATCAGAACCAGGATGATCGCAAGGAAACGCGGGATCGATTTCTTCGTCTTCCAATTGACCGCCTTAAAGCTGGGATATTGAAACCGACTGAACATCATGAAGGAAAGGAAGAGCAACAACGGCGGCAGAACGAAGCGCCAGTTGCCGAGGTGATGTTCACCTTCGGCAAGCCAAAGAAGAAACAATGTGATCGACGCAATTAGACCGGCGGCCGCGGGAATGGGAAAACCGGTAAAGCTGTTCTGATGATTGGGTCCGTTATGCGTCGTCGCCGCTGAATTAAAACGGGCAAGGCGCAGCGCGCCGCAAGCCAGGTAAATGAACGCGATAATCCAGCAGGCGCGCGGAAACTCCTGCAACACGACGCGGTAAACCATCAACGCCGGAGCAAGCCCGAATGAAACAATATCCGCGAGCGAATCGAACTCGCGCCCAAACGGACTCTCGTGTCCGCCCAAACGTGCAATGCGTCCATCAAGAAAATCAAAAACGAACGCACCGAGAACAAACCAGATCGCTTCGTGAAAACGATCAGCTGCCAGATCGCTGTTTGTGCTTTGCAAAAGCGCGCCCTCGAGAATTTTGAGCGTAGCGGTAAATCCGCAAAACAGATTGCCCGCTGTCATCAAGTTCGGCAGGAGATAAATTTTAGATGGCTGTTCGTTCATGAGTCGGGCAGCCGCGCGATGATTGTCGAGCCACCGAGGACGTGATCGCCTGTTTTCACGAGGACTTCAGCGTTGAGCGGCAAGTATAATTCTGTTCGCGAACCGAAGCGAATCATTCCAAAGCGCTCACCTTTTTTCAATTCGTCTCCGATTTGCGCCCAGGCCACGATGCGTCGTGCGATCGCGCCGGTGATCTGACGTACCACAATCGTGACGCGCGGATTCTCGAAGGCCCATGTCATCGATTCGTTCTTCTCGGAACAATCCGCACGACGCGCGTCAAGACAGAGTCCCGCTCGATGTTGACGATACATAACGCGGCCATCGATCGGCGCGCGGTTGGTATGGACGTCGAAGATCGACAAAAAAATTCCGACACGCCGCGTTTTCGTTTTGAGGACCTGATTTTCATCCGTTTCGACAATGTCCATCACGGTGCCATCGGCAGCGGCCACGATTAGATTTGGATCTGCCGGCACCGCGCGCTCCGGATCGCGGAAAAAAGCAACCGTGCAAAAAATCAGCAATAAAAAGAATAGCGATAACCATACACAGAACAAAGCAGCGACAATGGCAAGCAGTACAAAAAACGTTAAAATCCAACGTGCTTCCAGAAGCGTTTGCAAGCGCATAAAGGGCTCTATTTTCAAAGCCAAAATGAGTTCGGTCAAGCTGCCAAAAATCGGCTTCGAGCGCTTGGGCGCTGAACCACAATATCGTGGGCTTTTACGTCTGCCCGCCTCCAACCCGTAGCGGAAATAAAGTGTTCGAAACCACGAGATTATTTGTTGTTTTAAGGCCGTTTTTGGGTATGATCTTTTCTGTGGGTCGGTTGGCCCACTTCTATGGCGCAAGTTCAAGAGGCAATTCCGGTCGAAAAATTATCTCGCAGCTCGACCGGAATCGCCGCCACGCAAAAATATGACGCGGCGCAAATCGACAAGTTAGAAGGCCTCGAAGCGGTCCGGAAGCGACCTGGGATGTTCATTGGAGATCCGGATGAGCGTGGACTGCATCACCTGGTTTACGAAGTCGTCGATAACTCCATTGACGAACATCTCGCGGGATTTTGCACGAATATCGAAGTGATCGTGCATGTGGATGGATCGGTCTCCGTTCGAGACAATGGCCGCGGCATTCCTGTCGATATTCACCCGAAATGGAAAATCCCGGCGATTGAACTGGTCTTAACGAATCTGCATGCCGGCGGAAAATTCGGACAGGGCGCTTACAAATATTCCGGCGGCCTGCATGGCGTGGGCGCAAAATGCACCAACGCCCTCTCGGAGTGGTTCAAGGCAGAGGTCTCGCGCGACGGCAAAGTCTATCACATGGCTTTCGCCAAGGGCAAAACGACCGACAAGCTCACGGTCATCGGTGAAGTCAAAAGCAAAAAAAACACGGGGACGCTGATCACGTTTCTGCCTGATCCGACGATCTTCACCATCACGACCGAGTTCAAATTCGAGCGACTCGCAACGCGCTTGCGCGAACTGGCGTTCCTTAATCCGGGCCTCGAGATCATGCTCACAGACGAACGCAACGATCCGGCGAAGAAGGAGAAATTTTTCTACAAACACGGCATCGAAGAGTTCGTAAAGCAGCTGGGCGAGAACAAACAAGTCCTGCACCCAAAGCCCATCGTGATTTCGCGGCAGCGCGATGAAGTGTTTGTCGATGTAGTGCTGCAATATAACGACAGCTACAATGACCAGATATTGCCGTTTGCGAACTCCATCCCGAATCCTGACGGAGGTACGCATTTGACCGGTTTCCGCACGGCGCTGACAAAAGCAGTCAATCAATACTCGAAACAAAACAGTCTCCTCAAAGAGAAGGACCCATCTATTTCGGGAGACGATGTGCGCGAAGGATTAATCTGCGTGCTCAGCGTGAAGTTGCCCAATCCTCGCTTCGAATCGCAGACCAAGGTGAAACTCGTCAACACGGAGATCGACGGGATCGTGAACTCCGTCGTTTACGACGGACTGATGACCTACTTCGATAAAAATCCACCGATCGCGCGCCGCGTTTTCGACAAGGTGCTGACCGCGGCGCGAGCAAGGGAAGCTGCGCGAAAAGCGAGGGAAACAATTCGCAAAGGCGCGCTGACCGGTGGCGGATTGCCAGGTAAATTGGCCGATTGTTCGGAGCGCGATCCGGAATTGACGGAGCTTTACATTGTCGAAGGCGACTCAGCCGGCGGCTCCGCGAAACAGGGACGTGATCGGCGTTATCAGGCGATTTTGCCGATCCGCGGCAAGTTGATCAACGTCGAGAAAGCGCGCGAAGATCAGTTTCTCAAGAACACTGAGATCCAGTCGATGATCACAGCCATCGGCGCCGGGATTGGCAAGCCGAAGGAGGAAGGCAATGGCAAGGACGAAGGCCGGTTCGATATCGCAAAACTGCGCTACGGTCGCATCATCATCATGACCGATGCGGACGTGGATGGCTCGCACATTCGAACGCTGTTGCTGACCTTTTTCTTCCGACAGATGACCGAACTCGTGCGTGCCGGGAAGATTTACATCGCGCAGCCGCCGCTTTATCAGATCAAGCGAAAAAAGCGCGAGGAATACGTCGATGACGACGTCCAGCTAAACAAAATCTTGATCTCGCTGGGCGCGGAGGATGTGCGGCTGAAAAACTTGGCCGATGACAAGGAAATCACTGCGGCGCAACTGAAGGACATTCTCGAATCGCTCGGGAAACTTGCGAAGTTGAGCGAAGCAGTTCGCCGCCACGGAGGCGATTTCGAGACTTACCTCGCCGAGCGGAATTCTCGATCGGGCAAACTGCCAACCTATCTTGTGAAAGTACGCGAGGGCAACGATGAGACGGTGCATTATTTTCACGACGAAAAAGATGTGCGCCATTTTCATCAGCAAAATCTCGACCTCAATTTGTTCGACACTCAGATTGAACAGGAGTTGTTGCCTCTGGGAGAAACTCAGGCACCCGCGAAAACAAACGGTGTTCGTCGACGTGGCAAGTTTGTCGAGCTGCACGAATCGGCGGCCATACAAAAACTGATCGCGGAGCTGGCGCGAAAAGGTTTGAAGGTGGGCCATTACGCAACAAGCGACCGGCCTATCTTTGAATTAATCGAGGGCGAAGGCGACAAAGCCATCGCGCATCCGCTTTTTTCGATTCCCGAAATTCTGCAGAAGATCTTGGAGATTGGTCGTCGCGGCGTCCAGATCAAGCGTTTCAAAGGTCTGGGCGAAATGAATGCCAAAGAGTTGTTCGAAACCACAATGAACCCGGAGAAGCGCAAGCTCCTAAAGGTGGACCTGAACGAGGACAACGCGGTCGATGCCGACAAGATGTTTACTATTCTGATGGGTGACGTCGTCGAACCACGTCGCCAATTTATCGAAGACAATGCATTAAACGTCCGAAACTTGGACGTTTAAAATGACGAAGCACGAATGCCGAATGTCGAAGGAGGGAGTGGCTGGGATTTTGTCATTCGTCATTTGTCATTCGTAATTTTCTGTTGTGTATAACGCGAACGAAAAAGTCGAGCCGGTGAACGTCGCTGAAGAAGTATCGAGGTCGTTCCTCGATTACTCGATGTCGGTGATCATCTCGCGCGCGCTGCCGGACGCTCGCGACGGCCTTAAGCCATCGCAAAGAAGAATTCTTTACGCGATGCACGATCTGTCGTTGTTCCCGGGACGACAACATCGCAAGTGCGCAAAAATCTGCGGCGATACCAGTGGTAATTATCATCCGCATGGCGAAGCGGTGATCTACCCCACCCTCGTGCACATGGCTCAGCCGTGGGCGATGCGCGAACGGCTGGTCGATGGTCAGGGCAATTTCGGTTCGGTCGAAGGCGATCCGCCGGCAGCGATGCGCTACACCGAAGCACGCATGACCCATCTCGGAGCGGCGCTCATGACGGACATGGAGAAGGACACTGTCGACTTTGTCCCGAATTACGACGAGACGCGCAGCGAGCCGACGGTTTTCCCTGCCGCGTTTCCGAATCTGCTGGTAAATGGCGGCACCGGAATTGCCGTCGGTATGGCCACCAATATTCCGCCGCACAATCTCGCCGAAGTCATCGATGGAATTTGCGCACAGATCGATGATCCGGACATCACACTGGATGAGTTGATGAAACAGGTGAAGGGACCGGATTTTCCTACCGGCTGCGCCATCTGCGGCATCAACGGCATCCGCCAGTATCTCGAGACTGGCCGGGGCAGTATGAAAGTGCGCGGAAAAGCCGGCGTTGAAGAGCTCAAAGGCGCCCGAGAGCAAATCGTTATCACGGAAATTCCGTACGGCGTAAACCGCGCCACGCTGGTCGAGCGAATCGCGCAGCTGGTGAACGAAAAAGTGCTTACTGACATCAGCTACGTTGGCGACCAGTCGGATGAAAACACGCGCATTGTTATCGAGCTGAAGCGTGACGCGAACCCGAAAGTCATTATTGCCAACCTGTATAAGCACACCGCTTTGGAAAGTTCGTTTGCGGTGATCATGCTCGCGATAGACCACGGGCGTCCAAAGCTGCTCTCACTCAAGGAAGCTAACGCGGCTTACATCGAGCATCGCCGCGAAGTAGTTCTTCGCCGCACGCGTTTTGAATTGCGCAAAGCTGAAGAGCGCGCCGAAACATTGGAAGGTTATTTGATTGCGCTGAAAAATCTCGACGAATTCATCCGGATAATTCGCGAATCGGCTAACAAAGAAGAAGCGCGGGTCAAATTACTAGCATTCGATTTCACGAAGCGACAAGTCGAGCAAATCGGCATCGTCATTCGTAACCCGGCCCGGCTGGTGGAAGGCCGTTACGCGTTCAGCGAACAGCAGGCCGACGAGGTTCTCAACCTGCGTTTGTATCAGCTCACCGGACTTGAGCGAGAGAAGCTCGAGACGGAGTACAAGGACGTAATCGAATCGATCAAGGACCTTCGCGATATTCTGGCCAAAGAGCAGCGGGTATTCACCATCATCAAAAAGGAATTGCGCGAAATCCGCGACAAATACGGTTCGCCGCGCCTGACGGAAATCGCCCCTGATGAAGCAGAGATCAATATGGAAGACCTCATCGCGAACGAGGGCTGCATCATCAGCATCACGCATGGCGGTTTTATCAAGCGCACCGCGGTGAGCGCGTTTCGTGCACAACGCCGTGGCGGCAAGGGCGTCATTGGCATGGCAACACGCGAAGGCGCCACTGAGCAGGAAGAAGGCGATTTCGTCCAACATCTTTTCACCGCTACCACGCACGATTACCTGATGTTCTTCACCGCGACGGGACGCGCTTACGTGGAGAAAGTTTACGAAATTCCCGAGATGGGACGCGCGGCAAAAGGCCGCTCGATCGCAAATATTCTCGAGCTCAAGCCCGATGAAAAAATCGCGGCCACAATTCGCGTCCAATCCAAAAAATCCGGTACGGGGCCGAACGCTGTCGATCAAACGTGGGATGAGAATCTGCACATCGTTTTCGCGACGGAGTCTGGCATCGTTAAAAAATCGAATCTGTCTGATTACGCGAACGTCCGGCGCGGCGGCATTATCGCCATTCAAATCGAAGAAGACGATCGTTTGATCGACGCGAAACTAACGAACGGCAACAACGAGATCGTCCTCATCACGAAAGACGGGATGAGCTTGCGCTTCCATGAAGAACAACTGCGCGATCAGGGCCGCAACACCGTCGGCGTCTGGGGAATTCGCCCGGAGAAGGGCGACCATGTTGTGGCCATCGCTATCGTCGATCCAAACGCCATGCTCCTCGTGGCCGGCGAAAACGGGATCGGTAAACGCACGGCGTTCGATGATTACCGGCGGCAATCGCGCGGCGGCAAAGGCATTATCACCATGAAGACCGGCGAAAAAACCGGCGACGTTGTCGGCGCGCTTACCGTACGCGAGACAGACGAGATCATGTTAATCACGAACAAAGGCCAGATGGTCCGCACCCGCGTGAAAGAAATCCGCGAGACCGGCCGCAACACCATGGGCGTGAAATTGATGGACCTGCGCAACGGCGAGAAGCTACAGGCCATCGCGCCTGTGGTCAGTGAGGTGGAAGAAGAACAAGCGCAAGACGTGGAAACCTCGACCGATAAATCTTAAACGCCAATTCCGCAGCCGACGCCTGGCGCAGAATTGCATTCAATCGTATTAGGCTTGAAAAATGAGAAGGAAGACTGTCGGTCAATCTTCCTTCTCGAATTAGCAGCTCCCCCGGCTCTTAGTAACCCGTATGCGTTGTCGTGGTCTGGATGGTGGGCGGCGGCTGGGCAGTGACAGTTGTTTGACGCGTTGTGGTTGTGGTCGTCTCGGGCTGGCTGGAGCAGGAAACCAGCATCAAGCCGAGCACCGAAAGCGCAGAAATGACAATGATCGATTTTTTCATAGTGTTGAATTGCCTCTTTTAAAAGCAATTCGTCACAAGTTGCTCTGAAAGATGTATTAGAACGAAGAAATTCTTTTAAGTTTCGATCTTGGCGCGTTGCCGCTTTAACTCGCCCCGTTTCCGTTTTGCTTCCAGAATCCTGGCCTTCAAGCCAGCTGGTCGCGGCGATTTTCGCCGACGCGCCCTTTCGCGCTGTGCAATTTCCGCGGCGCGCCGCTTCGCTTGAGTACTCTCGATGGCATCGAGCAAGCGCTCACGGGCGAGCTTGCGGTTCATTGCTTGCGAACGCGAATCCTGCACGGTCACGCTAATGCCGGTCGGCCGGTGACGCAGGGTTACAGCAGTCGCAACCTTGTTCACGTTTTGCCCGCCAGGCCCGCTGGATCGCGCAAACGTCTCTTCCAGATCGGCATCGCGAATGCCGAGCTTGCGTAGCCGTTCTTCAATCGTAGTCATCCAAATCGTTGGAAGCCGCGCCAGAATTCTGGCCATGGCTTGTTCAGGCGACGGCAAACATAAATGTCCGGGTGATCCGTCGTTTCCTCGTTCGCGACATTATAGCGATTGGTCGATTTCGCCGCGACCTGGAATTCCGCAAAGTTGCGCTCGACGAATTCGCGCGAGAAGCCGACCACGATGAGTGTTTCGGGCGGCGGATCGCCGTAACCGCGCGACCAGTAGGAGTTAATCCCGCTGATCGTCGGCGGCAGTCCGTAAGCAGGCCCATAGAGATCGAGCGCGCCCGCTTCGCCGTAGTTCGCCGCCAGAATCCCCAGACGCACTCGCTCATGCTCCGGCAGCGAATCGCGGACGCTGGCGATGATTTCCACCAAATCAGGCCAGCCTATCTCTTCGGCGAAATCGCTGTTCAGCGCGACCATGCGATGCCACCACGATGAGTTAATCGGCGCGATCGGCAGCATGTAGGCGGCGACAACGAGGATGTTAACGGCGAGCGCAGTCCAGCTCAGCGCCCAAGCCGGAATTGCAATCGTGGCTCGGCGTTGCTGGAGCAGTTGCTCCAGCCAAACCGCGCCTCCGGCATAAAGTACCGGATAGGCCGGCGCCAAATAGTATCCGCGTCCTTGCGCCACCAGAAATAGGAAAAAGGCAGTGACATACATCCAGCCAATCACGCGGAAGTTTCGAGCGGCTCGCGAGAAGAAATAAAACCAGAGCCCGACCAGTGCGAGAGGAGCCGCGAACAAGTTCAAGAGTAATTGGTCGGGCAGAAAATCTTTGGTGCGGCCGATTCTCACGTCCCGCTCGTGAATGTGCCGGAGAAAATCGAGCGAGATGAATTGATGCTGGAGCTGCCAAATCAGGTTCGGCAGAAAAATGAGGATCGCCAATCCGGCGCCAAGCCAGAGCCATTTGCTTCTGAGATGCTGGCGTAAGGGTGTGAAAAGAACGCCTATGCCGACGCCGGCGACGCATACCAGGATGCTGTATTTGGTGAGCATGCCGAAGCCGATCGCTACGCCAATCCCGATCCACCATCGCGGATCGATAGATCGGCATGCACGCGCCAGGAGATAACTGACAAGCACCCACCAGAGGTATTCGAACGACACGTATTGCATCAGCGTGCCAGCCGCAAGGCAGAACGGCACGGCGGCAAGCGTCGCCAGCAGTTGTGCACGGCGGCCGCCGCCCAGCGCGCGCGCGGTCAAACCGGCCAAGAAAACCGCAATCGCGTCAGCCAGCGCCGCAAAAAAACGGAACCCGGTCAGCGAAGTTCCAAACAGCAAAAGAGAAATTCGGCCAAAGAACGGCGTCACCGGCGGGTACGCGACGTAGCCCCAAGCCAGATGGCGAGCATCATTCAGCGTGGCCAGTTCGTCCCGGTGAAATCCGTAACGATCGCCGGTCAGCAGATGCGCAAGAAGCGTAGCGGCAGCGATGTAAATGATAATCGCGATGTCGCTGCGCCAAGACCCAGAACGCGACGGCATCAGACCGGCGCGATCATTTCGCGACCGTGGCGAAAAACACTCGCCATCCAGATCAACTCGTTTAGAAATTTGGACACACGCTCGAGATAGCTTTGATCGATCAAATTGCCTTGCTCATCGAAAAGTGTCCCGACCTTTCCAAAATTGACGTCCTCGAAGATGGTGACCAAGCCCAGCTCGCGCATGACTGGCAGAAGCCCCTCGATCACACGCGCGCCGCCAAACGGCCCTGCCGAGACGCCGCAAATCCCGACCGCCTTGTGAATGTATTCTTTCAAATTCATGTCCAGCGCATGCTTTAGAAGCCCGGGATAACCGTGATTGTATTCCGGAACAATCAGGATAATTCCGTCGCACCGCTCGATCGTCGCTGAGAAAGCGGCGTCTTTCATTTGCTCTCCCGCATCATCGAGTCGCATTGGAAGCTCGCGCACATCGATCAGCTCCGTCTGGACATCCGCGCGCTTCTTTGTCTGCTCAAAAACAAAATGCGCGACGTGTTCGCTTTTCCGTCCCTGACGCGTCGTTCCAAGGATGATGGGAATAAAAAGTGGGCGTTCCGTATTGACTGACATCTCGATCTTTTCTGATATCGAGTCTTCGCCTTGTTGCAATCTGCAATCCGCAACCTGTCCGCCGTACCCTCGGCGAAAGCGGATCGGCATTCCACAATTCAACTTGCCGATGGCCGGACTCGAACCGGCACGGGCCTTTTACGGCCCAACGGATTTTAAGTCCGTTGCGTCTGCCATTTCGCCACATCGGCAATATTTGGGTATGTTCGAGTTTTGCTAGAGAATGGCCCGTCGTTCTATTGAGGGCGGGCCGGCCGGATGTTTGGGCTTGCCGCGCCGCTGAATTATTCCCGCGGAGATCCGGTCTGGTCATAGAGGGTGATTGATGTTTCGCCTTAGGCGAATTTCTTTTGGGCCACAGCGCCAGCTGCAACGGAAGCCCGTGGTGGCCGCACTTGCAATGCCGCAAAGCTGCCTATCGCTACCGCGGTTTTTCCGATGAAACGTCGACGAGTGAATTCGCTCATAATTATTGCTCCTGAGGAATGTGAGGTTGTGTTTTGGATTTGAAATTGTCCGTTTCATTCGGTCCACACCTGCTAGAGGATGTTGATCAGCACGAGCGTCAGTCTGCCCCAGACAAATAGGATTCCCTCCAGACGATTGTGTCTGGTTACCGCGAAATCGTTCGCGACATTTGGATCGCGATCGAAGAATTGGTGTCGCTTGCGGAAAATCACATAGCCGCCAAAAAGAAAAATGGTTACGGCGATAGTGAAGGCGACGCGTAAGGCCGGAAGACCGGCCTGCTCAATCACCGCCATGAACGCCATTGCTCGGTAAGTAACCAGGATGTTCATTTCGATTCGCGATGCGTAGCCCGCACCAAGTCATGCTTATCCTGACCGATGATGATCGTAATGATGCGATCGGGCGGAGAAGGTTTGCTCGGGTAGGGTGACCGAAGCACCGCAAACGCGTTGGAAGCGAAGATCGACAATACGATCATCGTTATCGCGAGGGATTTGTTCGTGTTCACAAGGAATGTTCGTCCTGCGCCCAATCGGTTTCTACGACGCGTCCGGAGGATATTCCGTTGCTACCGAAGGGCGGACTGGGATTCCCTCATTCGAGGGAAGAGGCTCAGCACTCGACAGCGTCGTCGCGGGCGCATAGCGTAAAGAAGATAAAGGAGGCACGCGTGAAATCGCAAGTAACGATCGAATACTGCACGGACTGAAACTACGAACCTAAAGCCGCCAGTTTGGCGGCTCGCATTCGTAAAACAGCCGGCGTGACTCCCAGGTTGATCGCGTCCGGCGGCGGTGCCTTCGAAATTCGCGTCAACGGTGAACTCATCTACTCCAAACTCGAGACTGGCGAGTGGCCCGATTTCGACGCGATTGCCGCGCAGATCAGAGCGCATAAGTAATTTCCTTAGCGCTTTCGCTTCTTCTTCATTTGAACGTTCGACGTTGGAAGTTGGGCGTTGGACGTTTTTCTTCTGCCGGAGAGTGAAGGGTGCCTGGTGGCTCTCGCGGTCTTCAAAACCGTTGTCGGTCCCGCATACGCGGGATCGGGGTAGGTTCGATTCCTATCCTCTCCGCCTACCTTTTATCTGTTGCCTAATGAGTGGAAAGGAGGTGATCGCATGTCGCGCGAGCAAATTCGCAAGCTCACGTCGCTCTCATCCTGCGCCGGGTGAGCATCGAAGTTGAGCCAAAAGGCCCTGTCGCAAGTTTTGCGGCAGCTACCAAAATTGCGTGATTCGAACGTGCTCGTCGGTTCCGTCAGCGCGGACGACGCCGGCGTGTATCGCCTAACGAGAGATCGCGCACTGGTCCAGACGGTGGACTTCTTTACGCCCATCGTGGACGACCCGTTTTGCTACGGACAAATCGCCGCCACCAATGCGATATCCGACATTTACGCAATGGGCGGCCGTCCGCTCACTGCGTTGAACATCATGGGAATCCCGACCGATCTCGTCCCGAACAAGGTGATTACGGAGATCCTCCGCGGCGGCACGGCGAAGGCGAAGGAGGCCGGTTGCGCAATAATCGGTGGCCACACTATTCGCA
>DATEZD010000094.1:0-8113 GCA_035255865.1 Candidatus Udaeobacter sp.
CGGGGATTTTCCGCTGCGGGGATGGTTTTACCCGCCGGTCACGCATATCAATGGGCCGCGGCGCCGTCGTGATACGATTTTTCCGATCACCGCAGCTGAGGGTGTGCCGGCTTTTCGCAGGATCGTCAGCACGCTTTCAAGATTCGCTTCAGTTACGCACAGCAGTAAACCGCCGCTGGTCTGTGCGTCGGTTAAAAGAACTCGTCTGTGCTCGTCTGTGCTTCCCCAATCGACGGCCACGGTTGTGGCAAACAAATTCTCGCGGCTACCGCCAGGGATGCAGTCTTGTTCGATTAAGTCGGTGATCTCGCCGCTAATCACTGGCACGGCATCGGCGTCGATCTCAGCGGAGACGCCACTGGCGCGGCAGAGTGAAATCAAATGACCCATTAACCCGTAGCCCGTGACGTCTGTGGCGGCGCGGACCAGACGACGCTCGGCCAGTTCTGCGCCAACCGTATTGATCCTCGACATAAGTGCGATCACTTTCTTCTGGAGCGCGCGAGAAGCGACTCCGCGTTTAATTCCCGTGGTGGCGATACCTGTGCCGAGCGGCTTCGTCAGCACGAGCAAATCGCCGGAACGCGCATTCGCATTGGTGGTAATGAGCCGGACATCGACTACTCCTGTGACGGCGAGCCCATAAATTGGTTCGGGATTTCGAATCGAATGGCCGCCGATGATCACGCATCCCACTTCGGCCGCCTTGGCAAGGCCGCCCCGCAAAATCGAGGAAATCACTCGTGGCCGAACGAGATCAGTTGGAAAGCCGACGATGTTCAGCGCTGTCAACGGTCGCCCGCCCATGGCGAAAATATCCGAGAGCGAATTGGCCGCGGCGATCTGCCCGTAGGAAAAAGGGTCGTCCACAATGGGCGTAAAGAAATCAACCGTCTGCACAAGAGCCCGATTCCGATCGAGGCGATACACGCCGGCGTCGTCGAAGGTTTTCGAGCTCACGAGCACGTTCCGGTTTAGTGAAATGGGAAGCTGCGGCAAAACTTGTCGCAGGGCCTGTTGGCTCAATTTGGAAGCTCACCCCGCACAGGATGAGAGCGACGTCAGTTTACGAATCTGCTCGCGGGACATGCATTTCACCCCCTTTCCTGATGTGTGATGTTTGAAGGTTGATGTTTGATGTGAAAGGCGAGAGCGAAACTGAGATCAAACGTCAAACATCGCCCATCAAACGTAATCTGGCGGAGAGGATAGGAATCGAACCTACCCCGCCGCTTGCGCGGCGACGACGGTTTTGAAGACCGCGAGGGCCACCAGGCACCCTTCACTCTCCGGAAAGAAAAAAACGTCCAACGTCCAACTCCGATGAATCGCGAGCAGGCGTCCAACGTCCAACGTCCAACTGTCTGAATTGAGCGTTGTGCGTTGCGTGTTGAGCGTTGAGCGTTGAAAACCTCGCGAATCCAAAGCTCGGTGGCTGCCGTTAGACTGATCGCCTCACCTAGCGGAGTTGACCTATTTAATCTTTTTGATCGCCTTGACGATGTCGTCGAAGTCCGGCCAGTCGCCGGTGTCGAGTTTGGAATGGAGCAGTTTGCCATTGGCGCGAATCTCGAAAGCGCCGCCGCTCGAGGGAATCAGCGTAAGCGACTTAATGCGCTCGCCGAGCTCGAGAATTTTGGCCGCCAAACTGACGGCCTTCGGCGTGTAGTTTCAAACGACGCAGTATTCGATCGATACCTCGGTCTTCACCGACAAAGCTCCTTTCTGCAGCGAAACTAGCGACGTGATCCGAAGCGGTCAAGCTGCGCGGTGATCCTGAGCGGAGCGAAGGACCTCACAAAGTCACGAAGCGTCACGCAAACGTACGTCGTGTGATTAGTCAGCTTTTGAGAGGTCCCTCGACGTCTCCGCCGCTCGGGATGACGCGTGGATTACTTGGCGGTGTTGCATGGCGAAGAAAGTGTAGCCGCAGCCCGCTCCACGCCGGGCTGTGGCATCTCCACTTCAGCAACTCTGGCACTCACGGCGAAGCGAAGGAGCTTAGAAGAGCAAGATCATTACAGAAATGTAATTTGTATAATCCGTTCGGTTCCCGCAAAATCATCAGCACTAACTGCTTTGCCGAGATCGGTTGAGCAGAAGTGTGGCCGCAGCCCGCTCCACACGAGCTGCGGCGTCTCCACTTCACAAGCCGCGGATACGGCCGCGGCTTTTCTGCCTTGAGGGCGCGAACCCTCAAAGATCTTAGAAGGCGAAATTTATTCCGCTACGGAACATTCCGAAATTATTCTGCGGCCCATCGATTACGCCGAAGCTCAAGTCGTTAGTCCAACCGAAGTGCCGCGCGAATCGGAATTCCAGACCAGCTCCGAATTGGCCGAGCAATTTGGTTTCGCTACCGAAGTGATCTGTCTGAGCATGGACCTGGAACGCATCCGGTGGCCCCTGAGTGTGAAGAACATCGCTTTCGCCGCCACCGAAAATCGCACCGACACCAGCCCACGCGTAAGGCGCGAAACGGGTGCAAGGAATCGGATACCGCAATGTAAACGTTCCCAAGACAGACCCGATCGTATGGTCGTGATTGATTTTTTCACGAGTGAAAATCGGGATCGTGGGGTCCTCAAAAATATCGAAACCGTTTTTGCTGGCGTTCAAAACAAAGCCTTCAACACCGACACCAAAGTAGCGGCAGAAGAAATATTTTATGTCGCCGCCGCCGCCCCAGGCGTGATCTCCCCCGATGTATCTATCGTAGGTGCCGAGCACCGGATTGCCTTCACTCGTACTTTGAACCACATCCACCAGCCAAAGGTTGGGATTGTACTCAGTGTTGGTGAAAGCATAGGTGCCCCAGAGATTCACGTTCCATTCGCGATCGCCATACCATTCGGGACACGGCGGCGGCGCGACCTGCTTCATTTCTTTGTCCGAATCTTTTCCCGAATGGCTATAGGCAGCGTCGGTGTAGTAACGGAATCGACTTGATACGGGCGCTTCGGCTTCACCGCGTTCGCCACCGAAGAGCCAGGAAAAGGCCACAAAGACATCAGCGACGGGCGCATCGGTGGTGCAACCAAACAAAGGTGAGATGTCCAGGCGAGTTTGCGCCGTCGGTTTCCATGCGATGGTCGGGCCGATGACGAAGCTGTTCACGGGATCGCCGCGGGTGTCCTTCGTTGTGACATTTCTGTATTGCATTTCTATGCCGACCTTCAGGCGTTCGTTAGGCAGCAGAACAGGCGTCAATGCAGCCTGAGAGAACCCCCATTCGCGACCGCGGTCGCCGGTGTTCTCTTTTTCAAAGAACCAGTTCATCGCCCATTCAACGCGCTCGCCGAAATCCTGGGCGAGGAGCAAGCGAATTTCGTACGCGTCTGGAACCTTGGGCGGACCGCCCTCTTCCTCCTCCTCCTCTCCTCCTCCCCCTGGAGGCGGCGGAACTTCTTCGTGTCGAATAGTGCCCACACCGAATTTGTATTCGGCAAAGATAGTTGGGTTGAGCGGAATCTTGTTCCAATCAGCAAGAGCCCATCGTGCCTCCAGACTCACCGTCTGCACACCGCCACCGCCGTTAAATCGCTCGAGCTCTGTCTCCGCCGCGACGTTAAAACGATAGGGCAAACCCATTTCGATCTCCTGAGTGAAAAGATGATCGGGCGGTCCATGCCGGAATCCCTGTCCCTCGTAGAGCTCGCCGAAGAAAAATGACCATGGCGGCAGAACATACGCGTTCACCGCGTTGGAGAAGCGGCTGCGCGACATTCCGGGAGGCGCGCCGTAGGCACTGGGCACTTCTTCGGCAGTCACAACAACAGCCTCCTCGTTCGTTGTTGTCTGCGCGAGAATTGAATTGTGGACTGCAGAAACTAGCAAACCAGCGCATACGATTAGCGGGATGCGTTGGCGCAGCTGAACCCCGGAGAAAAAGGACGTGTTTCTCATAGCCGCGCATCATTACAAGATTGTAATGATTAGCAAGCTAAATTTTCATAAAAAAATTGGCCGCTCCACGCCTATGAAAAGGCGCCGAGTACCTGCGTTGCGTTCAGCGCGTCACGCTGAGCAGGAACCGCGAAACAGAATTACTGGGAGATTCGCGCTGCGTCTCTTAGAACGGCTTTGGTCGTGCGCTCAGAGTCTTACTGTGTTCCAGTATTGTGCGCGATGACAAAAGTCGATGCAGGCTGCGGGGCATAGCTTTCGGGGTATCCCGGTTCACACCCGAAGCGAACATCCAAGACCGCTGCGTTCGTAGGCATGTTCGGAACAGTCCAATAGAAATATTGGGCTTTTGGGTCCATCCACGGGCTAATCAGCGTATTGAATGTCCTGCCGCCGTCGAGCGACAGCCAGACTTCCATCTCGCACGCCCCCAAGTTTATGTTGGGTAGCACTGATCGCCACTCAACCCTGATTATCTGCCCAGGGTAGAGAACTTGGCGAGCCGTCGGCGAAATCAGCCTGGCAGAATATGCGCCGGAGGCTGCGTTTGAAGTATTAACCAATTGCGGAACGGCACTAAGCGTCACCGCAAAGAATGCCACAACCAATCCACGAATTTTCATCTTTCGATTCCTCCCTATGGTCAAATATTTCCGACCACAATCGAAACTCTGTCAAAGGATTCTATGATTACTTTTTTGTCATCTGTCCCGCGACTGAGAGAGTGGCGTGCGGTGGTGACTTCTATTTCTGCGGAAGCGGGAATGTCAGTCTGACCGTTGTGCTCTGACCAACCTGGCTCTGAATTGTAGCTGATCCGCCGTGGAGATCGCCAATCGATTTTACCAAAGCCAGACCGAGGCCGGCTCCATCGGAACCGCGCGATGACTCGGCGCGGTAAAACCGATCGAACACACGCGGCAAATGTTCGGGAGCGATCCCGCAGCCATTATCGCTGACCGCGACTTCGAAGTCAGCGTCGCGTTGGCAAAGCGCAATTTGAATCGAACCGTTCTCCGGCGTGAAGCGCAACGCGTTGTCGAGCAGATTTCCCACGGCACGCTCAAACAGGTCGGGGTCGGCATAGATCTGTCCTTCGCCGCGGCAACCGATCGTGACGCGCCGATCATCGGCAATCGTTTGATAAAACGCCGCGATTTTCTCCACGGCGGCGCGCGCATCGAATCGCTTCCGTGCAATCGGTTCGCGGGCTGCGTCCACTCGCGCAACGAAAAGCAAATTGTCCACGATCCTGGAGAGCCGTTCGCATTCGCCGACGCTAGATTCGATCGTCTCGCGGTACTCGGCCGCCGTGCGCTCACGCGTGAGGGCCACCTGCGCTTCGCCCATCATATTTGCGACCGGCGTTCGCAGCTCGTGCGCGAGGTCGGCTGAAAACTGAGAGAGCCGCGTAAAGGAATCGTCGAGTCGCTTGAGCATATCATCGAACGCGATGGCAAGCGGTTGAAGCTCCCGCGGCCAGTCGCCAGGTGCAATCCGTTCCTTCAGATGCGTCGGGTCAACACGTCCGAGCGATCGCGTCATTTGTTCGAGCGGTCGCAGCCCGCGTCTGGTAACGATGATTGCAATGAAGACCGCCGACAGCACGCTGCCCAAAAGGAGTATGACAAAGAGGACGGCGAAGTTTCTTTCCACTCGCTCATCGCTCGACCGGTCCTGTGCCACCTGAAGCGTGTAAGCCTGGCCGCCGGATTCTTCGTTCAGTGTGATGAGAGAAAACAGTTTTGCCCCTGTGCGATAAGGCTTCGGGCTGCGAACAGCCAATGCCGAAGCTTGCCCGGGCGGAAAAATCCCTGGCGGAAGCAATCGATCCATTCCCGGCGTTTCCGCGTAGGTGCGGCCTTGCGGATCGAGTATCCTGATCCAATACGCAGGATGCTCGCCTGCGCGGCGAGTGTTTAATTCTTCTGCAAACACGTTCGAGCCGCTCTCGTGGAAATCCGCGCGCAACCCGGAGATTTTGTCTGCCAGCACAGCGGCGTCTTCGGCGAATGCGTGTCGGACAACAAGCGAGTAAAAAACGCCAAGCCCACAGACGAGCAAGAGCACTGTCGCCAGCGTAAAAAGCAGAATCAGCTGGGAGGCGATGGACCGCGGATTAGTGCTCGTCCTCATCCTCATCCTCGTTCTCGCACTCGAAACCTTCCTCGTCCGGTGCTTCTCGAATAATCGAGGATGAGGACGACGAGGACGAAATATCAAAGCGCTCGATCAATTTCGTCAGCATCGAAGCGATCCGCAGGAGCAGCTGCTTGCCTTCATCGGTCTCTCCGCCGCTGCAAACGCCCTTTGCAACCAGCGCATCCAAACACACTGCGCATTCAGTCGCCGAACCACGCGTGTCATCGAAGAACTTTGCTCGCGTTCGTCGCTGGCGTCGGCCGTTTCCTTCGGCCGTATTGAGCAGAGCGGAGAGACTAGCTCGATCAAGTTGATCCGAAACTTTTGCAATTCGAGCATCCGTCGATTGCTGCTTGATCTTCACGAGGAGCGCCGTCACCCACATGACAAAACGAAGCTCTGACTGGTAAACATCAAGTTTTTCGTGATCGAAGTACCTTCTCATCTCCAAAATTTCTATTCGTCCTCGACCTCGTCCTCGTCCGGTTTTTCTCGAATGATCAAGGACGAGGACGACGACGATAACGAAAAAACCATCAGGTGCGGGTTAACGTGCTTTGAGAACATAGCCAACGCCGCGGATGGTATGGATCAGCTTGGTCTTGAACGGATCGTCCACCTTTGCGCGCAACCGGCGCACAACGACATCGACCACGTTCGTGGTGGTTTTGAATCCGATTTCCCACACCTGTTCTGCAAGCTCAGCGCGCGATACTACTTCGCCGGTCGAGCGAACCAGATGCGCGAGCAGGAGAAATTCCTTCGGTGTGAGATTGAGCGGAGCGCCGGAACGCGTTGCCTTGTGCCGCCGCATGTCCATCTCCAAATCATCGACGCGGAAATGTTCTGCCTGGCGCTGAGGAGCACGCCTTAATACCGAACGCACACGGGCGAGCAATTCGGAGAACGCGAACGGCTTGACCAGATAATCGTCCGCGCCCAGCTCCAGTCCTTTCACCCGGTCGCGCACACTGTCGCGGGCGGTAAGAAAGAGAATCGGCGTGCGAACTCCGTCGCGCCGGAGTTCCGCGACTACCTCCCAGCCGTCCTTATGTGGCAGCATGATATCGACGATGAGAAGATCAAATTTGGTCGTCCGCGCTTGCTCCAGGCCGATCTCACCATCGCCCGCAAGATCGACTGCGAAACCGGCTTCGCGGAGTCCCTTGGACAGGAAAGCCGCTGTTTTCTTTTCGTCCTCGATAACGAGAATCCGCATTGCGAAAAGTGCGCCCTCTTTTGAGTCGCCAACCCCTACTGCTGCTGCGAAGAGGGCGCGGCAATCAGCAGCCCGGCCAGCAGAAACGTGATTGCCGCTGAGAACAAGCAATAGCGGCAGTACGCGTGCAGCAGGAAGGCCTGCACATACAAAAACCAAAGTGTGGCCAGAAACATCGCGCCGATAATCGGAATCAAAAGTGTCCCCGCGCGTGCGTAGCCGTACGCCGCGAATGTAGCCAAGGCGAACACGCTGAAGTACGCCAGCGCGCCAAGCAGCGCCACGGGAATGCCGCCTACCTTCGAATACGAGCTTCCCAATACCCGGAAACAGTCTGGCGATCCACCGCAGCTCAGCGTTTCACCAGTAAATGCCTGCACGCTCAGATAAGTTGCATCCGCCAGGCCGGCCAGTGCAACGATCGCGGCGGCGGCATAAAGGATGGTGCGAAATCGGGATACGGTCATGATTGCAATTACGAATGGTGCCCGTGATTTGTTACATCGTTACAACGGTACATCGGATTGACTATTTAACGATTCAATCATTTAACGCGGCGAAGCCGTTTTTGCTTTCACCGCTGCATCGACCAGCCTGCGCACTCCCTCGGGGTTCCGGTCATTCGCACCCATTTCGCGTTTATCGACGAAGAGCGATGGGGCGGTTTGAACTCCCAGCGACTTGGCGCGCGCTTGATCGAACTCGATGCGCTCTCTGACCTTGTCGCTTTCCATGTCTCTTTTAAACTGGTTGAGATCGAGTCCGAGCGTTTCCGCGTAGGAAATAAACAGCGTCCGCACATCATTAGAGCTACTCCAAACGGGCTGCTCCCGGTACAACATGTCG
>DATEZD010000095.1:0-2682 GCA_035255865.1 Candidatus Udaeobacter sp.
GTACGTAATCAGGAAACCGTAACCACGAATGAACACGAATTGGCACGAATTTTCAGCAAGATTTAGAACCCACAGAATGCGCAGAATAACGCAGACCGCTGAGATTCAAATATTGTCGGTCGATCGGTGAAAATCCTTGGCGAGTCGTAGCCCCAGCGAAGGCTGCTGTGTCATCTGCGGATGAAGCTTTAGCAGTACGCTGAATCCAAACGGCGGATGCCGCGCATCTCATTATTAACATGAGGAAGCGAGCGCTCGTCCGACTGTTTCTTCTACTGATTGCTCTGGTTCTCAATTCTTTCGCCGGTGCGAACGCCGCCAAGCCGAAGGTGGTGAACGACGGAACGGTGATCCAGAATGTGACCGTCATCTCTCCCGAGCGCTCTGCTCCCCTCGCCCACGCTGTTGTGGTTGTTCGTGACGGGCGGATTGCAGAGGTCGGAACCGATCTTGTTGCCGGCGCACACGCGAAGCAGATCGATGGACGCGGAGGGTTTCTCATTCCCGGATTAACCGATTCGCACGTGCATGTCGGCAACATGGGTCCGCTCGACGACGATGCGATTGAGAAGCATCCCGATCTCCTTCAAGCTTATCACGCCCAGCTTCCCCGGTCGTATCTGGCGTTTGGTTTCACGACATTGGTGGATCTCGATCTGCGAGAAAAGACTCTCGACTGGTTTAACGCGACGCCAGTTCATCCGAATTTGTGTCATTGCGGGCGCGGTGTGCACGTCGTTGGCGGTTACGGAGCGCTGCAAACTCCGAAGGATGCAGCGTCGGCCGCGGCAGCGAATATTGTTTATGAACCAGACCAGGCAAAAGATTGGCCGTCCAATCTCGATCCGAAAGATTACACGCCCGCGCGCGCGGTCGATCGTGTCGGCAACGCGGGCGCGATTTGCTTAAAAGTTTTTGTCGAGCCGGGATTTGGCGGCGCCGCGCACTGGCCCGTGCCTCAGCCCGCAACCCTGGCTGCCTTGCGGGCCGAAGCTTCTCGACGAGGACTCGTGTTGGTCGTCCATGCAAACGCGATCGAAAGCTGGCGCGCGGCCCTGGACGCGCGCGCGGACGTGATCGCGCACGGCTTGTGGCATTGGCCGGGCAAGCAACTCGATCCGACGCAGCCTCGTGAAACGCGCGAGGTCATCAAAGCGGCGGCGAATGCGCACGTCGGCGTGCAACCAACTTTGCAAGCTGTTTATGGCGACCTGTCGATCTTCGATAAATCGCTGCTCCATGATCCGCGATTGAAAGAATCGTTACCGGGCGTGCTGGTTGCATATCTCAACAGCGATGAAGGCAAAGCTGCGCAAGCCGCAGTTGCAACTGAGTACAGACAGGCGATTGCGAAATTTTTCGGCTCCGATTCGATCGATCCGCTAAAGGCCATGTCAATTGGGCCACAACGCGCGAGCACGACGCTGCGCATGATGGTCGCAGAAAATGTGAAGCTCCTTTTCGGCACAGATACGCCTTCGAATCAAGGCATCGGAAATCCGCCGGGATTGAATGGACGGTTGGAATTGGGTCGTTGGGTGGAGGCGGGCGTGCCGTTGCAGGAAGTTTTGCGAGCTGCAACTCTCGACAATGCGGTCGCTTTTCGGCTCTCAGACCGAGGAACCATTCAACCGGGAAGGCGCGCCGACCTATTGCTATTACGAGAAAATCCGCTCAAGAGCGTTGCTGCCTACGATTCTATCGACTCGATTTTCCTGAACGGCGAGCTCCTGCCACGGACCTCATTGTTGCCTGAGAAATAACCGGCGAAATCGTAACGCAAGAATTCTCCAGATTTTCGTTGACGAATTGGCGGAACTTCTTATGCTTTGAATCCCGCGAAAGCGGACCGGCCCCATGGGTGGAGCCGGCGTTCTTCCAGGCTCAGGGTCGAGCCAATTCTCTGCAGTCGGTAGTTGATAGATGATTGTTGAGGGTTGGGCTTTGCTTTGTACTAAAAAGAAACACGATCTTTGACAGTTTGGTTTTGAATTTCGATGGCGGAATTCAAAATGGTGATAGTCAGCAAACATTGAATTGTGCGTTATCGCCTCAAGCCGGAAGGCTTGGGGACGATCCAGCTGGTTCGAAGGAACCGGCTGTGGTCTGTCGATCTTCTTTGAAATCAAAGATTTAGATCGGACTCGCGTAAACCCCGAAAGCTTTCGGGGCACGCGATTAATAAAAGTCAGATCGGTCCCACTCACGTGGGGCTTTCAAACTTCCCCGAAGCGATTCGGGGGTCGTTTTTAACGGAGAGTTTGATTCTGGCTCAGAACGAACGCTGGCGGCGTGGATAAGACATGCAAGTCGGACGAGATTTCGTCCTGTAGCAATATGGGATGAAGTCTAGTGGCGAACGGGTGCTTAACACGTGGGCAACCTGCCGAGAAGTGGGGGATAGCTCGCCGAAAGGCGAATTAATACCGCATGTGATTAGAGAGGACATCCTTTCGAAATTAAAGTCGGGGCAACCTGACGCTTCTTGTGGGGCCCGCGGCCTATCAGCTAGTTGGTGAGGTAACGGCTCACCAAGGCTTTGACGGGTAGCTGGTCTGAGAGGACGACCAGCCACACTGGGACTGAGACACGGCCCAGACACCTACGGGTGGCAGCAGTCGAGAATTTTTCTCAATGGGGGAAACCCTGAAGGAGCGACGCCGCGTGGAGGATGAAGGTCTT
>DATEZD010000096.1:0-8572 GCA_035255865.1 Candidatus Udaeobacter sp.
CGGAAGCTGCAGGCGGGAACAGCCATCAACTTTACCGGTCAGGCCGTCACGCACAAAGACGGCAGAACTCATATCGTGCTTGGGAGGGCAACACCGTCATCACGTGACCGCGGGAGCGTCACATTTTCTATCGTAACGGACAACGCGAGGATAGTCTTCAACACTTCCTATTACTTCCCGGCACCGCGTCCGTAGCGTGGGAGATTCGTCCGGTGATGAAACTAAGATTGGATTGATTTTGCCCCTTTGTGGAACTGTCCAATTAACATGCGTAAGCTGAAAAAAGGCATTACAAAAGCCATTTTCACCTATGAAAACTGCATTTTCAGAGGGACTGCGCCCGGCGAGGATCGAACTCACAACCTTTGGCTCCGGAGGCCAACGCTCTATCCAGTTGAGCTACGGGCGCGAGCGGAGACCAAACGTAGCCGAATTTAATGATTTTAGCGATTTGGTGATTCAACGATTCGCTGGCCTGACTTACGAAGTCGGCAATACCGCTGCTCCCTCTTGAATCAGGGAGTCAAGCTTATTCAAGTCAATCGGCTTTACCAAGTGATGCTGGAATCCTGCCTCGTAACTTTTACGGATGTCGTTTTCCATCCCGAAACCGGTGAGAGCGATAGCGAGGTGCGGTTTCGAGGCGAGCTTCTGCATCAGATGGATTCCATTGCCGTCGGGCAAAGCCAGATCACTGATGAGCACGTCGAATTGCTCCTTCGTGCCCAGATCGATGGCAGACTGAAGATTGAGCGCTGATTGCACATGATAGCCGCGCCGCCGAAGCAAATTCGTAAGCGAGCGATTTGTATCTTCGTGGTCTTCAACGAGGAGAATTCGCAGGGGCTGGCGTTCCGACAGCTTCGGTAAAGCCGGCGGGGCAGTTTGGGCCACCGCTTTTTCGCACGTGGGAAAAACCAACATGAACGTTGCACCTTTGTTTCGGCCGGCGCTTTGCGCGGTAATCGTTCCCTTGTGAGCTTGCACAAGGGTCTTGCTGATGGCGAGTCCGAGACCCAGCCCTCCCAATTGAGTGCGTCCGCCTTGTTCGAACGCATCGAAAATTTTCGGCAGAGCTTCAGACTCGATCCCAAGCCCGGTGTCAGCGATTTCAACATGCAGCTGTCCCTTGGAATCGTTGCTGGTGGTAATGATAATTTGCCCGTTTCTCGGGGTAAATTTCACCGCGTTATTGATCAGGTTCCAAAAGATCTGCTGCAATCGCGCGGGGTCCGCTCGCATATGCACCTTTCGCGCGCCGAGGTTGAGGGCGCGCGCCAGATTCTTGCGATCAATTTCCGCCTGACAAATATCAAGGGCGTTTTGCAACAACGTGTGCGCATCAACGACTTCAAAATTTAGCTGCACCTTGCCGCGATCGATGCGCGTCAGGTCAAGCAAGTCGTCGATCAGCCGCGCTTCTAATTCCACGTTGCGACGAATCATTTGCAGCGATTCGTGAATATCCTTTGGCAGATCCGGCTCGCTCTCCAATGCAAGGGCGGAGGCGAGCACCGGCGTAAGCGGCGTCCGCAATTCGTGGCTGAGCATGGCGAGAAATTGGTCTTTCGCCAGATTCGAGCGCGCCTTTTCTTCCAATTCCAGGTTCGTCTTCTGCAACTCCGCTGCGAGCGATTGCGATTGTTTGAGCAGGTTTTCGGTTCGCGTGCTCGCCTCGATCGTGTTGAGCACAATGCCGATGCTTTCGGTTAATTGATCGAGGAACGCCTGGTGCGTCGGACTGAAGCGATCAACCGACGAAAGTTCCATGACGGCTTTTACCTGGCCTTCAAAAAGAATCGGCAGGACCACGATGTTCGTCGGATGAAATTCGCCCAGACCGGAACTTACTTTGGCGTAGTTGTTCGGTACATCGGTCAGAAGAATGCGCCGTTTTTCCAACGCCGCTTGTCCGACGAGACTCTCACCCAGTTTGAAGCGACTCTTTGCGCCGTTGCCTTCATGGGAAGCGTAGCTCGCCAGCAGCTTCAGCTCCGATTCTCCGTTAGAATTATCGATCATGTAAAAAGCGCCTTGCTGCGCTGAAACCAGCGGAGCGACCTCGGACAGAATCAGCTTGCCAACCGTGAGAAAGTCGCGTTGTCCCTGCAACATGCGGGTGAATTCGGCGAGGTTAGTCTTAAGCCAGTCCTGCTCTTCATTCCGCAGCGTGGTGTCCCTCAAATTGCGGATCATTTCGTTGATGTTGTCCTTGACGAAGGCAACCTCGCCTTGTGCTTCCACTTGAATTGAACGGGTGAGATCGCCTTTGGTCACTGCTGTCGCAACGTCGGCGATGGCGCGGAGCTGTGTCGTTAGGTTTGCGGCCAGTCGATTGACGTTGTCAGTCAAATCCCGCCATGTGCCTGCGGCGCCAGGCACGTTCGCCTGACCACCGAGCTTACCTTCTACACCCACTTCGCGCGCCACGGTCGTCACCTGATCGGCGAACGTCGCGAGGGTGTCGATCATGTTATTGATTGTCTCGGCCAGTTCCGCGATTTCGCCCTTTACTTCAAGGTAAAGTTTCCGTTTCAACTCGCCGTTTGCGACTGCCGTTACCACCTTGGCGATGCCGCGCACCTGATCAGTGAGGTTAGACGCCATAAAATTGACGTTGTCCGTAAGATCTTTCCACGTTCCCGAAACGCCTTTCACCACCGCCTGCCCACCCAGCTTGCCTTCCATTCCGACTTCGCGCGCCACGCGAGTGACTTCATCCGCGAATGACGACAGTTGATCCACCATCGTGTTGACCGTGTTCTTCAATTCGAGAATTTCACCTTTAACATCGACGGTGATCTTCTTGGTGAGATCGCCGGTGGCAACGGCAGTGGTCACGGCAGCGATGTTGCGCACTTGTGTCGTGAGATTGGAGGCCATGAAGTTGACGTTGTCGCCGAGGTCCTTCCATACGCCTGCCAGACCTCGCACGTCGGCTTGTCCACCCAGCTTGCCGTCCGAACCGACTTCGCGTGCCACGCGAGTAACTTCCGACCCGAACGAGCGTAGTTGACCCACCATGGTGTTGATCGTGTCCTTCAACTCAAGAATCTCGCCTTTCACATCAACGGTGATTTTCTTGGACAAGTCGCCCATGGCGACCGCGGTGGTCACAGCCGCGATGTTGCGGACCTGTGCGGTGAGATTGGAGGCCATCGAGTTCACAGAATCGGTCAGATCTTTCCACGTGCCGGCCACACCGCGCACATCCGCCTGGCCGCCGAGCTTGCCTTCCGTGCCGACTTCACGGGCCACGCGCGTCACTTCGGCTGCGAACGACGAGAGCTGGTCCACCATGGTGTTGATGGTGTTCTTCAACTCGAGAATCTCGCCCTTTACGTCCACCGTGATCTTTTTGGTGAGATCGCCGGTAGCGACTGCCGTTGTGACCGCGGCAATATTGCGGACCTGAGCAGTGAGGTTGGAGGCCATGAAATTCACTGAGTCGGTCAAGTCCTTCCACGTGCCTCCGATGCCGGACACCTGCGCCTGGCCGCCAAGTTTTCCTTCCGTGCCGACCTCGCGCGCCACACGCGTCACTTCCGCGGCGAACGAGCGAAGCTGATCCACCATGGTATTGATTGTGTCCTTGAGCTCGAGAATTTCGCCGCGCACATCCACGGTGATCTTTTTCGACAAATCACCCTTGGCCACAGCCGTTGTGACATCGGCAATATTGCGAACCTGCCCGGTCAGGTTGGAGGCCATCGAATTGACTGAATCGGTCAAGTCCTTCCAAGTGCCGGCGACCCCCTCGACAGCGGCTTGGCCGCCGAGTTCGCCTTCAGTACCGACCTCACGCGCCACACGGGTCACTTCCGATGCGAAGGAGGAAAGCTGATCCACCATGGTATTGATGACGTTTTTGATCTGCAGAATCTCGCCTCGCACATCGACGGTGATTTTTTGGGTCAGGTCGCCGCTGGCAATCGCGGTCGAAACCTTCGAGACATCGCGTAGCTGCACTGTGAGATTCGACGCCATAAGATTGACCTTGTCCGTCAAATCTTTCCATGTGCCGGCGACCCCTTTGACATCGGCCTGGCCGCCGAGCCTTCCTTCGGTGCCGACCTCACGCGCGACGCGCGTAACTTCCGACGCAAATGATGAAAGCTGGTCCACCATCGTGTTGATGGTGTTCTTCAGTTCCAAAATTTCGCCTTTGACTCTGACTGTGATTTTTTTTGAGAGATCGCCGTTGGCCACAGCGGTTGTCACCGCCGCGATGTTGCGAACTTGCGACGTGAGATTGGAAGCCATCGAGTTCACGGAGTCGGTTAAATCCTTCCAAGTCCCAGAGACCCCTTCGACCTTTGCCTGACCGCCGAGCTTTCCTTCTGTGCCCACTTCGCGGGCGACACGCGTCACTTCCGACGCGAACGAACGGAGCTGGTCCACCATTTTGTTGATGGTATCCTTCAATTCCAGAAATTCGCCGCGGACATCGACAGTGATTTTCTTTGCGAGATAACCATTCGCCACCGCCGTTGTGACTGCCGCGATGTTGCGGACCTGTGAAGTAAGATTCGACGCCATCAGATTCACGTTATCGGTCAAATCTTTCCATGTACCGGCAACGCCTTTGACTTTTGCCTGGCCGCCAAGCTTTCCTTCTGTGCCTACTTCGCGGGCCACGCGGGTCACTTCTGAAGAAAAAGCGCCAAGCTGCTCCACCATTGCGTTTACCGTCTTGGCCGTACGCAAAAATTCTCCTTTGAGCGGCTGTCCTTCGATCTCAGTAGCCATCGTTTCAGATAGATTCCCCTTCGCTACCGCACCGATGACACGCGCCATCTCACTCGTAGGACGGAGGAGATCCTCGATCAAAACATTGATGCATCCGATGGCATCGCCCCAGGACTCCGACACGTCCCTCAACGCTGCGCGTTGCGTGATACGGCCTTCCTTTCCGACCACACGCACGATGCGTTCGAACTCCTGCGTCATGCGCAGATTCATTCTGATCACGTCGTTGAACGTGTCCGCGATTTTGCCGGCAACGCCTGTCCAGTGATCTGGGAGCCGCGCGGAAAAGTCACCGCGCTTGAACGCCATTAACGCTGCAAGTAATTGCGTGGTATCGAATTCACTTCCGTTAGTTTGCGCGACCTTTCGCGGTCGGGTCTTTTTAGCAAGGGGAGCTTTCTTCATAGAGCGGGGATGCTTAGAAAGGTCGGTGTTTCTTCGCCGTCGCGAATTCGACGGGTAAGATCGGAATGGTCATATTCCAGCGCCGTAGAGTAATCGCCCCATCAATCGCACCAGGACGCATTTTCTTCAACAAACCGTCGCCGCCGGGTTTCGTCGCGCAAAAAAGCGCTGGCGAAGGAATTTCTTGGATGAGAGCTACAAAACAGCGCAGCCGGTAGCTTGCCGGCTCGCGAGTAAGAGCAAAAATAAGCAAAGGCGTTCTGCTGACTAGGGTGCAGCAAATGTCGGCAAGCTACGCAAGCGGAAGCCAAAAATGATCGCCAGAACACCAAATATCACGGCGTACCAAGCCATAATCCAGATCAGCGCCGCCGCGCCTGCCAGCGGATTCCATAAGAGGAGAGCCGCGAAGACGATTGAGGCCAGGCCCATAAGAATAAGAAACCATTCGCCTTTGATTTCCTGGCGCAGCTTGATTGCCAGCGCAATTTCCGTTGCACCAATCATGAACGCCCAGGCCGCGATGTAAATAACCAGGGCCAACGCGGTAATCCTGGGCGCATGGAACGTGAGAAAACCAATGATGATTCCGAGAATTCCGATGATCAGATTAAATCCCCAATCCGGGTCAGAGCTACGGTGCCCGATTGCGCCTGCGACCCGAAAAACACCGTCGACCAACACCCAAGCTCCAAAGAACAGCACGAGTGTCGCAGCAGCCATAACAGGATGCGTAAACGCGATTATTCCGAAGACAATAGCAGCGATACCCCTTATCACCGGAACCCACCAATGACGTTTTAAGGTTTCGATAGGCATGACTTCGTTTTAGGGGCCGGGTTTCACGAAGGCAAGCTTCATTTGGGAAATACTCCCAAAGAGTGATGGCTTCCCAGCCGTCAGCTTTGACATCGACGGCTGCCTAAGCCGTCGCTCCTTGGCGCGCTAGTTACAGTCCGCACTTTGTGCCGGCTTCTGAAACGCTCGAGCGAGTCCGAAGCAGAGACGCTAAATATGTGTCGACCAAAGGCGCGTTATTAATTCGCGCCAGATTTGCAGGCGTTTGAAGACGCGAAAAAATGGCGTACGCGATCTTGCTTCGCGGAACGCTCTTCTCACCGTAGCCGGATGGAACGTTACTCGACCAATAGCGCACGTATTGACCATCCGCACGATTCTCCATTCCGAGAAAAATCGTGGAATGTCCGTGCTCGTTTCTCCCGACCTGGCGCGACCAGAAAATTTTCATGAAATCACCCGGCTTCGCCTGATCGAAGTTATCGAAGTTCTGGCCGAGCCCCAGCTCGTGGAAAAGACGCGCCGTGCCGGGTCCGTTGGCATTCCAGCGGCCCCAGATTCCTTCGCCATCGCGTTGATCCCGAATGATGAGCCGCTCCAGCGTGGAATAATCGAGATGAAGGTCGCCTTGCGCGCGCAAAGCCTCGATTGTCCTGATGAACACCAGATACGTCGCGCCCGAGCAGAAACTTGGCCCCGACGGCAGAATGAAAAATTTTCCGGATTCAAAATGCGCCGAAGATTGAAGGCGGATCTTTGCGAAGTGTGAAACAGAATAGCGGCCGCCTTGCGGCATCTTTTTAATCTGCTCGAGAATCACGCCATTGTAGTCTCCCGCGAACGACGTACACGGCGTGAGTCCGAGGATCGCAAGAAAAATCCAAGCCGTGCGTCCTTTCACGGCGAAATAAGTAAACGCCAAACTGCGAACTGGCAATCGCGTCGCGCTTCTTTTGATCCTCCGGCACGAATTTTTGTCATTTCCGAGCGAAGTCGCTTGCCGCGCCGTAGCTTTATGCGAAGGCGGGAGGAATCTCTAATTTTAGAAGGCATAATGAGATGTCTCGACCAAGGCTGGACATGACAACGAGCACGGCCGCCGCTACAATCAGCAGCATGCTGCGTTTCGCGAAAATGAACGGCGCGGGAAACGATTTCATCCTGATCGATAACAGAGCAGGGGATATTCATCTGGAACGCAGCCAAATTGCGCATCTGTGCGATCGCCACCGCGGCATCGGTGCGGACGGAATCTTGCTGCTCGAAGAAGCAGCGAACCATGCCGACTTTCGCATGCGCTACTTTAATGCCGACGGAGGAGAAGCAGAGATGTGCGGGAATGGCGCGCGCTGCTTCGCTCGTTTTGCAAACAAGGTCGCCGGAGCGCAGACAAAAATTTCTTTTGAAACACCGGCAGGCGTGATTTCAGCGGAGTTGGGGGGTGATCTCGTCACGCTGCAGATGACCGAGCCGACTGATTTACGGCTGGATATCAAGCTCCCGGTAGCGAATGGGAACAAAACCGTTCATTTCATCAACAGCGGCGTGCCGCACGTGGTCATTCCCGTTCCACGGATCGACGATGTCGATGTGCGGCGAGAGGGTTCAGCCATTCGTTATCACGAAATGTTTTCGCCGAGGGGCGCGAATGTGAATTTCATCGAAAAACGCGGACCGAAGAAAGTCGCCGTTCGTACCTACGAACGCGGCGTGGAAGATGAAACGCTGGCGTGCGGTACTGGGATTGTCGCAAGCGCGCTGATCTTCGCCGCTATCGAAAAGCTGAACGGACCGATCAGTGTAACTGCCCGCGGCGGAGACGAACTTCAAGTTGGATTTGAAAAGAGCGATAATCAGTTTCACAACGTCACGCTTACGGGCCCGGCCGAATTCGTTTTTGAAGGCACGGTCGAAGTTTAGCGAGCGTCATTCCAAGCGAAGTCGAGGAATCTCTAATCGTAAAAGGAAATAGTGAGAGATGTCTCGACTTCGCTCGACATGACAATTGAGTGAGCCCTTTTAACTTTGTAACCTTTGTAAGGCTTTAACCTCTTCCAATGTTTCGCGGCACTTTCACGGCACTGGTCACCCCATTTCTCAATGGTGGCGTCGACGATTCCGCTTTCAACAAAATCATTGAAACACAAATCGCTGCGGGCATCAGCGGCGTCGTCGCGATCGGAACCACCGGCGAATCGCCGACGCTTTCACACAAGGAACGCGAACAGGTAATTCGGCTGTCGGTCGCAACGGCGAATAAACGTTGCCTTGTCCTCGCGGGGACGGGTTCAAACGCTACGCAACACGCAATCGCCGACACGAAGTTGGCCGAGAAACTCGGCGTCGACGGCGCGCTGCTCGTCGCGCCCTACTACAACAAGCCGAGCCAGGAGGGGCTTTTTCGTCACTTCAAAGCAATCGCCGGCGCCACATCGCTGCCGATCATGCTCTACAACATCCCCGGACGCTGCAGCGTGGACATCCTTCCAGAAACCGTGGCGCGCCTCGCAAACGAGTGCCGCAATATTGTTTCAATCAAGGAAGCGAGCGGCAGCGTGGAGCGCGTCGGCGATCTGCGCCGGCGTTTGCCCGAATCGTTTACAATTTTGAGCGGAGACGA
>DATEZD010000097.1:0-2407 GCA_035255865.1 Candidatus Udaeobacter sp.
TTATGGCGCTTTTGCTGTGCTCGCGGACTCGGCAAGAAAATTGTTCGCAGGCATGGAGCAGGCGGATTCCATCGCGCTGGATCCTCATAAATGGCTTTATCTGCCAGTCGACGTTGGCTGCGTAATTTACCGCGACCCAGAGATCGCCCGGGCCGCTTTTGCTCATGAGGCCGAATACACTCGCATGTTTGGTGAGGAGGCAGACGAAGCGTTTGTGTGCTGGGACTACGGGCCGGAACTATCGCGGCGTTTCCGGGCGCTTAAAGTATGGATGTTGTTAAAAGGAGTGGGTCTCGATCGGTTGAGCGAGGCCATCGAAAGCAATCTTGCATGTGCACGCCACCTCGAGTCGATGGTGCGAGCCAGCGATGATTTCGAGATGGCTGCGCCGGTCGAGCTGTCGATCTTCTGTTTTCGTCATGTACCGGGGCGGCTCAGGAACGAATCGCCCAAAGCAATCGATGTTTTCAATGAACGACTGCTAGTCGCTCTGCAACGAGACGGCAGCTCGTATCTGTCCAATGCGACGCTCGGCGGTCGCTTCGCTCTGCGTGGTTGCGTTTTGAACTATCGGACGACGTTGCGCGATATGGAGATCCTGCTCGACGATTTGCGACGCGTGGCGAGAAAGGAAGACGGCCGGGATGGAGCGACGTAGAAGGGTCCGAACCTGATTGGCATCACGCCCCCCGAAACCGATGTCAGAAGTCAGCGTTCAGTTCGCCGCGGCGGCAGCCTTGGCGCGAGCGCGCTCGTTGCAGGCGGCGCGTATAGCTTTCATCTCAGTGCGCAGGACGGCTATTCGTGGAGCAACGCCTTTGTATTTCTTCGTGGTCCCGTTAACTTCCCGGTGGACCGCGCCCTGGTTGACAAGGCCCTGAAGCTTTTCATACGCACGCAAACGCAGCATCTCTTCGCCGCCACTGGCTGCATTTCGCTCCCGCAGGTTGAGGAGCATAATTTCGAACAAGGGCTTGAATTCGAAAGAGGCCTTCGACGAAAGCACAGCGATCAACTCTTCGGTAATGTTGTCGGGCCCGCGACGCGTGAAAGAGATAGCAGATCGTTTAGACATTTAAGAGTATAGCACCGATCCGGGAAATAGCGACCGAAGCCGCCTGGCCACAGGGATGAGGTGACTCCACGAGTTGAACTCGATTTTTCGCCAGTTTTGCGCTGAATCGATTACATTGAAGAGCAAATGGAGATGGAAGCCGACGGATTACCGACACGAGACAGTGTGATCTTTGGCGAAATCCAGGTGCTCCTCGCCGAAAAACGAACTGCGCTTGCTGCTCTGCGCACGGGTATCGCCGTCTTCGCTTTGCCTCTGTCCGTGCTGAGCGCGCTCATCGCCACCTCGCGCTTTTACAGCATGGAGAAGGTGATGCCTCTGCTGGCGCCGCTGCTGCTGCTGAACCTGGGTCTGGTCGTGCTCGGCTGCTGGCTGGTCGTCCGTTCCATCCGCCGCATTCACCACTTCGAGCACGGCATCAAAGAACTCAGCCACAAATATCGCTCAATCGCGCAGTTTATAGAGTAGCGATACAAATAGTGACAAGTGACCAGCCTCTGCTGGGCTACGGCTCGGCAGGCACGTGATGAGTGACGAGGAGTCAGACGCCAACCAGAGAATCGAATGCGAGAGAATCGAACCTGAATTAACCTTTCGGCTCTTCTGCAATTCGAAGCACCACTTTTCCGCGCGTGTGATGTGTGGCGGCTTGGTGTTGCGCCGCGATCGCTTCGCTCAAAGGCAGAACTTGCGTCACGATTGGCTTGATCTTTCCCTCGTCGATCAGGCGCGCAATCTCCGTGAGGTCTGCTGCATCCGGATGAACCGAGATTGCCGCACCGTGAATACCCCGTTTCTGGAGCTCGGCCCGATCGGGGAGCGCGACTAAACACATGACAATGCCGCCTTTCTTAACTGCGCCATAAGAACGGGCGAGCGTTTCTTTTCCTACGGGATCGAGCACAGCGTCCACATCCTTCGCAACGTCTTCGAACCTGGTCTTTGTATAATCGACTGCGACGTCTGCGCCGAGTTGCTTGAGGAGGTCCTGGTTTGCGGTCGAGGCGGTCGCGATGACGCGTGCGCCGCGCGCTTTGGCGATTTGAATTGCGAAGCCACCAACTCCGCCTGAGCCACCGTGGATCAGAATGGTTTGTCCCCGTTGCAGCTTCGCTACGTCCACCAAAGCCTGCCACGCTGTCAAAGCGCCCATCGGCACCGCCGCGGCTTCGACAAAGTTCAGAGACTTTGGTTTCGCGGCCACTTCCCATTCCTTGACCGTGACGTAATCTGCCCAGCCGCCGCCGAACGTTGGATAACCGTAAACCGCATCGCCCACTTTGAGTTTGGTGATGTTTGCGCCGGTTTTTTCTACGACGCCGGCGATGTCGT
>DATEZD010000098.1:0-13925 GCA_035255865.1 Candidatus Udaeobacter sp.
TCTCCCCGTTGAGGCCGTTCGATGATCAGCGGGACTGACGACGATTTTCAACGCTCCGTTCAGCGTAGGCGCGCTGGGTTCAATTGAAATTTCATTTCGGATCTTGCTCGACTAATTGAGCACAATCGCGCAAGACTTGAACTGCCCGGAGTTCACGTGGGTGCCAGAATCATGGAAGTACGTCTCGCTGCCGCTTGCATGCTGCTGGGTTACGCTGCGGCATTCCCAGCACACGCCGGCACTATCACAGTCGTAAACACCAATGACAGCGGCCCCGGCTCATTGCGGCAAGCACTCGCCGTCGTTAATGACGGCGATACAATTAATTTCGATTCTGCGCTTAATGGACAGATCATCAACCTGACGAGTGGCGAACTTGTAATCAATAACAATATTACCATCGCCGGTCCCGGAAGGGATTTGCTCACGGTCTCAAGATCGTCGTCTAACCTATTCCGCATCTTTCACGTCATGCCCGGCCGCTCGGTTACAATCGAAGGCCTAACTATTCAGAACGGGAGTGGCAGTGGTGGTGGCGGCGTTTTGAATGACCACGCCACGCTGACGATCGATAGCTGCATCGTGTCAGGCAACTTCGCTCCCGACAGCCAGGGTGCCGGCCTCTACAACGACGGTTCAGGAAGCACCGCCCACCTAACGATCCTCAATACCACGATCAGCGGCAACCAGGCCTTGTCGACCGTGACCCTGACGGCCGGTGGGGGCATTGCCAACGACGGCTCCAACGGCGGAAGCCCGACCCTCATGATCGTTAACAGTCTCGTGACCGACAACCTGGCCATGTTTGATTTCGGCTTGCCCTACTTTACGGGCAATGGCGGGGGCATTTACAACAACGGCGCAAATGCGACGGTGGAGATCACCAACAGCATGGTGAACAATAACGGGGTTGGTCATCTTCCCGGAGGGTCAGGCCAAACTTTCGGCTACGGTGGCGGGATCTGGAATTCCGGCGTTGCGACAATCGCGGGCAGCACGGTCAATGGCAACGTGGCCGGCCGTGGTGGCGGCAGCGAAAATCGCGGAACGCTATCGATAACTGGCAGCACCGTTAATAATAACACAGTTGGGGGATATTATCAGCACTCACAATGGGGCGAGGGCGGCGGTATCGAGAGCAGCGGGACGCTAACGATTACCAACACCACACTTGACGGCAACTACGCCTTCATAGCCGGCGGCGCTCTCAATGGTAACGGTATGATCACCAACTCCACGATTAGCGGCAACCAATCCCATAACGGTGGCGGGATTTATGGCGGCGCTACCATCACTAACAGCACGATCAGCGCGAACAGCGCTGTGTTTGGAGGCGATGGTGGCGGCATCTTAGGTGGCGGTATCATCCAACATTGCACAATTGCCGGCAACAACGCAGATAACAAAGGCGGCGGCATCGTCGCCTACGGGTTACTTGATATCGGGAACACAATCCTGAAAACTGGAACCTCCGGCGCTAATATCGTTACCTATCAAGGCACGGTTACGTCCGACGGCTACAATATTAGTAATGACAATGGGGGCGGTTTTCTCACGGGACCCGGCGACCAGATCAATACCGAGCCAATACTTGGCCCATTGCAGGACAACGGCGGGCCGACATTCACCCATGCGCTGTTGCCCGGCAGCCCTGCCATTGACGCAGGCGATCCGAATTTCACTCCGCCGCCTTTCTTCGATCAGCGCGGCCCCGGTTTTGATCGCGTCGTGAACGGTCGCATCGACAAAGGCTCCTTTGAAGTGCAGGCGGGAACGACGCCAAGTCCGACGCCTACGCCTACGGCAACGCCGACGCCCACGGCTACATCAACTCCGACAGCGACACCGACTCCCAGAACAAGCCCGGCGCCAAGATCTCGCCCAACGCCAGCGCCGCGCCCGACATGAGATGCTAACAGAAGGAAACGAAGACCACGAAGCCAGCCCAGCGCAACGCAAGGTAAAATGAAAACGACGATGGCCTCTACAATGAGGCGCATTCCGCTCGTCGCAATGCTGGTCGGCGCTGTGGCCGTGTTGGCGCGTGCGGACACAATCAACGTCACCACCACCAACGACAACCGGCAATACACCGAAACCGCCTGCACCACGCCGTTACAGACCGTCACGCTCAGCAGCACCGCTACACGCACCCTCACGCGGACAAGTACCGCGAGCCCAACGCCCTGCCTGCCGGTTTGGCAGGTTGTATCCAGCCCTAATAGTGGTGAAGGAGATAGCTTTCTGCGCGGAGTAGCAGCGCGCGCGACGAATGATGTATGGGCGGTAGGTTCGGCGAACGGGGCGCTGGTCGAACACTGGGATGGTGTGACTTGGAGTGTCATGGCCGTCCCGACTCCCGGCCCCAATGTGGTTCTAAATGGCGTGGCCGCTTCGGCGAGCGATGTCTGGGCCGTCGGCTCCTACCTGGGAAGTAGGGGGGTTCGCCAGACGCTGATCGAGCGGTGGAACGGGACGGCCTGGAGCATCGTGCCCAGTCCGAATCTCGGGATGGACAACAACGATCTATATGGCGTGACCGCCGTCGCCCCGAACGATGTCTGGGCGGTGGGGGGCACGATAACCGGCGTAAATGGATCCGGCGAGAGCTTGACCGAGCATTGGAACGGGTCGGAGTGGAGCATCGTTCCCAGCCCCGATTACTTTATCGGCCACACCCGGGTGACGGGGGTATCGGCGGTCACGGCTAACGATGTCTGGGCGTCGGTAGAATACGACGAGGTCCAGGCGCTCGTCATACATTGGGACGGCAGCGCGTGGACCTTCGTTTATGACAGCTTCGGCCCCCCGGCGAGGGTGCTAAACGGAATCGCGGCCCTCTCAGCTACCAACGTCTGGGCCGTCGGCAGCTATCAAGCGGGTAACGATCTGATTATGCATTGGAATGGGGCCACCTGGACCGAGATCTCTAGCCCCCAGTACAACCAGAATAACCTCGCCGCGGTTGTAGCACTGAGTGCGAGCGACATCTGGGCCGTCGGCAACTACAACAACGGCTCTGACTCTACTTTGTTTAAGCATTGGGATGGGACTAGTTGGAGTGCGATTCGCGGCCCGAATAGCGGAACCAACGGAAACCGACTCTACGCCATAACCCAGGTTTCAGGGAGCGATCTGTGGGCGGTGGGATACTACGTCAATGATAGCATGGTGCAGCAGACGCTGACGGAACACTACATCGTGCCATGCGCGACACCTACACCAACGCCGACTGCCACACCTACAGCTACACCTGCGATAACACCGAGTGCTACACCAGAAGCGACAGCTACTGCTACGCCCACGCCTACATCAAGGCCCGCGCCCTCACCAAGGTCTACCCCGGCACCGAGGTCTCGCCCCACGCCCGCGCCGCGTCCCGGGCGTTAGGCCGATTTAGCAACGAAACCCAGCATCGAGTATCCAGTATCGAAAATTTTTACGAGCTGTAACACTCGAGGTATTTAATGCCTGAGCCGGTATTGAAAATGACTACGCGCTCGCCGGAGCGAATTTTGCCTGTGGAACGCAGCAACTTCAAAGCTGCAAAACAGGCTGCTCCTTCGGGACAGACAAAGAGACCTTCCTTCGATCCCACTTCGCGTGCTGTTCGGATCATTTCTTTATCATCGACGGCAATCGCGCCGCCATGGGAATCACGGAGGATTTTCAGGATAAGGAAATCGCCGATCGCTTTTGGAACGCGCAGACCTGAGGCAACCGTGTGCGCATCCGGAAATTCTGCGGCGGTTTTCTCTCCCGCTTCGAACGCGCGGACGATCGGCGCGCAGCCCGCGGCTTGCACAGCGAACATGCGTGGACGCTTGTTCCCGATCCAGCCCAGCGCGTCCATTTCATCGAACGCTTTCCATATTCCAATGAGGCCGGTGCCGCCGCCGGTTGGGTAGAGAATTACGTCTGGGAGCTCCGATCGCAGGTCGCGAGCACGCGAAGACTTTCGGTGTTGCCAGTTACATTGCTCCGCTAGTTCGTAGCCGAGCGTCTTTTTTCCTTCGACGCGATACGGTTCCTTGAGCGTGGACATGTCGAACCAGCCTTCCTTTTCTTTTCGGCGCGCGATTTCAGCGCCGCAATCAGTGATCAATCCGTCGATCAGCGTGACGTGAGCGCCCAGCTCCCGGCACTCGATGATGTTCGCGCGCGGCGTGTCGCGCGGCATGAAGATGTGCGCTTCCAGACCCGCCCGAGCCGCATAGGCGGCCAGCGCGCCTCCAGCATTTCCAGCGCTTGGGGCCGCAAGTTTGGTCGCCCCGAGATATTTTGCCATCGAAACGGCCACGCTCATCCCGCGGGCCTTGAAGCTCTGCGTCGGATTTAGCGATTCATCCTTGATCCAGAGATCGATGTCGTCAGTCCGGCAGCTGCCGGATGCGCGCAACAGCGGCGTTCCGCCTTCGCCTAACGACACCGGCTCAACGTCGCCGGGCAACGGCAACACTTCGCGATAACGCCACAACGATTTCTCTCGCGTGGCCAGCGTTTCGCGCGTCAGCGTTCGACTCGCCACGGCAAGATCAACAATCGCCAGGAGCGGTTTGTGGCAGGAGCGACAGAGATTTTGCAAAAGCGACCATTCATGCTGAAGGCCACACGCGCTGCATTCCAAGTGCTTTAGAAACATTGACCAAATGGAGCGTAGATGCTGTAGGGTCCGCTGTCCTCAGCGGACTTCCTCCGGCGTGGTCTGACTTTGTGCGCTGAGACAGCCCCGAAAGCTTTCGAGGCTACAGCACAGCTTGCGACTCGTGATACATTCAAAACGATGGATTTGATGACTCTCACAGAAATTCGCCGTGCGGCGTCCCGCACAGGCGGCGGCGCGGTACCGGCGCGGGTCCATGTGCAGGTCGAATCAGCAGCGCCGAAACTCACGCGCGAACAAAAACCGTACTGCGAATTGAGCCTGGCCGATGCGTGCGATCGAATGACGCTGCGCGTCTGGAGCGATCATCCGCAGTATAGAGCGTGCACCAGTTTCAATAGCGATAGCTTTATCGAGCTCACCGGCGAATTTAATTCACATTCGCAGTACGGGCTTGAGGCGCAGAAGTGGAATGTGCGACCGCTGACTCCGCAGGAAAAAAGCGAATTGCTCCAGGGCCCTGCGGAGTTGCGGGAAAAGCAAAACGCAGACTGGAAGTTCATCGTCGAGACGATCGAAAAGATTACTGACCCGCGATTGCGCGCGCTTTGTGATGTGTTTATAAAAGATTTGGGCGAACGATTCCAGCGCACCGCGGCGGCGCGAAAGAATCATCACGCGCGGCGAGGAGGATTGGTTGAACACACCGCGCAAATGATGCGGGTCGCGCTGGCAATCGCAGGGCTCTATCCGCAATTGAATGTCGATCTTCTGATCGCCGGAATTCTTTTCCACGATTCCGGCAAGCTGTGGGAAAACCATTACTCCGAGAGCGGCTTCGTCATGGATTACGACGAACGCGGCGAATTGATCGGACATATCTCGATTGGACTTGAGCTGGTAAATTCTTTGTGGCGAAAAATTTCTACGGACAATGCCGATTTGTGGAAAAATCTGTCGCCGTCCTCAGAAGACGTACGCTTGCATTTGCTGCATCTGATCGGCGCGCATCACGGCGAACAACAGTTCGGCTCGCCGGTTGATCCGAAAACGCCGGAAGCAATGGCACTCCATTACATCGACAATCTGGACGCGCGCCTGGAAATGTTTGCCGCAGGTTATCTGACCGCAAAACCGTTGGCCGAGCGAATCTTCGAACGCGTCTGGCCATTACCGAGCAAACTGGTTAGATCTCTTGAGATGTTTCGAGCATCGACGACGACGCCGAAACCCGACGACCAATTATTTTAGCTCAAGCCGTCTCTTCGCTTCCGCGAGATAGGTCTCGTCGATTTCGAATCCGATAAATTTTTTCACGCCGCAGCGCTTCGCCGCGACGGCTGAGTTTCCGATCCCGAGAAACGGATCAAGCATCGTGTGAACGCGCGACGCGCCGTGCAGCTTGATACACCATTCTGCGAGTTGAACTGGAAATGTTGCCGGGTGCGGCCGTTCTTTCTCGCGATTCTGAATCGTTTCATACGGAATAAACCACGTATTGCCGCGGCAACGCAGATCGCCCCCACGCGTATGCCGCCACCGCGCGATGTTACTTTTGTCCTGATATGGCACTCCGATAGCGAGGCGATCGACTTTCACATCTCCGGTTTTGGTGAAATGAAAAACGTATTCGTGGCAATCGTTAAGGAACCGTTTGGAACTAATCGGCTTGAAATGACCGAAGGAGCGAATTGCTGTAGCCGCTTTCCTGTGGAAAGCGCCGCTCCCACGTTTTTGCTCGCACCGCGTCGCGTCGCCCACAGGGCGGCGGCTACAACGATCCTCGATCGTGATCGATTTGATCCAGTGGATCGTGTTTTGGAGAACGAACGGTGCGTGCAGTTGAAGAACAATTTCATGCGGCAACAATGGATTCGATGGCGCGGAGCCGATGTTGAGAAAAAATGAGCCGCTCGATTTTAAGACGCGCCGGATGTGTTTCGTCCACTTGTCGCACCAATCCAAATACGATTGTCGATCCTGGCTATCGGAGAATTTTCCGTAGCGAATCCCGAGATTGTACGGGGGCGAAGTGACGACCAGATCGACGCTTTCATCGTGCAGCCGCGACATCCCTTTAATGCAATCCTGCCGGCGAAGATCGAATCGCGTCATGAAATATTATTTCCACATTGGGATGGTTTGTACACGTCGGAACATAGACTTCCAGTGGCTTTGTTGAAAAGCTGGCGATTAGGTGGACGCGACGCCCTCGTCGCGCTCTTGCGCGCACAAGAAAAGCGGCGGGGGCGCCGCTTCTGCTTCACTGCGTCAGCTTTTCAACAGAGCAACTCACAGTCTGTGCGCGCGCCCAGCGGGTTTGAAACCCGCTGTACTTGAGAGATAGCGGACAAGATGTCCGCCGGACGCACAGGCCACAGGCCTATGTTCCGCTGACCACGCGAATTCGCGAGCGCGCACAAATTCGTTATTGTTGGTGTAATGGCGGATAAGCCTTCGAAACTGAAGATCGCTGATCGCGAATTCACCTCGCGCCTGATTGTTGGCACGGGAAAATTTGCGTCGAACGAGTTGATGCGCGACGCGCTCATTGCCAGCGGCGCGGAGCTGGTGACGGTGGCGCTGCGCCGGGCCGATCTCTCGGGCAAACATGATCCGTTTGCGAACATTCTCGATTTTATCGATCCAAAACGTTTTCTTCTCCTGCCGAACACCAGCGGGGCGCGCAACGCAGAGGAAGCCGTGCGGCTTGCGCGCCTAGCAGCGAGCGTAGGCTTGCCGACATGGATCAAACTCGAAATTCACCCGGACCCGCGCTATTTGCTTCCCGACCCGGTCGAAACCCTGGCAGCTGCGGAAATTCTGGTGAAGGAAGGGTTCACTGTTCTTCCATACATCAATGCCGACCCGGTCTTGGCGAAACGATTGCAGGACATCGGGACGGCCACGGTGATGCCACTCGGTTCGCCAATCGGCAGCAATCGTGGGATCGAGGCGCGTCCGCAGATCGAGATCATCATCGAACAAGCCACAGTGCCAGTCGTTGTCGATGCTGGATTGGGGGCGCCAAGTCACGCCGCCGAAGCCATGGAAATGGGTGCCGACGCCGTCCTGGTAAACACAGCGATCGCAATCGCTTCCGATCCCGTTCGCATGGCAAAGGCATTTAAGAAAGCCATCGAAGCGGGTCGCGAAGCGCGCGAGATCGGATTAGCCGAAAAACTGGATGTCGCGGCAGCAACCAGTCCATTGACCGGGTTCCTGACTCGATGAAACTCAAACGTATTGGGTCCAAAAAATCACGTCTTCTCAAAGGCGCAAATAGTTAGGCCGAATTCTCATTAGATGGTCGAGCGCGCGGGAGTGCCAAGGCTTCTATGAAGGACATGCTCCTAGATATTCGTTATGCGCTGCGCGTGCTTTGGAAGTCTCCCGCGTTCACGCTTGTAGCGTTACTCACTCTGATGCTGGGAATTGGAGCAAACGTCGTCGTCTTCGGAGTAGTGAATGCGGTCCTGCTGCAGCCGGTGGAAGCGAGCGACCCGCAGAATCTCTACCAGCTTCGCCTCAAGCCGTGGACAAGCTTTAAGCTACTGACTACATCGTATCCCGCATTCGAAGACATCCGGCAGCGAAACACCACCTTCAGCGATATTGCGGGTTTCTACGGATTTTGTCAGGCGAGACTGCGTTGGGGTAACGTCGTGAGGGATGTCTCCGGCTACGCAGTCACCGGCAATTATTTCGATCTGCTGGGTGTGCAACCGGCGATCGGACGGTTCTTCCAAGCGGCGGACGAGCATGGCCCGAATTCAGCGGCTTACATCGTGTTGAGCGATAGTCTTTGGCGAAGCGCATTCAACGGCGATCCGGGCGTAGTCGGCACCACCGTGCGGCTCTACAACGATCCGTTCACGGTGATTGGCGTGGCACCGGCGCGGTTCCACGGCACGGACCGATTTGACTGGCCCGACTATTACATACCGATCGTGAACTATTTCGACGCGGCTTATCTTCAGAACCGGACCGGCAGGCCGCTGACGGTGCTCGGCCGGCTGAACCCAGGCGTGACGCCGCAGCAGGCAACGGAAAACCTGAATGCGATTGCGGCCCAGTTGGCAAAGGAGTATCCGCAAACAGACAACGGAGTTCCGCTGCGGTTGATCCATCCAGGACTCTACGGGGACGCCGGTGACGTCATTCGCGGATTTCTTTATAGCGTGGCGGGGCTGGCTCTGGTGCTGCTGGTGGCGGCGTGCGCCAATCTCGCCAGCCTGTTTGCGGCGCGCGCGGCGGATCGCAGCCGGGAACTGGCGCTCCGTCTCGCTTTGGGAGCGAGCCGGTGGCGGTTGGTGCGGCAACTGTTAACCGAGGCGATAGTGTTGTCGATGCTAGGCGGAACGGCAGGCCTGGTGATCGCGGGTCTGCTGCTACGTGTCCTAAACCAGCCGCTATCGCCGTACGGCCGTCTGGCGGCCAGCGTGGATGCGCGTGTCTACCTGGCAGCTCTGTTCTTGACCTTGGTAAGCGCGCTGCTGTTTGGGATGATTCCGGCGCGGCAGATGTCGCAGAGCAGTCCGTTGCAGGCGATGAAGAGCGGACCAGTAGATTCAACGCCACTGCGCCGATTTACTCTGCGGGACCTGTTGCTCGGCGCACAAATTGCGATCTGCACGTTGCTCGTGACGGCCTCGCTGGTCGCCGTCCGCGGCATGGTTCGCATGTTGCAAGCTCCGCTGGGTTTTCAGCCGCAGGGAGCAATGCTCGCCAACATAGACTTGAGTGAAATAGAACAGCGAGGTGACGCGCTGCTTGTGAAACAGAAAGCAATGCTTGAGGCGGTGCAGAGGATTCCAGGTGTAACGACGGCGGGTGCGGTGAACCGCGTGCCCTTTACCGGCGGGCTGCGCGGCGTTCCGGTTTTCCCGCCAGGAACGACAGATTTCAATCTGAATAATTCTGTGCTGGCGCCATACGTGTTTACGATGTCGCCCGGTTACCTGAAGGCTGCGAGCACTAGGCTCCTAAGTGGACGGGATATCTCATGGCATGACACCAAAACGACGCCGTATGTCGCGATCGTGAATCAAACCTTCGCGCGGAAGATGTGGGGCGAAACACCCGCTATTGGACAACGCTTCATTCTTAGGGATCACTTGACGGAAGTGGTGGGCGTGGCGGAGGACGGCAAGTATTACGAAATTATGGAGCCGCAACAACCGGTCGTGTTTCTGCCGTTGTTTCAAACCGAGAACGGCGTCGCGGTCTTCGTGGTACGGACGACACGCGCGCAAAACGAGATGGTCACAGCGCTCGAACGCACCCTGAGCGCCATTGAGCCGAATGCGCTGATTACCGTGCAGAGCTGGCCGGACGCTATGGCGGGAGTGCTATTCCCAGCCCGTGCGGCAAGCGTAGGACTGGGCGTGATGGGCCTGCTGGCTGCGATGCTGGCGGTGACCGGCATCTTCGGCATGGCCGCCTACAACGTGAGTCGGCGGATGAAGGAGCTCGGCATTCGCGTGGCCCTTGGCGCGCGCACGAGGCATGTGATGAACGCCGCTCTGGGGCGTCCTATCGTGCTGCTCGGACTCGGATCGTTAGCGGGACTGCTGTTAGGCGTGTTCGCCAGACGGTTACTCGAGCACATTGTGTATCAGGCGAATCCGCGGGATCCCGTGGTCGTGGTCGGCGCAGTGTTAACGATGGCGCTGCTTGGCATTGCAGCATCGGCCATTCCAGCCCTGCGAGCGGTTGCCGTCGATCCATCCAAACTCCTGCGGGAAGAGTGAAGGGCTTGGCTACAGCGTCGTCTCGCTTACAACTTCTTCGCGATGCCAGACGCCACGTCTCGTTTCTTTTTGCAATCGTCTCAGGCGGCTGGACAACGCGGCCTTCGCCGCCGAGCGCATCCGATCGATAAATAAAATTCCGTTAAGATGATCGCCTTCGTGCTGAAGCGCGCGCGCAAGGAATCCGCCCGCTTCAATCTGCATTGTGTCGCCTTCCAAACTCTGCGCGCGCACGATCACCGACTCCGCCCGTTCAATGTCGCCGGTGATTTCGGGAAAACTCAAGCAGCCTTCCACTCCAATTCCCGCTTCACCGTGCAGTTCGATTTCCGGATTGATCAACACCAACGGCATCGCACTCTTTGGATCAGCCTCGTTGCCATCTAATTTCAGCGTGCTTGGCCGATCTTCGACTGCCGAAATGTCGAGCACAGTCAGTTGCAAGGCTTCACCGATCTGCTGCGCTGCCAGTCCCACGCCATGGGCTGCGTGCATCGTCTCGATCATGTTCGCCGCCAACTCTCGGATTCGATCGTCGATTTCGTCGATCCGTTTGCCCTTTGCCCGCAGGATTGGGTCGCCGTACTGCAAGATTGGCAGAATCATTTTTCTTCCTTGGTAAAGGCCGGTAAATTTCTCACGCCCGCCTGCTTCAACGCATCCATCACCTTAATGATGGTGCCGAAAGAGGCTTTCCTGTCCGCTTGCAGCACGAGCGTGGATTTGCGCGGATCTGGCAAGTCGCGCACTGCGCCTTCGAGTTCGTCCACCCCGAACGCGCGGCCGTCCAGTTTAATCTGGTCATCTTGATCGATACTCACAATCGCGTGCTCGAGTTCACCCGGGCGTTTTTGCGCCGTTTTGGATTCCGGCAGATTAATTTGCACCTCTGGCTGGTCCTTTTTAAACGATGTCGAGACGACAAAAAAAATCAGCAGGATGATGAGAATATCGACGAGCGAAACAATAATAATGAGAGGCGCCCGCCGTTTTCGCACTGCGAAATTCATGTGCTTAAATGCGCCGCGCGTTTCACGCCAGCGGCGTCGGAATCGGTACTTGCGCGGTGGGCGGCGCTTTTGCCGTTCCAAATTCGCGCGAGGAGCGGCCGTAATAACATTTGTTGATTAGCTCGACGACCAGCGTTTCCATCTCCACCGACATCACTTCTACTTTTCTGGAAAAATATGTGAACCCGACCAGCGTCGGCACGGCAATCGAAAGCCCGAACACGGTTGCATTCAATGCCTCGGCGATGCCGAGTGCGATCTGGCGCGTATCCGACGCGCCTGAACTCAGTCCCAGATGGGAAAAAACGTGGACCAATCCCGAGACCGCGCCGATCAACCCGAGCAACGGCGCAATGCCTACAATGACTTCGAGAATGATGAGACCTTTTTCCAGGCGCACCATCTCGTGACGCGCGCGCGTTTGGACCGCTTCCACATTTTCGGAGCGCGGTCCGCGCAAATGTTGCAGCGCGACCCGGGTGATCCGCGCAAGTGACGAATTATCGTGATGCACCAGTCGCGATAGCCGCTCAGGGCCTTCGCCCGGCGCCAGACGTTCTATCTCCTCCTCGATTGCTGGCGGCATGACCTTTTTCTGTTGCAACGCGAGGCCGCGCAAAATCATGACTGTCACGGAGACTATCGAGCAGGCCAGCAGCGGCCACATGAAAAGGCCGCCTCTCGCGAAAAATCCGAGCACGGTATTCACGATTCCCGGCGTTTCGGCAATGATCCAGGCCGCGATCATCCGTTTGGAAAAATAATGAAACCGAGTCCGTCAATTTCCAGGCCTTCGGCGGGCAACGTGTTCGCGACATCCTCAGGGATAGGAGGAAGGTGCGCTTCCAGCACCGATTGCACGCAAACATTCGCGAACGCCTCGTTCGAACTGTTCTCAATAACTTTGAGATCCTTCACTCGTCCGCTTCGATCAACATAAAATCGAAGCCGCAGCGTCCCGATATTGATCAAGTCGCCCTTTTCTTTCACGTATGTATACCAACGCGATCCGATTGAATCTGCTACGATCTTTTGATAGCGACCGAGCGGCGTGCCTAAGGCATTCACGGCTGAAATCCCGCGATTGGTGATGTTTCCGGCGATGTGAGTCCGCTCCTTTAAGCGGCGATACGCGGATTGCGCTTGCGATGGTTCAGCCGATCGTTGGGTTTCTGAAGCCGGTTTTTGAGTTAACAAGGCAAATTGCTCTGCAGCGGTCATCGGCACCGGTTGGGCAGCAGGCATTTGTTTCTGTTGCGAGGCGGCGGCCGATTGCTGCGGTTGCGCTCCCTTTGTTTCCAGCGAATACGGATTTGTTTCAAAATCCATTAACGGGCGATCTTTCCCCGTCTGCGACGGCAACGGCAATTCACCAGCGGCAGCCATCTCGCTTGCTCCAATTGAATTCGCGTTTGACTCGAATGTTTTGTCCTTCGGCTCGGGTGCTTTTTTCGATTCGTCCGTTTCCATAAAAGCGGAATTCTTCGGCACCAGCGACGCCGGTGACAGATCCATGAGCGTGAGCTCTGCGGGCTTGTCCTCAAAGGGAACGGTTGGCGAGAAAACGCCGCTGAAGGCAGCAAGCAAGAAGGCTACCGCAAGGTGAATTGCAATTGCCGCAAGCACCGCCCACAAAATCGTTCGGGCATCGTATTCGTGGTCCCGAAAGCTTTCGGGGTTGCCCGGCTGGGCGAGCATGATGTCAGCCGTTGTCATGAGAGCAGTCTCTTAGTGGTAAGAAAGATTCGGGCTCAGCGCTTTTCAGCTTAAGGCTGCAACATTATCCCAGCCCTCAGGCACTGACAACTTGGGGCTGCGCCCTGTTCATACTGTTAGTTTTATTCTTGGTCCCATTGATCCGGGCGTGATGAAACAAGTACTGCTGCGCATAACCGCCGTGTTCGCCAAAATACGTTTCGGAGAATTCACGCAGCCGTTGCGCCGTTATTTTCTTTTGGCGCGGGAAATAACGCTCTCTCAAAACCCGCTCGATCCAGACGTCGATTGGGAATGCGCGCAGCCGCTCGTAGGCAAATAGCATAACGCAGTTTGCGATCTTCGCTCCCACGCCGGGCAACACGCATAAGTGTTCTCGGAGCTCGGCATCGGGAAGCGCCGACCATGCTTCCAGATTACATTCGGCGGAACGGACCAATTCCGCAGTCGCGCGCAGGTTTTTGGCGCGATAACCGAGCGCGCATTCGCGTAATTCACGCTCAGTAGCTCGGGCAATTCGCTGTGGCGACGGAAACGTGCACGCAACCTGCTTATCGATATTGATCGGGTTGCCAAAGCGTTTTCTTAACGCCAGCGAGATCTGGCGAATGTGGACCACCTGCTTCATCGAGGAACAGATGAACGTGGCCAGACATTCCCATTTCGGCTGCCGAATGATCCGCAAGCCTCGACAAAATTCTCTCACTGCATTCATCATCGGATCGTCCGGGAACGAGGCGCAGATTTCCGCCAACGGATGATCGAGCGCGAAATAATGTTTGATCGTGGCCTGCGCATCTTGCGCATTGTTTCCCGGGTATCGCCTGGAAGCCGATGCCACTT
>DATEZD010000099.1:0-2765 GCA_035255865.1 Candidatus Udaeobacter sp.
TTCCAAGCAGCGCACGAGACGCTGGAGCAAACGCTGGATGCCGAAGGATTCAGCCGCGATTCGTTCGAGCCGGCATTCACGTTGCTCGACGACTTACAACATATTGCCGATCAAAATGTGCCGCTGCCAAACTGGCGGAGCGAATTGCCGGAAACATCGAGCTGGTGGTTTTTAGTGGACCGCTACTTTGGGCGAGACGCGTCGCTGACAACTGGATTTGTCACGACCCATCAGCCCGTCTCGACCCAGGCACAAAGCCAGGAGCTCGGACGCGACCTGCCGGTGGCTGGTGTTCCGATGATTCTCTCGGGCTGGAGCTACGCGCTGGCCGATCTCCAGCCATGGTCGCATCATCAACTGCTCATAATCAGCGCACTAATGGCGATCTTCGACATATCGTTGCTGGCCCTGTTATACCGCGACCTTCGTTTGTGGCTTATCCAGGTAATCACACTGGCGTTCGGGATCGGAGCAATGATCGCTTCGATGAAACTGCTGCACCTTAATCTCAATCTGCTCAACGTGCTCTCGTTCCGCCTGGTACTGGCCATCGGCGTGGACTACGGGATATATGTTGTGCTGGTCTGGCAAAAGACACATGAAATCGAGCACGATGTTGCCGGCGTGGTGAAACCGGTTCTGCTCGCCGGTTTGACCGCGGTGAGCGGTTTCGGCTCGCTCGCTCTTGCGCGAAACCCCGCCCTCACCGGTCTTGGGATCGCGTGCGCCATCGGAATTTTCTGGAGTCTGGTCGCCACGATTTTTTTCACGCTCCCAGCAATGGCGGCGGCGGAACCGAAAGCTGCGGGGCACTCACACGGTGTCGATAGTAAGCTCTGACCCCAGCTCCCCACTAGATCGACCATTTGGACCGGAATCATCTTCGCCGACTGATCGGCCTTACTGCCCGGCTCAATTGTTTTGCGGCGAACATGTCCCGTTACTTGGAAGTGCTGATTCCGTCACGTTATTTCCCGTTGTGACGCGAAAATTCACAATGTGACGCGAAAAGTCACGCCACATATTTGAGTAAATATCAGTTTGATCAACTGCCGGTAACTCAAATGGGTGAAGACAGATGATTAAAAGGAGTAAGCCGAAAATCCTTCATTAAAGAGTAGGCACACAAAAATTAAAAACTATGGCTATTACAGGAAATTGGACGCTGTTTTATGACTGGAACTGCGATGGCAGCTACAGCAGAGAAACGTTTACGGTTAACGCAGGTGGTACCTTTACCGATGGGGAAGGACACTCAGGCTTATGGGTACAATCAGCGGGCATGTTCATGTTTACTTTTAAGAATTCGGAGACTACGTACGCCGGCAATTGGGCAAGTAAGTCTATTACCGGGATTTCTACCACATTTAGTGGTTTGAATGGTTGCTTCTACATGTTACAGGCTGGCGTACCAACTTCGTTCCAGGCAGAGCGTGTTGCTGGCAAGTTTGACGCAAGTGGCAAAAAATAAGTAACAGGTAAGGATAATGAGCCACGCACAAAGCGCGTGGTATCGAATCGGCCCCCCTGTAAGGGGGCAAAGCCCAAGCGGGTAAGGGAGTGGCATAAAGCCACTCCCTCCCCTTCGTCGCAATGAAGCAATCAATAAAAAAATCGCCGAGTGGTCCACCACCTGCAGAATCCAGCGTATTGAATTCGAAGTTGACGCGCCACGCCGCGTGCTAACCCAATCATCAACTTGTGTCAATAGTGAGGACTGACCCTTATTCTTCTTCTCGCGGGAACTCGCGCGTTCTCTCGCAAGTTCCCGCATTAAGGATTTGAAGCTGGCGTTACCGGCGCGGAAAGGGTGGGTGCGGCCGTGGCGCCGGCATGGGCCGGTCAGTCTGATTCATGGTTAAACCGACAGGCGCGAAGCCAATGCTGACACCAGGAAGGATGTCGGCCTGCGCCCTAGCTGCACCAAGAGTCAGTAACACTGCTAAAAGCAGCGTCAGTTTGGTTAATGGGTTTTGCTTTTTCATATTGCTTAATTTGTTTTTCTGTTCTGTTTTGGCTTTCGGTGAGCCCTCATCTTGAGAACTCATTTCTGGCCTTTACCCTTTCCTTCGGAAAATTTTGGCGGGCATGGCAAAAAAGTTTTACGAGAAACCGCGGACCCGCCTTCGCCGAAGCTTCCGCCCGCGTCGCAAGGCTATGGCGCGAGGTTACGCGGAAGGTAGCTTCGCGTTTACGATGCGGCTGGCGCTCTGATTGAAACGCACGATCACGTTGCCAGCTTCATCATAAACGCGAATCACAGCATGATGTGAGCGGCTGCGATGTTTGGCGTACCCAATTGCGTTGCTGATTGCATCAGAGTCGCCATACCACAGCCGACCGAATGGCAGCGCTTCGGAAATCAGATCGACGCCGCGATGATCTTTGCGGGGCCGGACTTCGTAAAGGTGTGTAGAACATTCCGCGTGTCCGGCGCTTGCGAATTCAAGTATCTGGTCGCATGGTACGGATAGATCAAACCCGTCTTCAGAAAGGCTAAAGTTATGTTGCTAAGCCTTAGGCAGCTTTACAGAAAAAAGCTCCGCGCCTCTGACGGCGACATCGGCCATGTGGAGGACTTCTATTTTGATGATCAACAATGGGCTATCCGCTATGTTGTCGCCGACACAGGTTCATGGCTATCGGGCCGCTTGGTGCTGATTTCTCCCCATGCTTTCGGAAACCTGCATCAAAACGGCGACTGCCTGCTCGTGAATCTGACTCGGCAACAGATTGAAAACAGTCCCGCGATTGAGTCGCACAAG
>DATEZD010000100.1:0-2960 GCA_035255865.1 Candidatus Udaeobacter sp.
TTTGTGCCTGTGATTCCAGAACCTGGAACGACAGCTTGCCGTCGGCGGCAACGACGTCGACGTGGTCGCCGGGTTTGACGTTGCCGCGGAGCAATTCTTCCGCGAGCGGATCTTCGAGGAAACGTTCGACAGCGCGACGCATCGGTCGGGCGCCGTATTGCGGATCGTATCCTTTGTCGATGAGAAATTCCTTCGCGCTTTGCTGCAGGTCGATGTGGACTTCCTTGGCTTTGATGCGCATGAGCACTTTGTCCACTTCCAAGTCAACGATGCGCAACAGCTCGGGTTTGCCGAGCGAATGAAACACGATGATCTCATCCAGCCGGTTGAGGAATTCGGGTTTAAAGACCCGTTTCGTTTCATCGAGAATCTTGTCGCGCATCGAATCGTAATCGTGTCCCTCGCTCGGTGCGCCGAATCCCATCACCGTCTGTTTCTTCAGCAAATCAGCGCCGACGTTCGACGTCATGATGATAATCGTGTTCCGGAAATCGATCTTGCGGCCTAACGAGTCGGTGATCTTGCCGTCTTCGAGGATCTGTAAAAGGAGATGCATCACGTCGGGATGCGCCTTCTCAATCTCGTCAAAAAGCACCACCGAATACGGCCGGCGCCGCACGGCCTCGGAAAGTTGTCCGCCTTCCTCGTAACCGACATAGCCCGGCGGCGATCCGATCAAACGGGACGCCGTGAATTTCTCCATGTACTCCGACATGTCGATTTGGATCAACGCGTCAGCATCGCCAAACATGAACTCTGCGAGCGTGCGCGCGAGGTAGGTTTTGCCAACGCCGGTCGGGCCAAGAAATACGAATGAACCGATCGGGCGCTTGGGATCTTTCAAATCCGCGCGGGAGCGCCGCAACGCCTTACTGATCGCTATGACCGCTTCCTCCTGGCCGATGACGCGCTCTTTGAGCTCCGCCTCCATCCTGAGCAGCTTCTGGGTCTCTTGTTCTTCCATCCGCTGGAGCGGAACGCCGGTGACTTTCGAGATGATGTGCATCATGTCGTCGCCTGTTACGACGACTTCCTTCTCTTCGCGTTCTTCGCGCCACTTGGTCAAAATGGCATCGAGTTTCTCCTTGGTTTGCTTCTCCTTGTCGCGAAGCGAAGCGGCTTTTTCAAAATCCTGGGCCTTGATCGCTCCTTCTTTTTCTAGACGGATGGCTTCGATTTCTTTCTCGATATCCTTCACGTCCGGCGGACGTGTCATTGAGTTGATGCGAGCGCGCGCGCCCGCCTCGTCCATGACATCGATGGCTTTATCGGGAAGAAAGCGACCGGTGATGTAACGATCGGAAAATCTCACGGCAGTCTCGAGTGCTTCGTCGGTGAGCTTGGCCTTGTGATGCGCCTCGTACTTCGGTCGCAGACCTTTCAAGATTTGAATGGCTTCATCAACAGTCGGCGCATCGACCTTTATCGTCTGAAACCGGCGTTCCAGCGCGGCATCTTTCTCGATGTACTTGCGGTATTCATTCATCGTCGTCGCGCCAACGCATTGCAATTCGCCACGGCTCAGGGCCGGTTTGATGATGTTGGACGCATCCATTGCGCCTTCTGCTGAACCTGCGCCGACGATCGTGTGTAGCTCATCGATAAAAAGAATCACGTTCTTGGAACGACGGATCTCGTCCATCACCGCTTTGATTCGTTCTTCGAACTGGCCGCGATATTTTGTTCCTGCGACCATTAACGCCAGGTCGAGCGTGATCACACGCTTGTCCCGCAATAGTTCCGGCACGTTACCGTTTGAGATTTCCTGTGCCAGTCCCTCAGCGATCGCTGTTTTCCCCACGCCCGCTTCGCCGATCAACACTGGATTGTTCTTCGTGCGCCGGCAAAGCACTTGAATGACGCGCTCGATTTCGTTGCGCCGGCCAATCACCGGATCGAGTTCGCCTTTACGCGCTAACTCGGTTAGATCCCGACCAAATGCACGCAGCGCCGGAGTCTTGACGTCTTTCTTTGCAGGCTCGCCTTCCTGCTCCGATTCGGACGGCGTGAAATTGGGATCGAGCTCTTTCAAGATTTCGTTGCGCGTACGCTCGATATCGAGTTCCAGAGTCTTCAACACTCTGGCGGCAACCCCCTCGCCTTCGCGCAACAGCCCGAGTAAAATGTGTTCCGTGCCGACATAGGAATGATTGAGCGCCTTGGCCTCTTTGCCAGCAAGCGCCAGCACCTTTTTGACGCGAGGCGTGTATGGGACGTTGCCAACCATCTTTGTCTCAGGTCCGGAACCGACTTGTTTCTCCACTTCCATCCGCACCGTCTCGAGATCGAGCCCCATCTTTTGCAAGACGTTTACTGCCACGCCTTGGCCGAGCTTGATCAGCCCAAGAAGCAAGTGCTCAGTGCCCACGTAGTTGTGGTTAAACCGATCGGCTTCCTTGCGAGCAAGCGCCAAAACCTGTTGAGCCCGCGGTGTGAAATTATTCATTAGTTGATGGTGCGTCCGTCAAGCCATTGCCTGAGTCTTTTACCATCTTACTAATATCAGGTTTGGGGAAAACTTTCAAACGGTCACGGATGATTTGGGCCCGCAGATAATCGCGCTCTTCAGCATTTAACTTCTGTTGCGAGTTCTTTTGCAGATGCGCCGGCTGTGTTTCGATGAACAATTCGTCGATTTGCAGGCGCTGATGTTCCGGGAACGCGCCGAGGTCCATTCCAAGCTTGATAACCGACAGCAGGTTGAGCGCTTCCTTGGACGGCATGGCATGCGCGTAAGTTAGAACGCCGTAGGCACGACCGATCTGGTCGCAAAGCGTGCTTGGCTTTCTTTGCAGCAAAGTCTGGCGCGCGTCGTGTTCCTTATCAATAATCGTCTCGATGACTTTGGTCAGACGATTGATGATGTCTTCTTCTTTTTCACCGAGCGTAGTCTGATTAGAAATCTGAAAAAGATTGCCCATGGCTTCGGTGCCTTCGCCGTAAAGGCCGCGCACCGCGAG
>DATEZD010000101.1:0-17502 GCA_035255865.1 Candidatus Udaeobacter sp.
TCGGCGAGCGCCCGCCGACGTTCGATTTTCAGCAGGCATCCGCGGATCATTTCCGCCAACACGACCAAATCTTTTGGCCGTTGATCGGGATTGCGATGCAACATCCGGGCAAGCAAGGTTCGCAATGGTTTTGGAAACTTGGAGAACCTTGGTGGTCGCTCGAGCTCCTCAGCGGAAAGTGCAACGCCTGCCAGAACAAAGTAAAGTGTCGCTCCGAGCGAATGGACCTCTGAACGGACGTCCCTCGTTCCATGCGCTGATTGTTCCGGGCTGGCAGACTTTTCTGCAGAAGATCCTGGTTCGTGCGTCTCAAAATTTTCAGGCCGGAGCTCGGGATCGGACCTGAGTGTGGGCAAGCCGAAGTTAATCAACTTCACCAGCGGCCAACTGCCTTCAGGGGTTTGCCCCGGGACGACGATCATGTCGGAGGGCTGAATTGGCGGATATGGAAGCCTGTGAAAACTCGCGGATGAGAGCACGCTCACGATTTGCTCGGCCACTCGCAATGCGGCGTCGGCCGGCATTGGGCCATGGGCGGCCACCCAAGCTGCAAGCGTTTCACCTGGCAGATGCTCTGAGACGCAAACGAAATTTCCGCCTTCACGTCCAAAATCGAAAACTTTCGCGACATTGACGTGACGCAGCATCTGCGCGGCGCGCGCCCGCTCCTCTAACTGCTCCCGCACGCCCGGATCGATGTCCTCAAGAGGAATGAGCTTTAGATCAACTGGCTCACGAGATCTTTCGTCCACTGCTTCGTAAGTGATCGCTGCACCGTCCCGGCTGATTTCACGCGGAGCGCCATCGGATGTGAGGCAGACGCGGTAATGCTGAAGGAAAATTGTGCGTTCCATAACCGGGTCCCGTTGGCTGCGGAGAAGCCATCATACTCGCGCCGCTGCCAGTGATTCAACCTCGATTTTGGCAGCGAGTTGCTCCGCGTAAACCCAATCACACTCTAATTTTGGGCGTTGCGCTTGAATCGAAAATCGCCAATCTAAAATCGCCAATCCGTTTACCCCGTGGTGTAACGGTAACACAGCCCCGAAAGCTTTCGGGGTTATTCTTGGTTCGAATCCAAGTTCGTCCGGCATTTTGCCAATTGCGGTTTGATCCAAAATGGCCAATCTAAGTCTTCCTTTGAAATACCCCGTGGTGTAACGGTAACACAGCGCCCTTTGGAGGCGTTATTCTTGGTTCGAATCCAAGCGGGGTAGCCACATCCGGAATTCGCCGCTCGGCGTTCGCAAATCTGTCGAAGGGGCGTATATTTCGAGTCCGCCTTATGAAGGAATTGAACATAGAGAACCTGCATATCACCGTTGGCGATCAGAAGATTGTTCGCGGGCTCACGCTCCGCGTGCCGCGCGGTGAAGTGCATGCGCTCATGGGTCCAAACGGCTCAGGAAAAAGCACGCTGGCAAAAGTCCTCGCTGGTCATCCGGACTACGTGGTTACTGCTGGCAAGGTGTTGATGGATGGAGAAAACCTCCTCGAACTTGAGCCAGATGAACGGGCGCGGCGTGGCTTGTTCATGGCCTTTCAGTATCCGAGCGAAATTCCGGGCGTAACGATTGCCAATTTTCTACGGGCAGCGTTGCAATCGCGTCTGCCGGAAGGCGAAGAGCTCGAGGCGACGGACTATTACGCAAAACTGTACGAGAAGATGGAGCTGCTCGGCATGGATCGGTCGTTTACTTCCCGCTCAGTCAACGAGGGTTTCTCCGGCGGCGAAAAAAAGCGCGCTGAAATTCTGCAATTGGCCATGCTCGAACCAAAATACGCCGTTCTCGATGAGACCGACAGCGGGCTTGACATCGACGCGCTCAAGACGGTCGCGCACGGAGTAAACTCATTGCGCGGCCCTGATCTTGGCATATTGTTAATCACGCATTATCAGCGCCTCCTGAACTATATCGTCCCCGACCACGTCCATGTAATGGTAGCAGGGCGAATCGTTAGAAGCGGGCGAAAAGAACTCGCTCTGGAGCTCGAAGAGAGAGGATACGATTGGGCACGCGAAGGAGCGGTTGAACCAGCGTTTAGGTAAACAGGGTAAAATTCACAATGAAAACCGAAACTTCTGCAGTCAATATTGATAGAAGCAAAGGAGATTTCTCTTATCCGGAAGCTCACGTGCGCGATGCTGGCGCCGGATTGAGCGAGCGGACTGTTCACTACATCTCAGATGTGAAGAACGATCCAGATTGGGTGCGCGAGTTCCGCTTGCGCGGCTTGAAAACATTTCTCGAAAAACCGCTCCCGACGCATTGGGCAAGCAAGGATTTGGAAGCGATCGATTTCGACAAAATCCGTTACTGTCTCTCCCCCGGGACCGAGACGAAACGCAGTTGGGAGGAAGTGCCGGACGATATTAAGCGCACATTCGAGCGGCTCGGTATTCCTGAGCAGGAGCGAAAATTCCTCGCCGGTGTGGAGGCACAGTTCGACAGCGAAGCCGTCTATTCAAACATCAAGAAGGCGGTCGGTGAACAAGGCGTCATTTTCGTGGGATCGACCGAGGGGCTAAAGAATTACCCGGAAATTTTCAGGAAATGGTTCGGCAAAGTCATCCCGATCGCCGACAACAAATTTAGCGCGCTGAATTCGGCTGTGTTCAGCGGCGGCTCATTCATTTACGTCCCGCCCGGGGTGAAAGTGAAACATCCGCTGCAGGCGTATTTCCGTATCAACGCAGAGAATTTCGGGCAGTTCGAGCGCACCCTCATCATTGCCGATGAAGGCTCGGAAGTGACTTACATGGAGGGCTGTACGGCGCCGAAATTTAACACGCCGACATTGCACAGCGCTGTCGTGGAGCTCGTCGCGCTAAAGGGCGCAAAGATTCAGTATATCACCGTGCAGAACTGGGCGTCGAATGTGTTCAATCTGGTCACGAAACGCGGTCTCGCCCAGGAGAACGCCGAGGTAAAATGGATCGATTGCAACATCGGCTCGCGGCTCACCATGAAATATCCGAGCGTGATCATGAAAGGTCGCAAAGCGCGCGGCGAAGTTCTCTCCATCGCGCTCGCCAACGACGGGCAGCATCAGGACACCGGGGCGAAGATGATTCACGCAGCCGATGAAACGACCAGCAACATTGTTTCCAAATCGATCTCCATCGGCAAAGGCCGCGCGACTTACCGCGGCCTCGTCCATGTGCCGAAGCACCTCAAGAATTGCAAAAACAACACCGAGTGCGATGCGCTGCTTATCAATTCGACTTCGCGCACGGACACCTATCCGGCTATCACCGTGCGCGGCACTGGCAATGCCGTGCAGCACGAAGCGAGCGTCAGCCAGGTCAGCTCGGACCAAATTTTCTACATGCAACAGCGCGGTCTTAGCGAGGCGCAGGCGATGAGTTTGAGCGTTAACGGTTTCGTCAACGATCTCGTCCGCCAATTCCCCATGGAATACAGCGTCGAGCTGAAGCGGCTGATCGAGCTGGAGATGGAAGGCTCAGTCGGATAACTTTCACCGCCTGGCGAATTGTTTCGGTAGCGGCGGTCTACGACCGTCGTTTGGTTGCAAGGTCAATATGTCGTTAGTCATACATCAACAAGAGGCCGCACCGGTTCTCTCTGGCCCAGCCGAGTCTCGCGACTTTCCCGATTGGTTTCGTGATCAGCAACACGCAGCCTGGCAACAATTCGAATCGTTGCCGAAGCCGACGCGGAAGGATCAGGCTTGGCGATTTGCGAATGTTGGTCTTCTCGACCTGGAGCCGTACAAAATCAGTGGGCCGCTTTCGGAAGATGATCGCAAAAATGTCCTGAAATATTCCCGCGGCCTCGACCAGTACGCGGGTCGCATGATCTTCGCGAACGATCAACTGATTGAGCGCGACGTCGTTTCCGAAGATTTGAAGAAACGCGGCGTGATTTTTCAACCGCTCGAGCGTGCCATGGTGGAGCACGCGGATCTCTTCCGGAAATATTTCATGTCCACTGAAGTGACGCTCGGCTCGGCCAAGTTTGCTGCGCTACACAAAGCGCTCGTTTCATCGGGAACATTCTTGTTTGTGCCGCGCGGCGTAGAGATCGAACAGCCCATCGAGATCTTCCATTGGTTGCGACACGACAACATGTCCATCTTCCCGCACCTGCTTCTGGTGACTGATGAGCTCGCGAAGGTCACGGTGATCGAACATTTCCGCTCGTGTAGCCGGACGTCGCCGGGCTTCGCTTGTGGCGTGAACGATCTCATCGCCGGCCCCGGGGCGAAGGTGACTTACGTTTGCGCGCAGGAGTGGGCGAGCAACGTCATCGCGCTGCAGATGAATTCGACAACGGTCGATCACGACGCATCTGCGATGAGCCTCAATCTGCACCTCGGCTCGCGGTATTCCCGATTCGAAAGTTTAAGCCGGCTCATCGGCGAAGGCGGCCGAAGCGATTTGCTCGCTGTTGCTGTGGCCAAACACCAGCAGGAGTTTGACGCGCGCACATTGCAGGACCACATCTCGCCGCACACCGCCAGCGATCTCCTTTACAAAAACGCGCTCGACGATCGGGCTCGCACCATTTTCGGCGGCCTGATCCGAGTCGATCCGCATGCTCATTTCACCGACGCGTATCAAAAGGTTCGCAATCTTCTATTGAGCGATGATGCAGAAGCCAACTCAATGCCTGGCCTTGAAATTCTCGCCGACAACGTCCGTTGTACACACGGCGCAACGTCGGGCCAGATCGAGGAAGACCAGCTCTTTTACCTTCGCTCTCGCGGCATTCCAATAAAGGTCGCCCAGCGCCTTCTCGTGACCGGCTTTTTAGACGAAGTCATCGAGCGCCTCAATCAACCGGCGATAGGCAACTACTTGCACGGGCTGATCGAAGAGAAATTCGCTGCATAAAATCCGAGCAGCGCACGCGCCTCGCGTGCACGCTATGTCTGTCACGGTCCTTCCTCCGTATTTAGCTCGAAATTAATTTTTACGTCGTAATGATCGCCTTTGATTAGACCAGCTGGCGGCGAGTCAACCTCGGTGACTTGCTTCGCAACTGCTGCAACGGATTCATTCACAACAGCGTTCTCGGACGGCTTGATGATTTCGAATTTGGAAACGTGCCCATCCTTTTCGATCCGGACTTTGACCAAGGTCGAAATTTTGGCGCCGGTGGGCACGTGGGTGGTCGGCTGGATCCACGCGCTGTAAAAACGATCGTGCAACATGTTGCCGTACCAGCCAAATTCCGACGCGCTGCTCCCGCCACTCGCGACGGCGGACTGTCCCGACCTGTCGGGACTTGTCTGAGCGCTTTTCTCATGTTTCTCTGATTTCTCGTTCGCTTTTGCCGAACTTGGTTTCGCTTTTGGCGACGGTTTAGGGGAAGCTTTCGCCACCAGAGTTTTCTTGGGAGTTGGTTTCGGGATTGGTTTTGGCGTTGTCCCGCGACTGCGGGATTTTGGTGTGGGTGTCGCAGCCGGCTTGGGCGTGGCAGCGGCTGTTGGTGTCGGCTTCGGGGTCGGCGATGGCAATTCGATTTCGCTGTTCGCTGTCACTACGGCAGGCTTCTTTTCGTCCTCTTCGTGCTCGTTCGATGGTTTCGGCGCCTCCGGCTTGGGTGGTGACGATGGTTCGCTTTCCGATTCTCCGGCCGCGAGACCGCCAGGGCCTAACCAAACGATGCTCTCCGGGTTTGATGAAGCCCTGGCTGCCAAACTCCAGCGAATGAGCCCCGCGATCACCGCAACGTGCGCGAGAGCAATTAGGACAACGTTTCGCCAAAAACGGCTGTCCCTTCCCGTGGTCATTTTAACCACGAATGGACACGAATGAACACGAACTCATAAGGCGGCCCGCCGACCCGCACACTCCAGATTTCTGTTTCATTCGCATCAATTCGCGAGTTTCGCGGGCACCTCTTCTTCCCTTCGTGTCTATTAGTGTTCATTCGTGGTTGCTCGGGTGGCGATGCCGAGTTTGGTGATTCCCGCTCGTTGCAGGGCATCCATTAGCCCAATTAATTTTTGCACGGGCAATTCGCGATCGGGTCGAATCACGATGGCGACATCCGGATTCTTCTGTTTCAACTCGCTCAACTCTACGGTGAGTGTTCCTAAATCGACTACCTGATTATTAAAACGGATCGTCTCGGCGCGATCGATCGAGACGGTTTGCACTTGTGACTTATTGGTCGGCGGATTCTTCGCGCTGCTGGATGGGATCACCAGGTTCATACTGCTCTCGAGCAACGGCGTGGTGATCATGAAAATGATGAGCAGCACAAACGCCAGATCGAGCAGCGGCGTGATATTGATTTCGCTGAGTGTGGAGAGATTCTGGCGTTGCGAATAGCGTCTCATCTGTTCTCCATAGGACGTTGAGCGTTGAGCGTTGAGCGTTGGACGTTGCATAGCGCGATTGAAAAACGCCCAACTCCGAAAGCTTTCGCGAGCAGGCAGCTCAACTTCCAACGCTCAGCGCTCAATAACAGAGGCGTGCTCATCTCCGCAATGCGGCCTCGCGCGAGCCGTGATCGACGTACTTATGCTCGAACTCGGACGCGAGCGCGGCAGCGAAGTTATCCATTTCTACGATGATGCCGCGAATGCTCGTGACGAGAAAGTTGTAACCGAACATCGCGGGAATTGCCACGCAGAGCGCGGTGACGGTCGTGATCAGCGCGCCGGACACGCCGGGTGCCATCGCCACAAGATTTGGCGAACCTGCTTCGGCCACGCCGGTGAATGCGTCCATGACGCCCCAGACCGTGCCGAGTAATCCGAGAAAGGGCGAACCGCTCACAGCGGTGGCTAGCAAAATCATCTGCGATTCAAGCGACAGCGCCGTCTCGCCTACCGCGCGTTCCATTGCCGCATTAACCGCGCTCATTTGTGCCGGTGAAATTTTGTCGGCGATTTCGAGTCGTGCGCGGAAGGTATCATCCACTTCCGGTGACCCGAGCAAGTGAAACGTCATTTCCTCGCAGCCGGCTCGATACACGTTGAAAACCGGCGATCCCGGAAAGCGGGCATTCTTTTCAAATAAACGTAGCGGTTGTCGATCTTGCCGGAAAGCAGCAAGAAAACGCGCGTTCTGCTTTCGAGCGAAGCGGATCACGCGCAGTTTCGTGATCATGATTGACCAACTGAAAATCGACGCGACCGCCAGAAGAGTGAGAACGAGCTTGCCTGCGATCGTCGCGTGATCGAAAGCAAACAGGAGACCGCCGCCGGCCGCTACGATTTCCGGAACGAGCATTCCCGCGTCACCGGGATAAGTAATAACGCCGTTTCGCGGAAACGCTACCTGTCATTTCGACCAAAGCGCAGCGGAGTGGAGAAATCTCTATTTTTCATAATTCTAGAGATGCCTCGACTTCGCTCGGCATGACAAGGACTACAAGGATCTCTTCCTCGGAAAGGTCGGTCGCCTTTTTGCCCCAACTACAAACGCTATGCCAATGGCGATCAGGAAGAACGAAAAAAATTGGCCGCGCGTAAAAGCGCCAATCAACTCGGCGTCGGGTTCGCGGAAATTTTCGATCACGATCCGGAAAATCGCATAGCAGATGAAAAACAGTCCGGTGAGAACTCCGTTCGGCTGGCGGGTGCGCGTCCGTACGACCCACAAAATGGCGAACAGAACAATCCCCTCGAAGAAGGCTTCGTAAAGCTGTGATGGATGGCGCGCTGACAAAATTGAGCGCAGCGCCGTCGCAACTTCTGGCTGAGTACGCACCGCGCCGATGATCGCGTCTTGATTGGTCAGCGACGGATCAATCTGCGCGCACGCCACCACTGCACGATCCGCTTCCTGCGGATGGTCGAGCAGTTCTTTTGGGAACTGCATCGCCCAGGCAACATTCGTGATCCGCCCATAAAGCTCGCCGTTGATGAAATTAGCGCAACGCCCGAAGAACAACCCAATCGGCGCGGTCACAACCAGGTTATCGCCCAGGTTCGTCCACGAGATTTTGTGCCGGTGGGCGTAGTAAAACGTGAACACCAAAATCCCGAGCATTCCTCCGTGGCTCGACATCCCGCCTTCCCAAACGCGCAAGATCGACAGCGGTTCACGCAGCATTTCTGGTTTGTAGAAGAAAACGTAGCCGAGGCGCCCGCCTATGATTACGCCAAAGAGTGCGCAGCCGGTGATAAAATCGCCAACTCGTTGTGGAGGAAGGTCGGCGTAGCCGCGTTTGGCCAACCAAAGGAAAACAAGATAGCTGGAGATGAATGCGAGCACATAGGCAAGGCCGTACCATCGCGGACCAACGTTGTCGTAGATCCGAAAAATGATCGGATCGAGATTGTGCAGGTAATATGCAAGCATGTGCGCGCGATTGTGCGCGACGTTGCCGATTTGCGCAATCACACTGTAGTCGCTTCGCTGCGCGAAGGCGAGCGTCGCCCACAGGGCGACGGCTACACAACACGCGATGCGTTCAAAACTTTTCGCAAAAACGGCGCGGTACGGCTGACGCGGTTCTTTGCCACTTGCTCAGGCGTTCCGCATGCGACCACTTCGCCGCCTGCGTCACCCGCCTCAGGGCCAAGATCAACAATGTAATCTGCTTCGGCGATCACGCTGAGATTGTGTTCGATCACGATCACAGTGTTTCCTTCGTCCACGAGCCGATGCAGCACGTTGAGAAGCAGCTCGATGTCGGCCATGTGCAGGCCAATGGTGGGCTCCTCGAGCAAATACAATGTCGAACCCGGCTTGCGCATTTTCCGGAGCCGCTCGTTCGCGGCGCGGCTGACTCCACGTTTCAATTGCGTCACTAGCTTGAGCCGCTGCGCTTCGCCGCCGCTCAAGGTCGGGCTCGGTTGCCCCAGCTTGAGATAACCAAGTCCGGTATCCACCAGCAGTGAAAGCGGGCGTGCAATCTTGGGGTGCACCGAAAAAAATTGTGCGGCCTCCTCGATCGTCATTTCCATCACGTCGCCGATGGATTTTTCGTTGTAGAGAACTTCCAGCGTCTGCGGATTGTAACGCCGGCCCCGGCAATCTTCGCACGGCACATAACTGCTGGGCAGAAAATTCATCTCCAGCTTGATCACCCCTTGGCCCTTGCACGTCTCGCAACGACCGCCTTCGGCGTTGAATGAGAATCGGCTCGCCGAGTAGCCGCGCACGCGCGAGACCGGCAGTAGCGCGTAAAGGTTCCGAATTTCGTCGAAGACTTTCACGTAAGTCCCCGGCGTCGAGCGCGACGTTTTACCGATGGGAGATTGATCGACTTCGTAAACGGCTTCGATCTGGGGAGCGCCGCTGACAAGTTTGAACAAATCGCCATCACCTGCGCGTTTCCTTTCGTTCAGCCGTTCGCGCACTGCGGGCCAAATCACGTCATGCATTAGCGTGGATTTGCCGCTGCCGGAAATTCCGGTGATCACCGAGAGACAACCGACCGGAAAAGTAACGTCGATGCTTTTCAAATTGTTCTCGCGCGCGCCGTGAATCTCGATCCAGTTTTCCACGTCGCGCAGTGATCGGCGCGATCCGCGAATGGGATGGCCCAACGGCGCTTTAAGCCAGCGCGCGGTCTCGGAGTTTGGATTCCGCTCGATGTCGCGCAGCGTTCCAGCCGCCACAACTTCACCACCGTGAAGCCCCGCACGCGGTCCAAGATCAATAATGTGATCAGCGCGTCGAACTGTTTCTTCATCGTGCTCGACAATGATCAGTGAATTGCCCTTGTCTCGGAGAGCGGTGAGCGTTTCGAGCAAGTGCAGATTGTCGCGTGGATGCAAACCGATGGTCGGCTCGTCCAGCACGTAAAGGACGCCGCGCAAGTTTGAGCCAAGCTGCGCTGCGAGTCGGATTCGCTGTGACTCGCCGCCGCTCAGGGTCTTTGCGGAACGCCCGAGCGCGAGATAACCAAGTCCGACCTTTTCCATGAAACGCAGTCGCTGTTGGATCTCGGGAATAAGACCGGCTGCGATCGTTTGGTGCGTGTCTTTGAATTTCAAGCGGTCGATCATGCGCGCTGCTTTGCTCGCGGAAAGATTCGTGAATTGATCAATCGTGTAGCCGTGCACCCGCACGTGACGCGCCACGGCGTTCAAACGCGAGCCGTGACAACTCGGGCATTTGCGCGCCTCCCCTTCCTCGACCCACTCCGACTCGCGTTCCGCGGCTAGCTCGCTTTCCAGAACCGATTCTCCGTCAAGGTCCGCGGCCGTTTGGACATCATGGTCCCAAATTTCGCCGAACCCACCACACTCTTCGCATGCGCCATGCGGCGAATTGAAAGAAAACAAACGCGGATCGAGCTCCTCAAACGCGCGGCCACAGTTCGGGCAGCTCATCTCGGTGCTCACGACGGTGAGCCGATTTTTTGAATCGAGCAGACGCGCCGAGCCGCGCCCAATCTCCAGTGCGCGTCGGGTAATGTCCCGCACGTGGGCAATTCGCTTCCGATCGATTACGCCGACCACGACGTCGATGGTGTGCTCTTTGAAACGCTCGAGTTTGCGAAAGTTTCGGGCCGGTACAAGCTGACCGTCCACATAAAGCGCGTCGAATCCCTGGCGTTCCGCCCAGCGCGCCACGTCCGTATGAAAACCTTTGCGCGCTTTCACCAGCGGCGCCAGCACCTTTAGCGCCCCGCGCTTCGCGACGGCTTCGATCTGTCTTACGATCGCGGCGACGCTCTGTTTTGCCACCGGCAGATCGCAGTCCGGACAAAATTGCGTGCCGGTTTTCGCGAACAGCAGCCGGAGAAAATGATAAACTTCGGTCACCGTCGCAACGGTTGATTTGCCTCCACCGCGCGTGACGCGTTGCTCGATTGCTACGCTCGGCGGCAATCCGCTGACCAGATCGACATCCGGTTTCTCGAGTTGCTCGACAAATTGTCGCGCATACGGCGACATGCTGTCGAGAAAACGGCGCTGCCCTTCGGCGAACAAGATGTCGAACGCGAGAGTCGATTTGCCCGAGCCGCTCAAGCCGGTGATTACCACCAGTTGCTGGCGCGGAATTTTAACGTCGATGTTCTTAAGGTTGTGCTCCCGCGCGCCGTGGACTTGGATCGCGCCGTTGCGCCTACTCACGGGAAATCGTGGAGCGGTTTCTGCAGCTCGCGCCAACTCAACGTTGTCATCCTGAGCGTAAGCGAAGGGTCTCTCCGCCTGGCGCGAGATTTTGTGAGGTCCTTCACCGTCTTCGCGGCTCTGGATGACAGGCAGCGCTTTGAGAGTTTTTAGAAGCACGCGCCGCAGAAATTTTCCAGTATGCGACTTCTCTATGCCCGCAACTTGCTCGGGCGTTCCCACGGCTACGACTTCGCCGCCGGCATCGCCAGCTTCCGGGCCGAGATCGACGATCCAATCAGCGCACTTGATCACTTCCAGGTTGTGCTCGATCACCACGATCGAATGCCCGCGATCGACCAGTCGCTGAAACAATCGCAGCAGCATCGCCACATCGTCGAAATGCAATCCGGTGGTCGGTTCATCGAAGATGAACAGATTTCCGCGGGCATTACCGTTCTTTCCGGTATCCGATTTCCGCTCTCCGGTTTCGGCTAAATGCCCCACCAACTTCAGCCGCTGCGATTCGCCACCGGAAAGCGTGTTGAGTGGTTGACCGAGTCGAAGATAACCCAATCCGACTTCCTCAAGCACTTTGAGCCCGCTGGAAATCTGCATACCTGGGTCGACCCTCACTTGGCGCTTCGCGTCCGCCTCTCCCTGCCAGGGAGAGGATTGAGGTGAGGGTGCCTCGTCGGTTTTCTGTTCGCCGAGCCGAGCGAAGAACTGAATTGCTTCACTGACCGTCAACTCGAGCACGTCATGAATTGATTCTCCATGAAGCCGCACCTTCAACGTATGCGGCTGAAAGCGCTTGCCTTCGCATTCCGCGCAACGCACGAAAAGATCACTCAAAAACTGCATCTCGATTTTTTCATAGCCCGTTCCTGAGCAACGTTCGCAACGACCGTTGCCGGAATTAAACGAGAATGCGCTCGCGGCGAGTCCCTGCGCCATCGCTTCCGGCTGCGCGGCAAATAATTCCCGAACCCGATCGAACAAGCCGAGATAAACAATCGGAGTTGAACGCGGGGTCCGCGCCAGCGGCGATTGATCGACCATCATGACGTTGCCAATCCGATCTGCACCGATCACTGATTTGCATGCGCCCGGCTCCTGATCTGACGATTGTCCTTTCGCACGCAAGAGATTCCGGTTAAGCACCTCGTGAATGAGCGTGGATTTGCCGGAACCCGACACCCCGGTCACGCACATGAACACGCCGAGTGGTAGATCGACATCGATATTTTTCAGGTTGTGCTGCCGCGCGCCGACGATTTTGATCGATGATGTCGATTTACGGCGCGATTTCGGTATCGGAATTGATTTGTCATGCGCCAGGTAATCGCGCGTGAGTGATTGGGGAGCGCGGGCGCACGCGCCGCCCAGCTGCAAACGTTCGCGCGCGAGGAAATCATCGAGCGGTCCGTTCCAGACCAATTCCCCGCCATGCTCGCCGCGTCCCGGGCCGAGATCGATCAAATTATCCGCAGCGCGAATGATTTGTTCCTCGTGCTCGACCACCAGCAGCGTGTTGCCTTTGTCGCGCAAATTATGCATGACGCGCACAAGCTGGCCGACGTCGCGCGGGTGCAATCCAATGCTCGGCTCGTCCATGACAAAGAGCGTGTTCACCAGCGATGCGCCAAGGCACGTCGTCAAATTCACGCGCTGGACTTCGCCGCCGCTCAACGTGCGCGTCGATCGGTCGAGCGTGAGATAGCTGACGCCTACGTCGCAGAGATAATTTAGGCGTGCGCAGATTTCGTCGCGAAGCATCTGCGCAGTCTTGTCGGTAGGTGAAATGTCGAGCGCGCGGACAAAATCGCGCGCATCGGAAATGGAAAGCGCCTGGAATTCCGGAAGCGTTAAACAAGGAGGGGCGCTTTCCAAAGCGCCCGCTCCTTGGATTTTGTAATTCAACGCGTCTGGCTGATACCGTCCGCCCTTGCATTTGGGACACCTGATGTAAGCGCGATAGCGGCTGAGTAAAACGCGCATGTGCATTTTGTAAACCTGCGACTCCAGCCAGCGGAAAAATCCGCGCACGCCGTACCAACGATCGCTCTCGTAATCTTCCTCGGTGTATTCGCCGCTCCGCTTCTCGCCCTTGATCACAAAATCCTGATCGGCTTTCGGCAATTCCTCGAACGGAACGTCGATGTCGATCTCTTCGCGAGCGCAGGCGCGCAATAAATCCTTCTGCGATTCGCCAAATTCCTGACCGCGAAAAACGCGGATGACGCCTTGTTTGATCGACAACGCGCGGTCGGGAATCACCTTGTTCAGATCGATGGCAATGGTGCGGCCGAATCCGCGACATTCAGGACACGCGCCTAGCGGATTGTTGAAACTAAAAAGTCCGGGCGTTGGTAGGCGAATGTCGAGATCGCAGTGCGCGCAATGCCAGCCAGTGGAGAAAGGAATTTCGGAAACTGTAGCGGCCGCAGTCCCAGCGGCTTGGCGATGGTTTGCCGCTGAGACAGCGGCCCCTACATCCACAATGTTAACCTTGCCTTTTCCAAAACGAAGCGCGGTCTCGAGCGCTTCGACTAAGCGCGTGCGATTTTCTGGCGTGATCGCGACGCGGTCTTGAATTACTTGAACGCGAGCGCCGAGGCGTTTGATTTTTTTGGGATCGTCGTCCACGCGAACGACTTCATTGTCGATCCAAACCCGGAGATACCCTTGCTGTTGGAGAAAATCGAAAAATGCCCGTGGCGCGGTCTTCGCTGGGACTGCAACCCAGAACGTGATGAGGATGTTTTTTTCGGCGCAATCGCGCAGAATCTCCTCCGCGATCGACTGCGCGGTTTCAGGGCGAATTTCGCGACCGCAATTCGGACAGAACGCGCGAGCGAGACGCGGCCAGACCAACTTCAGGTAGTCGTTTATCTCTGTCATCGTGCCCACGGTTGAGCGCGATGTCTTGACGGGGTTGGATTGTTCGATCGCGATCGCCGGCGGAATTCCCCGAATGTCGTCGACGCGCGGTTTGTCCATGCGGTCGAGGAACTGCCGCATGTACGGCGAAAAGGTTTCGACGTAACGGCGCTGGCCCTCGGCGTAAATTGTCTCAAAGGCCAGACTCGACTTGCCGCTCCCGCTCGGACCGGTGACGACCGTCAGTTTCCCCAGAGGAAGATCGACGTCGATGCCCTTGAGATTATTCTGCCGCGCTCCGCGAATTTCGATGCAATCCGTGCGTGACGCCTCGGTAACGCTTTCTCTCTTCCCAATCTTCGAACCCACTGGAAATATTCGCTGCCAGTCAAGCGATTCGCAAATTTCTGCAGCACAAAACGCGCGTCATCCCGAACGAAGTGAGGGACCTCGCCAACGAAGTTTGCGGCACGCCGCATAGTCAGCGTGATCAATCACCCTGTGAGAGGTCCCTCCGCTCGGGATGACGGGATATTTATTCTTCAAACCGCGCAGCGAGTTGTTCGCGCTGCTGGAGCAGCTGTTCGGGCACAACGCCGCCGAGCGAATCAAAAAACTTCTTATGCTCGGTGAATTCTTTTTGCCACTCCTCGTGATCAATCCCGAGAATTTCGGCGACGCATTTGTGATCGATATCGAGCTCGGCAAGATCGAGATCGTGCGGGCTCGGCAACCAGCCGATCGGCGATTTGAGTCCGCCGCCGGTTCCTTCGCAGCGATCGATAACCCACTTGAGCACGCGCGTGTTTTCGCCGAAACCCGGCCAGAGAAATTGCCCCTTCACGCCTTTGCGAAACCAGTTCACGTTGAAAATGAGCGGCGGATTCGTGAGGCGTCTTCCTATATCGAGCCAGTGCTGGAAATACTGGCCGATGTTGTATCCGCAAAACGGCAGCATCGCCATCGGATCGCGTCGCACCTGACCAACCGCACCGGTGGCGGCTGCGGTTGTTTCCGAAGCCATGGTGGCGCCCAAATAAACCCCGTGGTTCCAATCGAAAGCCTGATAGACGAGCGGCACCGTGTCGCTGCGGCGTCCGCCGAAAATGATGGCGCTGATCGGCACGCCTTCGCCTTTTTCGACGTCCGGATCGAGAGCAGGATTGTTGCGCATTGGCGTGGTGAACCGGCTATTCGGATGCGCAGCTTTTTCTTTTGATTCCGGCGTCCAATCATTAGCTCGCCAATCAAACCCATGCGACGGAGGTGGGCCGTCTTTGCCCTCCCACCAAACGTCGCCGTCATCGGTAAGCGCGACGTTTGTGTAAATTGTGTCGTGCGCGATCGATTTCATCGCGTTCGGATTTGATTTGTAGCTTGTCCCAGGCACAACGCCGAAATAGCCGTTCTCCGGATTGACCGCGTAAAGCCGGCCGCCGCGAATTTGCATCCAACCGATGTCGTCCCCAACGGTGGTCACTTTCCAGCCTTTGAAATGCGCGGGGGGAATGAGCATGGCAAAATTCGTTTTGCCGCATGCGCTCGGGAATGCGGCCGCCACATAGTGTTTGCGAGCTGCGGGCGATTCCACGCCCAGGATCAGCATGTGCTCCGCCATCCAGCCTTGGGTACGCGCCAGATACGAACCGATGCGCAAGGCGAGGCATTTTTTGCTCAACAAAACGTTGCCGCCGTAACCGGAGCCGACAGAAATGATCGTATTGTCCTGCGGAAAATGACAGATGAACCGGCGCTCAGGATTAATGTCCAGCAACGAATGGACGCCGCGATTCCATTCCACCTTTGGATCGTTCCCGAGCCGCTTCAGCGCAACCTCGCCCATACGCGTCATGATCCGCATGTTGAGCACGACGTATTTTGAATCGGTAATCTCGAAGCCGACCTTCGTAAGCGGTGAATCCGACGGGCCCATCATGTAGGGAATCACAAACAGCGTGCGCGCGCGCATCGCGCCCTTTAGAAGACCGCGCAGCTTCGCGTACGTTTCTCCCGGCTCAGACCAATTGTTGGTTGGACCGGCTTCCTCTTTCGTCGGCGTGCAGACGAATGTGCATTGCTCGACCCGAGCTACGTCATTCGGGTTTGAGCGATGCAGATACGAGCGTGGAACCTTCTGTTGGTTCAACTTGATTAGCACATTTTGTTTGAGCGATTCCGCGATAAGGAACTCGTTTTCGCGCGCCGAGCCGTCGCACCAGAAAATGTTTTCTGGTTCGGTGAGGGTAGCGATGTCGTGCACCCAATCGAGCACGGCTTGATTGGCCGGCTTTGCGTCCCCGATTCCAGTTGGCGGGAAGATGGCAGGCGCAGGGTTTGTCATGAGACGAAGGTGTCGATTTTAACCGTGAATGAAAGTTTTCGCCACGTTGAATCACGAATCAGGCTTGCGAAAGCACAATGCGCGGCATTAATTGAAACATGTTCGGGGTCACCACCTCCGATGATTATCGGCCGGTTGCGTGGATGGGTCGCTATCCTGTCGATGTAACCACGATGCTGGTGGGGGTGCATGTCGCAGCTGCGATTTTCGCGGCGATTCTCGTAGCCGTGGGAGGTGGCTCTGTATTGAGCTGGCTGCAGTTTGACAGCGCTGCAATCTGGTATGGCGGTCAGGTCTGGCGCCTTTTCACTTATGCGTTCGTCCATGCGCCATCGGTGCTGCTGTGGTTCGCGATCGAGATGTACTTGCTCTTCGTGTTTGGGCGGGAAGTGGAACGCTTTGTCGGGCGACGCTCTTACATTGTGCTGTATCTGATTTTGCTGATCACGCCTGCGGCGCTGCTTACAATTTGGGGCCTGTGGCAACGCTCGGTCCTCGCCGGTTCGCCAGCGTTGCACTTTGGAATCTTTGTTGCTTTCGCCACAATCTATCCGCGGGCGGAGTTATTTCTGAGAATCATGGCCAAGTGGGTCGTCCTGATTCTTGCAGCCGTTTACACCTTTCAACTGCTCGCCTACCACGCGTGGAACGATCTGGTAGTCGTCTGGACAAGCATCGGCGCCGCGTTCCTTTTCATCGAATGGAGTGGCGCAGGGCCGGAGCTTGTTTGGTGGAACGCTTTGAAAACACGCTTCGCTCCCAAGCCGAAGTATCGCGTTGTTCCGAAATTACGACCGCCGCATCCTGCGGAATCCGATGATGCGTACGCCTCAATCGATCCGATTCTCGATAAAATTTCCAAGTTTGGGATTGGAAGTTTAACCGCGAGCGAGCGCCGGCAATTGAATCGCGAACGCGAACGATTGCTGAAAAAATCGGAGTAAGCCCTGTAGCCGTCGCCCTGTGGGCGACGATAATCGCCGCGTGTTTATGCCATCAGTGCCGCGCTTCGCACAGCGAAGCGGCTACAGCTTCTGGAGCCGGGATTCAATCGTCTCGCATAGCACATGAAGTAGAAGCTGGTGCGCTTCCTGAATTCTGGCAGTGGATTCACTGCGAACCAAAAGATCGACATCGGCTATGCCAATGGTTGAACCGCCGTCGCGACCGAGGAAGGCAATCGTTTTCAGCTTGTGGGCTTTCGCTTCTTCCAGCGCGCGCTCGACATTTCTCGATTTACCGGAAGTCGTTAGGCAAATCAGCACGTCACCCTGCAGGCCAAATGC
>DATEZD010000102.1:0-2349 GCA_035255865.1 Candidatus Udaeobacter sp.
TCGTCCGCGCCTAACCAACGCTTCCGTGGAAAAGTGCAGGGAATCGGATGGGCAGTGAAGCCCGAAGGCGAAATCGATCTGCCGCCATCGGGAGTTCCGTACGTGAAGCGGGAACTGAACTGGGTGCGCGTCGCGCAACGATTCCCCGTTCGCATCGAAGTCGAAAATCCGGATGTCGATCTTTTCCGAATGGGAGCGTCCGCGGTCGCAATCATCAAAGGTCCGCCGCCAAAATAATTCCATGAGCGCGACATTGCTCGAAGCGCGACCGATCGATTCCGATTGGCTTGGCTGGCTAGGGCGCGAGTTGGCACCGACACGCGCGCGCGAGATACGCACAGCCATTATCATCGGTGGTGTGGCGTTGTGCGTGATCATTTCGATGGCGCTGCAAGTGCCGGAGCTCGCGCTCAGCGCTTACATGGTTTTCTTCGTTTCGAAGAAGAACAAGCTTCTCACCACCCTCACCGGAGCCGGCGGGCTCATCGGCGCGACCATCGCAATTGGAGGCACGCTTCTGCTTTACAAGTTTACCTATGGTCACCCCGAGTTGCGCATTCCCGGAATGGCGATCGCGCTTTTTCTTGGAATGTGGTTGTCGCGCGCGTTGGTAATCGGACCACTCGGATTCGTCATTGGCTTTGTTGTCGCTTACTCGCAATCCATCGGCGAACTGATTCCCTCACCCGAACTGGTGGTCCGTGCAGCTCTTTGGGTGTGGGTAGCCCTGGCCTACGGCGTCGCGGTCATAGTTGTGCTGACGCTCCTGTTCTTGCCGGATTCCGGTGAAGCAGTTCAACATCGGCCGAAGCCGAAAAGTTTATTTGTGCCAGATGCATTCACTAATCCCGCGCATGTACAATTCGCGCTAAAGGTCACGTTTGCCGCCGTGTTTTGTTACATCATTTATGAGGCGATCGATTGGACGGGAATCCACACCGCATTCATCACCTGCACCTTCATCGCTCTGGAGAGCACCGAGGCAACGCTCTATAAAGGAACGCTACGAATCGTCGGTTGCGTGATCGGCGGCGCGCTCGCGCTTTTCACGATCGTGTTCCTGATGCCACACATGGAAACGATCGCGTCACTTGTTGTGGTGGTCGCCTGTGCTTCTGCCATCGCTGGCTGGGTTGCGACCGGAAGCGAACGGATCAGTTATGCCGGGCTACAAATCGCGTTCGCTTTCTTCTACAGCGTTTTTCAAGGATACGCGCCCGATACAGATCTCGATAACGTCCGCGATCGCGTCGTCGGAATCCTCTTCGGTCTCATCGTTACCGGATTTGTTTTCCAATACATCTGGCCCGAGCGGGCAATAAAAACTGAAATGAATACCTAACCAGGACCAAAGACCATCATGGACTCAGCAACTATTTCGGCTGTTGCCGCCCTGGCCGGCGCGACCATTGGCGGGGTGACATCGTTCGCGGCCACATGGCTTACCCAGCGAACTCAAGCCAGAATTCAGGAATTCACTCACAAACTAAGCCGGCGTGAAGAATTGTACAAAGCCTTTATTAAAGAAGCCGCAAAGTTATATGCGGATGCCCTTGTCCACGAGATATCTGACGTCTCCAAGCTGGTCGGACTCTACGCCATGATAAGCGAGATGCGTGTTCTCTCACCGACAAAGACGATTGAAAGTGCGGACGAAGTTGCTCGCATGATTGTTAACACCTATCGCTCGCCTAATAAGACTTTGCCGGAATTGGAAGACATGGTGAACCGCGGCGCGATAGATGTGTTGCAAACCTTTAGCGAAGCTGCCCGTCAAGAATTTCACAGACTGGGCGTGTGAAAGGCAAAACCAAACCCGTGCCATCAGGTTTCCAAAACAGGTGGCGGGTTGCGGCCAGGTGTGGCTTCGCTCTCCTTTTGTTCCAGTGGTGCGGATGCGCCTCTCATCTGGCGACGGTAAAAACAATACCGGCGCGTCTATCCACGGGGCTACGGGTGGAAGAGCCGCTTGATTCTGCCACAAAATATCTTGCGGCAGCAGAACATGAACAGGCCTTGCCGGCTTTGGGCCATGACCTGCTGGCTGTTAAGATTTCCGAGGGCGTATTGGAACGGCAGCCAAAAAACGGATCAGCGCGAAGTATCTACAACTTCGCTGTAGCGCGTGTCGTCCAGGATGTCGACCGAACAGGTATTGAGCCGTGGCGGCATCCCGTCACTGTCGTGACGGATAAAGGTCGTTATACTCTCGTATCTCCCAAGCCCGTCGACGCGGACCATGATCCGAGTCGATACGATTTATTTCCGACCGACACGTTGAAGATCGGCGGAACATTCTTCAAGACCTACTCGACTGTGAGTGGCCTTGGCGCGCCGATTGCAGTGGTT
>DATEZD010000103.1:0-3894 GCA_035255865.1 Candidatus Udaeobacter sp.
CTGCCGTACGTTGCCATGCTCGGCGACAGTGTCTGCATGGGCATTTACATCTCATCGCCTTGGAGCACGTTCTGGCGCGCACACACTTGCCGCGGGACGAACTGGTTTCTTCACTTCGATGTTTCTCCCGGCATCTGCAGCATTTCGAAAAGGCTGGAGGCGATCACACCTTTTGTGGCCATCGAATGCGCCGGGGTTGGTGCGCTGGTCGATCATCACCGAACCAGGCAAAGCTTTTTTCGCCGCATCCTCGGGACGCGCAATTTTTCCGGACAAATTAATCAGCTCCTGCGAGCGCAGCGGTTTCCCGATCTGATTTTGATTTCGATCGGGCACAACAATGTCGATTGGGCGTGGCGATGCCCGCCGCATGAACTACACGCGCCGGAGCGCCGTCTCCACAGGCTGAGCAAGGAGTTTCGGCAGAGTTATGCGTGCCACTTGCGCCGCATGCTTAATCGCGCGGGCAGCGAGAACCGTCGCGTGTCGGTTATCGTTTACGGTCTGATCAATTTCGAATTGTACTTCAAAGGTCGCGAGGAAGCCGAGCGGCTGCGCGAGTCGGACACGCGTCTCTATCCGCATCTGGAAACAACCTACAAATATCTCGTCTCTTTCCATCCGGACTACCGGAGCAATTTGATTCGGCTTGCTGCAATGGTGAACGAAGAATTGCGCACGATGGTGGAGCAGTTTCAGCGCGAGCTCAGTGGAAACATCCAGTTGCGATATTCCGATGCGTTGGCGACAGCGGACCTCAGCCGCGCGGAATTACTCCATCCAATTGATGGTTGGCACGCGTCGGTCGAGGGACACAATGTGCTGGCAGAAGCCGCATTCAGCGGTCTCGGACCAAGCTTGGAATTTCTTGGAATCGCGTGACTCACATTAACACCGTGCTTTAGCGCGGTGCCGTCGCCAAGCCCCTCCCTGAAGCCGTTTAAACGGCTTTTATCAGCTCACTTCGCTTAAAGCACCTGGCTAAAGCCAGGTGTTAGTGATATGAGGCCTGCCGCGACGCGGACGGTGCGCTTACAGATCGCCGCGCTGCTGCAGTCGCGCGATTGTTTCGCGCATCATGCGATGGCCGAAGTGTCCCTGTTGCACTCGCAACAGTTCTGAGCCGCGCCATTTCTGCTGAATCGCTTCGATCTCGCTAGCTGGCACGATCGAATCGAATTCCCCCGTGACAAATAGAACGCAAGCTGGATCACAGAGCGGTTGGGTGTGCAACGGTGAGCTCAGATGAAAATGCCGGGCAACGAGAGCCGGCTCGATATTGGCGTGGACCAGCTCGCGCCGAATACGCCGCGCAGCCGGGCTTTGCCAGATAGCATGCTCGACGTTTACGATCGGCGACATTAATGCCACAAAGCGGAAATCGCTCTCGACCAGCGTCAGTAACGCGCCGATCCAACCGCCGTAGCTGGTGGCGAGCACGGCGAATTCGCGGCAGCCGCGTTCCCTCAATGCACCCATCAACTGGCGCAATTCGATTACGCCCTGGCGCAAGCCTTCTGCATTGCGAATGAGATCGCAGGTGATCGCAAGTTCGCCATTCCAATAGCCGCGTGGGACCCGCGAAAAGTGATAGGGGAGGTGAAGGAAACAAGCGTTCCAGCCAAGTTCGTTGAAGCGCTCTGCCCAACGGCGATGGCCGTCGCAACTGGTAGACATGAGCGCATGCAGTAGCAACACCGTGGGCGCGCGGATCCCGCCACCGCGGGACTGGAAGAACTCCGCGCGAGCGATGTTGTTTGCTGCAAAATGTGTCGTAATCGGGCTGTTCCACGCCATGGTCGCGTGTCCGTTTACAAGCGTCTTCGCGAGATTCGGTTCGTACGGCGCGGCGTAATATTCCTGCGGGGTCAGCCGCTCGCATTCCGCTACGTAACGCGCCATCTCCTCGCGGCCGCGACCATTCAGTCGATGCCGAGTATGAAGCAAATTAAGCGATCCACAGATAAGTGAATCGATCGTGCCTGAAGCAAGACGCTGCAACCGAGTGCTGGAAATTGTAGGGCAACCGCTTCGGTTGTCGGTTCTGGGCGGGGCAGGCGAAGCGCCCGCCCTACAATTCGCTCGTTCACGCGGCGGATGCGGCATATCATCAGACGTAAGCCGAAATTTTTCGCGTAATTCCGCATACAGATTTTTGAATGCGGCCGCCAATTCGGATTCGATCCGCTCGAGCGCGTGCGATTTTTGCAACTCTGGAAAATGTGAGATCGGATTGCCGAAAGCGATCCAGATCGGCGTGCGCCGAAATGGCAGCCACTGTCTTTTTGAATAGAGACGATCGGTGCCCAGGATCACGCACGGCAAGACCGGAACGCCAGCGATCTGCGCAAGCGTCGATGCACCAGGCCGGAGCGGCGCGCCCTCCAGCAGTGAGTTGGCGCCATCACGAATCCCGCCCTCGGGAAATAGGCCCACGATGCGCCCCGCTTTCAGCCGCTCGATTGCAGTGCGAATCGTTTTGAGGTCAGCGCGATCCCGCTCGGCCGGGAATGCATCGATGGCTCGCAAAAGAAATCCCAGCGGGAAGCGAAAGAATTCCGCCATCGTCATCCAATCGATCTTTCGCCGCACCGTCAGGGATATGAGAAACGGATCGAAATGACTGATATGATTCGACGCCAGCAAGAATCCGCCGTCCCGATTTGCATTCTCGCGTCCGAGCACACGAGTACGTGCGACGCAGGCAAAGAGCAGTTTCACCAACAGCTTTCCAGCCCGATAAGATGCCGTTTTAATTTCCACCTTTTGAGTGTTTCGCTGCTTTCGTGGGATCGGAAAGCTATTTTTTTCGGCTGATTCCTTTTTTTAACGTGGTATGATAGTTGGCAGTTCCCACTGGAGTGTTGGGTCAGAGGCTATGAAACCGAGGAGTCCTTCCATTGGCGGGAAGGGGCAATTCCCGCCGACGGACTATTTTTTCCATTCCGGTTTCGGTCAATGGCATGGCGGGAATTTCTGGCCTTACGATGGAGAGGATCGATCGCGCTACCGGAATTTCTACAATTTAGGACGCGAATACCGGATCGAAGCGGCGCGGGAACGGGCGAAGGAGATGGCAGTGTTTGCTCTGATTGTCCTGACCTCGGCGTGGCCAGTGCTCTACATGGTCGTCACCGTTGTGAAATTGTTGAGCAAAGGCCGCCCGCAGTAGTTAGTTCTCTGCACCCGCAACTGCGACGCGTTTATTGCTGTTTCGGCTAGAGGAATTCGTCGCGATATTCTGGCGTCTCTTCCGGAACAAGGCCGAGCCGACTGGTGTTTTCGGTGACGACGCGCGGGACGAGGAAGTGCAGGAGATAATCTTTCCCACCGGCCTTGGTGCCGCTGCCGCTCATTTTGAACCCGCCAAAGGGATGGCGTCCGACAATCGCGCCCGTGCATGAGCGATTGATATAGACGTTTCCCGCCTCCAGTTGCGCTTTAACGCGCTCGATATTAGCCGGGCTGCGCGAGAAAAATCCGCCGGTCAACGCGTAATCGGTTCCATTCGCAACTTCGAGCGCTTCGTCGAGATCGCGGACTTTGAAAACGCTTAGCACCGGGCCGAAAATTTCTTCGCGTGCGATGCGCATGTTTGGTTTTACGTCAGTGAAAATCGTGGGTGGGATGAAATAACCCTGCGGCGGGACCTCCTTTGCCTGATAGGCTAGGGTCGCCTCCTTTTTACCGATCTCGATGTATTCCAGTATGCGCCGGTAAGCGGCTTCATCGACCACGGGACCGACCATGATTCCCGGTTCTTCAGGATTGCCGACGCGCAGACTCGCTGCGGCCGGGATCAAACGCTCCATCACGCGGTCGTAATTTTCTTCCAAAAGAATCAGACGCGAGAGCGCTGAACATTTCTGCCCTTGATAACCGAATGCCGAATAG
>DATEZD010000104.1:0-33643 GCA_035255865.1 Candidatus Udaeobacter sp.
TTGCAGCGCTGCGCCGAGATAGTAGTGCGCGACAAATGAGCGCGAATCGATTTCCAAGGTCTTGCGCGCCTGTGCTTCGGCGGCGTCGTAGCGACGGGCATAGAGATAGATGATGCTTAGGTCGGCATTGATGATCATGGAGAGCGGATCGAGCTCGAGCGCGCGCTTTAGTTCTCCAACAGATCGATCAGATTGCCGCAGCGTCGCGAGAGCAAGGCCGAGCCAGTGATGGGCGGTGGCGTAATTCGGATTTAACTGAATCGCGCGCTCCAGCTCGTTCACCCCGCGGTTGACCTCGAGCTCCTCGGTGGCAATGAGACCAAGCGAAGCATGTGCCTCAGCTAACGAATCGTCCAGTTCCAGCGCTTTCTTCGCCGCAGCTTCTGCTGGCACCACTGATTCGGCCGGGGAAGCTCCGCCGTAAAAACGGAGCAGGGCATATGAATCGGCTAGAGCAGCATAGGCCAGCGCGTAGCCGGGGTCTTTGGCGATCGCTTGCTTGAGATACTCGATTGATTTGCGCAGATCGTCGCCGGTCCGCTTGTTCCAAAAGAATCGGCCTTTGAGATAAAGCTCGTAAGCTTCCGGATTCACCGTCGGAGTTTTCGCCATCGAACTTTTTTCTGAACCGCTGAGTTTTGCCTGCAAGGTATCGGCAACCATTTTCGCGATGTCGGTTTCGACCACGAAGATGTCGGTCAGCTTTCGATCGTAAGTGTCTGCCCAGAGGTGGGCGTCGGTCATGGCGTTGATCAGCTGCACATTGACCCGCACCTGATCGCTGGCCTTCTGTACGCTTCCCTCCAAGATGTGGGCTACGCCAAGTTGCTTCGCGATTTCGGGAAGATTGTCCGGTGCGCTTTTGAAATGTTGCGTCGATGTGCGCGAGATCACTTTGAGATCGGCGACCTTTGCCAATCGCGTGAGGATTTCATCCTGCACGCCTTCGCAAAAGTAAGCGTTGTCGGGATCGCGACTGAGGTTGTCGAACGGCAGAACGGCGATCGATTTATTCGAAATGCCACCGGTGGGCGTTGCTCGGCTTCCAGCGGTGTAGCGTCCGAGGAAGAACAATCCGATCGAGATCGCAGCGCCGATGACGACGACGTAAATCCAAATGTATTTTCTTGGTTTCGCCGACACGGGCATGGCATCGGCGGCTTCGGTTCGCTTGATTCCCTGCGGCGTGATCTCGAACATCCACGCCAGAACGAGCGCAATCGGCAACCCGATGATAATAAGCAGGACAATCAATCGGATTACCCAGTTCGGAATGTCGAACACCGGAAAAACTTGCGCGAAGCCCTGGGCAAGCGCCCAACCGGCGACCGCGTACGCGACCCCAACCTTGTAAACATTGCGCCGCTTCAGCTCGGCGAAGAAGTTGTCGATCTTCACTTGGGTTTTTGTGCGCAGAGTTTTTGGAAGCGCGGGTCATTCCGGAGCGGATCGAACATCGGATCGAGTTGGAGCAGCGCAGGAGTGAGCGGCAGGTATTTGTCCAGTGCGCCCGTGCCCGGTATCGAGAGCACTTGCTGTAAAGCGACAATGGCGCGGTCTGGCTCTCCCGTCTGCGCCGCAACCCGAGCGAGCGTCTCGATCGGAGCCGCACCGGTTACCACGTCTTTCTCAATCGGCAGCACGGCTATCCCCCGTTCCGACAGAGCCAGAGCCGCCGCTTTGTCGCCAAGGCCCATATTGGTCAACGCGAGATCTCCAATGAGATCATAATTTTCCGGCTGCTCCTTGAGGAAAGATTCCAGTTCGCTGCGCGCTTGGCGCCAACTTTCCTGGGCGGCGGCATGATCGCCAGCTACATCTTGAGCCCAACCTAGCCAAAACTGAAATCCGCCATTGTGATAACCCAACGCTGGATCAGGCGTGGCTAGTATTTCCTTTAACCGAGAAATGATTTGTGCAGTGTGACGCTCCAGGATCGCCTGGTAAATTTGTGTTTCCAACGCACTGGTATGGTCGGCATTGGGACCTAGCGGCGCGAGGAGCGCAGCAGCACGCGGCAGATCACCCTCGGCTTGTGCGATAGCCGCCTTGAACGCGAGCGTATCCACGTCGTCCGGCGTGATGTCGAGGACCTGATCAAACTTTCGCAGCGCTTCTGGGAAACGACGAAGCACGGAATACGAAAACGCGTGGTTAGTAAGCAGCCGAACGTTGCGCGGGTCAAGCCGCTCGGCTTCCTTAAAATAGGACTCGCTCCGGCCCCATTCACCTCGCCTCCGCGTAACATAGGCTAGGGATTCAGGAATCTGGCTGCTATTCGGCAGGAACTGACGTGCCTGCTCAAAGTAACGCAGCGCGGCATCGTAATCCTTTAGACAAGCGTAATGGTAATAGCCCTTGGCCAAGATGGCTTCGCCGAGATTGGGCTGAAGAGTAAAGGCGGTCTCGGCCGCCTGTCGCGCCTCTTCGCGGAGGGCGACCGTTGGTTGAAGATTCCCTACGAGGTAGCCGCGCGCATCAACGATTGACAGCAGCGCCCAAGCAAGCACGAATTTCGGATCTAACCGTACCGCTTCTCTAAGATATTTCTGTGCGGCAAGAGCATTCGCGGGGTTGTTGCCAGTTTTGAGCGTATAAGCCAGGCCGCGCAGATAAGCATCATAAGCTTCAGGATTATCTGTTGGTTTGGCAGCGATGACTTGCTCTTCCTGGCCCGTGAGTTTTGCTCGCAACTGGTCGGCAACGGCTTTGGCGACCTCGCTCTCGACTGAAAAAATGTCGGTCAGTTTTCGGTCAAATGTGTCGCCCCAAAGATGAGAATCATTGGCGGCTTTGATCAACTGCACATTCACGCGTACCGTGTTGCCGTCCTTCTGGACGCTGCCTTCGAGAATATGGGCGACACCAAGTTGTCTGGCTATCTCCCGGAGGTTTTCCGGCGCGCTTTTGTAATGCTGCGTGGAAGTGCGCGAGATCACCTTAAGATCGGCGATCTTCGATAAGAGCGTCAGAATTTCGTCCTGGATACCATCGGCGAAGTAGGTATTCTCTTTCTCGCTACTTAAATTCTCGAAGGGAAGAACCGCGATGCTCTTTTCGGGAATCCCAGCCAGCGCACCAGCAACATTTGCCGCGGGAGCAAGTGCTCTCGTTGTCGGTAGCGCTCGATGAAGAAAGATAAAAGAACTGATCATCAATGCGAAGGCCGCCACCACTAAAGCAACTGCAATTAGCAACTTTGGCCAACGCAGCGCGATGCTTGGTCGAACCGCAGCAGGAGCCTGCTTCCACCGCTTCCCTCGCTTTAGTTTCTCGGGCAGATGTGGATTTCCGAGACCATCCTTGTAGAGATTAACTGGGTGCAGCCTGAGCCCGCGCTTGACCTCACATTCGCCGAGATCATGCAGGTGAGGCCGCCACTGTCGGTACTCCGCTAAGTCATCGGCCAAACGTTTCGACAAAAGAATGTGACCGGCATCGCCGCAATCCATCACCCGTTGCGCGATATTGATACCAGCGCCGGCGATGTTCGCTTGCTCGTTAAGATCGACAACTTCGTTAACCGGGCCGCTGTGAATCCCCATCCGTACACGAAGCTCGGGATGCTTCTTCAGTTCCCGACTAATCTCCATCGCACACAGAACAGGAGCTTCCGGACTGTTTCGAAACACGAGTGCGCCGCCATCGCCAGTCGGCAAGCGTAACAGCTTTCCCTCGGCCTCAGCTTTCCGGACTTCTTCAGTGCCGCGAACAATCTGCTTCAACTTTTGAATCTGTTCACTCTGTTCGTTAATGAGCAACTTCGAGTAACCGACGATGTCGATGAACAGGACATGGCCGATCTCAAATTTCAGGTCGGGCGAGGACTCAGATGGCACGAGATTTCTTTCTACACCGAGTGCGCAATTTAACGAGTCGAATCAGCGGCCTGCGCACGCGAAGGTCAACTTGTAAACATTGCGCCGCTTCAGCTCGGCGAAGAAGTTGTCGATCTTCATTCTACGTCGTGGGGCTTCGCTTCAAACGCCGAGGAATACCTAAAATCATCGAAGTTTGCATCCTAACTCTTGGTCATTCGTGCTCCCGCCCTAATGCCAGCTGCGCTAGCTGCGTTACCGCCTACCCGCGCGGCTCCCGCTCGCGCGTCTTCATCGCGGTTCGCCAGAGAAGATGCGCGTGATTAGGTTCTTGAAACGCTGATCGCTGCGGAGCGGGTCGAGGCGATGATCAACCAGGATCCAGCCCAAGTCCACGGAGTCGAAGGGTGCGTGATCCTCATAGCTCTTCTCGAGCGAGCGGAGGGCTCCGTCCTTGTCGCCAAATCCTAATTGAACCAAAGCCAGCGAATAAGCCGGCACGTATTGTTCTTCGGACAAAGCTTTCAGCTTATCCCACAGCTGCTGCGCCTCAGCTTTCCGACCGACGAGATAGTAGGCACGTGCGAGGTTGGCGTCGGAAATAGGGTCTGCACCGAGGGAATGAGATTTCTCGTACTCGACAATTGCTTCCCGGAGCCGGCCATTATGCTCGAGAACGTTCCCTAACAAGTCGTGCGAATTGAAAAAGTTCGGGTCCATCTCGATCGTTTTGTGCAGGTGGGCGATCGCCTCGTCGCTTTTTCCGACCGTATCGAGCGCGAATCCGACGAGTGAATTAATTACGAGCGAGAGCGGATCCAGCTCTCTCGCGCGCTCCAGCTCCGCCAAAGCCTCTTGCAGCTTCCCCTGGCTCTGCAGGCATTCACCGAACCATTGATGCGCTGTGGCATATTCATCATTAAGTTCGAGTGCCCGCTTGAATTCGGCCTCCGCGGCGGGGAGTTGCAGAGTGGAGGCCAGCACTCGCGCCAGAGAAGTGTGGGCCTCGGCCAGCGCGCCATCGAGCTCGACTGCTTTGCGCGCCGCCGCCAACGCTTTGGGTAACTCATCCCTCGGATAACTTCCGAGCCCCGCATAAGCCGGCAAGAGAACATGGCAATCAGCCAGTCCCGCATAGGCCAGGGCATAATTCGGGTCTTTGGCGATCGCCTCCTGGAAATAATTCGCTGCTTTCTGCAGATTGACGCCGCTGCGCCGGTTCCAAAAGTAGCGACCCTTCAGATAAAGTTCATGCGCCTCGGGATCATCGGTCGGACGCGAAGCCAGCACTTCATTGGCGCTACTATTCAATCGCGCCTTCAAGTTTTCCGCCACGCTTTTCGCGATCTCGCTCTCGACAGCAAAGATATCAGTCAGTTTTCGATCGAAGGTTTCAGCCCAAAGATGCGCGTCGGTCAGCGCGTTGATCAGCTGCACATTCACGCGCACTTGATCGTTAGACTTCTGCACGCTGCCTTCGAGGACGTGCATCACACCCAACTGCTTCGCGATCTGTGGCAGATTATCTGGAGAGCTTTTGAAACGCTGCGTCGATGTACGCGAAACGACTTTCAAGTCTGATACCTTTGCCAGACGAGTGAGAATCTCGTCCTGCACGCCTTCGCAAAAGTAAGCGTTGTCCGGGTCGCGGCTAAGATTGTCGAACGGCAGAATAGCGATGCTTTTCTCCGGGATCGCCGAACCGGTACGGGGTGGCTCGACCGATGCGTCCTTCTTACCAGAAATTTCGCGCTGCAACTCATCGGTGATTTTCTTGGCAACTGCGCTCTTGATGGTATCGGCCAACGATGGGGGGGCAGTGGCGCTCGGTTGAGGCAGCGCCGCTGACACGCGTTTGTCGAGCGTGCGCATGATCGCGGGCGCGAAAATCACTGACACGATGGCAAGCACAAAGATGAGTGCGATGACTAACCCGATGATAATAAAGATCGCGCGCGCGAATGGAGAAAGTCCTTTGCGCGTCCCAGCTCGGGAGCCGGGGATGCTGCCGCGCGCTTTCCCGAGTCGCGTCGGCGGGTTGGGATTGCCAATTGTCTCGGCATAAAGATTAACTAACGAGACAACAACGCCGTGTTTCACTTCCACGTCCCCGAGTTCGTGAAGATACGGCTGCCAACGACGCTGTTGTGCCAGATCGTCGGCGACGCGTTTACTCACGAGAATATGGCCAGCATCCCCGCAATCCATCACCCGCTGCGCGATGTTGATGCCTACGCCGGCAATGTTTTCGCGCTCGTTTGCATCCTTCACATGATGGATCGGGCCGCTGTGGATTCCCATCCTCACCGGCAGGCTTGGCTGCGCGCGCAAGGCCTGGCTAATCTCCAAGGCGCATTCGACCGGCTCTTCCACCGAACCGGTGAAAACCAGCGCCATGCCATCGCCGGTCGGCAAAATCGTAAGTGTTCGCGCAGTCTCGGCCTCGCGGACCACTTCGGTGTTGTGCACAATCTGGTTCAACTCATGAAGCGCTTCCGATTGTTCGTCGGTTAGTAGCTTGGAATAGTCGACGATGTCCATGAAGAGGACATGCGCGATCTCCAGGCGCAGCTTTGTCTTTTCTTCCTCTGCCATACGCTCGGGTGGTGCTAATCTAATCCAACCTTTTTCAGCAGCGCCTGGAAGCGCGGTTCGCTGCGCACACTGTCGTAAATCGGATCAACCTTTAGATACCAACAGGCGCTCTCCTGGTCCTGATAAGATTTGTCCAGCCAATCCAACGCTTTCTCCTTTTCGCCAAGCCCTAGATAGATGTCAGCGAACGCGGTCGTACTGACGTATTGCCGTTTTGCCATTTGTTCGAGTTCGCGCAGGATCTGCTCGGCTTTCGATCGATCTCCAGAAATCGCATACGCGTAGCCGAGGAGTCCCTGATACCATGCACCGGTCACCATTATTCTACTTCGTTGAAATTCCGCGATTGCGCCCGCCGTGTCGCCTTTCCACAGGAGGCAGCAGCCTAACAAGTGATGAGCGACCGTTGAAGCGGGATCCAGATCGAGCGTCCTTCTGATTTGGACCATGGCATCATCATAGCGGCGTGCGTGATAGAGGGAGTAAGCTAGAGCAAATTGGAAGAACGAATTCAGCGGATCGAGTTCGATCGCTTTTTCGTCTTTCGCAATCGCCTCGTCCAAACGACCAAGCCCGCCCAGAAACCACCCATATATTTCATAAGCCCAGGCCAGATTAGGATTTAGTTCGATGGCGCGGTCGAATTCAACCTGGGCGTTCCGCCAATCAAAACCGCCGGCGAGTGCGCAGGCGAGGGAAAGATGCGCTTCCGCCAGCTGCGGTTCGAGCTCAAGCGCCCGTTGTGCGAATTCCTTTTCTTTAACCACCGCTTCTTTGCTCGGCATCACTACTCCTCCCATGTAGGCGTAGGTGTCGGCGAGGCCGCAATAGGCCAGAGCATAGTTAGGATCGAGCTTCAGCGCCTTCTCGTAGTAGCGGATCGAGCTGGTCCAGCCGGCTTCGCCGTATTTGCCAAATTCATAGCGTCCCAGCAAATAGAGGCGATGAGCCTCCGGGTTCTCGGTCGGCTTTTTCGTCAAAGCGCGCACCGCTTCGACACCTAACTTGATTTGGAGGGCTTCGACAACGCGCTGGGCCACGTTGCTCTGAAAGGTAAAAATATCTCTTACGTCGCCGTCGTAATCTTCCGACCAGAGATGATAACCGTCACTTACGTTGATGAGTTGAGCGGTGACGCGCAGCTTCTCCCCGGCTTTGCGAACGCTTCCTTCCAACACTGTATCGACATGCAGCTTATCACCGACTTTCCGGAAAATATCGGCTTCGGTTTTGCCCTTGAAAGCGAAACAAGATGTCCGTCCCGGCACGCGCAGCCCTGGTACCCTGGCCAGCGCGTTAATTAGTTCCTCGGTCATCCCGTCGCTCAAATATTCGTCGTGTTTGTCTGCGCTCATGTTGACGAACGGCAGCACCGCAACGGATTCGGCTGGCGCAGCGCCCCTGATGTTTTGGGGTCGCTGCGGGTTACCCAGCTCCTCCGTGTAGAAATTGACCAGCGAAATGATTTCGCCGTGTTTGACCTTGCATTCGCCAATCTCATGCAGATACGGCCGCCAGCGAGCGTAATGCTTGAGATCGTCTGCCACGTGCCTCGAGAGAAGAATATGTCCGGCATCTCCGCAATCCATCACTCGCTGCGCGATGTTAATGCCCGCACCCGCGATGTTCGCTTGTTCATTCAAGTCGGTAACTTCATTTACCGGGCCACTGTGGATTCCCATTCGCAGCCTCAATTGAGGCTTTTGTTTTGACCCGGTATCTTTTTGCAACTCCTTGGTAATCTCCAAGGCGCAGAGCACCGGCGCTTCGGGGCTATTGCGGAAAACAAGCGCGCCACCATCGCCCGTGGGTAGTCGGAGTAACTTGCCTTCCGCTTCGGCGAGACGGAACTGCTCCGTTCCGCGAACAATCTCTTTTAACTTTTGAATCTGCTCGCCCTGTTCGTTGATCAGCAACTTGGAGTAACCGACGATGTCGATGAACAAGACATGCCCGATCTCGAACTTCACTTCTGACGATTGCTCGGACGGCATGGAACTTTGTCCTATCTCAAGACTCGCAATTTAACGAGCCTATTTCGATTCAAGGCATTCCTCTTTCAGCGCGTCCGCTCCCTTGCAAACGTTGCGCCGCTTCAGCTCGGAGAAAAGGAGGCCTTATCGCTCATTAGCTGTCGGCAAGCCGAGTTTCGCGAGCAAGGCGTGATAGCGAGGATCGTCGCGCAAACCGCGCAACATCGGATCGACCAGCAGACTTAACGTTCCACCATCATGATTGTCGAAGGAGATTTGCAGCCACTCAAAAGCTTTATCTCTTTCACCGCGCAAGGCATAAGCCTGGGCAATCTGATAAGCCAGGCGATCCTTATCCTTGGCGATCAGCTCCGCCAGGCTCGCGTCCGCCGCCTCCCGCTCTCCACGTATGTAGTGAGCGAGCGTATGCTCGAAACGTCGAAACGCCACGTCCGGCTCCAGTTCTGCTTCGCGCAAAGCGCCTTCGCCGTCATTTCGCTGTACCGCGACCAGCACCTGCCACCGGTGACTCGAAAAGGCAGTCGGCTGTATTTCTGCCACTTTGCGCCCGCACGCGTCTGCTTCATCCAGTTTTCCGGCATAGAAAAGGACGCGACCGAGATTGAACTGCGTCGCCGCAGATAATGGGTCGAGTTCCACTGCCTGCCGCGCCTGGCGCTCGGCCTCATCCACGCGCCCGAGATAAACCACGATTCGCGCTAACAAATCGTTCGCGGTCGGATTGGCCGGCGCAAGCGTTTTCGCCTTCTGAAGTTGAGGCAACCCTTCGGCAAAGTTCCATTCCGTAAAACATTGCACCCACCCGAGGGCCGCATGCGCTTCGGCCAGCGCAGGCGCGAGGGCGACCGCCTTCTCCGCGTCGCTGCGCGCTTTGGGATACGCGGTCGGACGCTGACCGGTCAGGTCTCCCAGCAACGTCCACGCTTCGGCGCGCTCGGCGTAGACTGCAGCATAATTCGGATCGAGCTCGGTGGCGTGATCGAAGTAGGTGATCGCTTTGCGAAAATCTTCGATGTTGCTGCGGCGGAAAAGGAAATGCCCCTGCAGATAAGCGTTGTGCGCTTCCACGTTCGCGGTGGCGCTTTGCGCCAATTGGTTGTCGGTGCCGAGCAACGTCACCTGAAGTGATTCTGCGACCGCGCCGGCAATTTCCTGCTGCACGGCGAAAATATCCTTGAGGTCACGCTCAAACGTTCGTGTCCAAAGTGCGGTCCCGTCGCGCGCTCTCACCAGTTCGGCGACAATGCGGACGCGATCACCTTGTTTGCGCACTGTGCCCTCCAGCAGGGTGCTGACCCCGAGCTTCTGACCGATCGATCTCGGTTCCTCCTTTTTGTTTTTGAAGCGGAATGAAGAACTGCGACCAATGACCTTCAGGCCGCTGGTTTGCGCCAGCGCGACGATCAATTCCTCGGATAATCCATCCGAGAAATATTCGTCCGCCGGATTACCGCTCTCGTTAAGCAACGGAAGCACCGCGATGGACTTTTCCGGGATGGCGCTGCTTTCGCCTGGTCGAGCCGTCGCATTTCCAGCGGTGTAGCGACCAAGAAAAAACAATCCGATCGATACCAGCGCGCCCACGATAACGATGTAGATCCAGGCGCGAGATTTACTTGGCCCATAATCAGGAGCGAGGTGTTCGGTTCGCTTCAATCCTTCCGGTGTGATTTCAAACATCCACGCCAGCACGAGCGCGATGGGCAAACCGAGAATGACGAGGAGAACGATCAGCCGGATGGTCCAATTCGGAACGTCAAACACCGGGAATACTTGGGCGATGCCTTGGGAAATCGCCCAGCCGGCGACGATGTAGGCAACGGCAACCTTGTAAACATTACGCCGCTTCAGCTCAGCGAAGAAGTTTTGGAAGTTCACAACGACATGCCTGGTTGGCGGACCCTACTCAACATTCTTGATCTTCACGATGCTGCCCTTCGCCTTCGAGTCATGTGGGTCCTTCACCACCGTCACGTACAGTTCCTTTTCATCTTTGCCGAAGGCGACGTTGGTCGTGCCATCACCGGCGGCAATTTCAAAGACGTGGAGCAGCTTCCCGTCCGGAGAAATCTTCAAAACCTTTCCGCCGAACCATTGGGCCACATAGATATTACCTTTGCGGTCGATCTTCATGCTATCAGGTCCAATCCACCAGGATTCGTTCTTGTTCCTGGTGAGAAGGTTGAGCAAAGCAAAATTGGATCTATGACTCAACGAGCCGTCGTCGTTGATTGTGAACTTCAGGATGCAATTTCCGACCGTTTCGCTGACGTAGAGAGTCTTTTGGTCTGGCGAGACGCCTACTCCGTTGGCGTAATTGAGGTCATTTGCCACTTCCACCCATTTCTGACTGCCGGGCGCAAGATAGAGGATTTTTCCAATGACGAAGGTCGGTATCGGTGGGTCAGCGTATGGGCCAAAGAGCGTGGCATACGCGCCGCCATTAGCAGTCACCACGATATCATTTATTCCTCCCTCAAACTTCCTGCGATTGCTGTCGACATCCCATCGGCGCAGTTGTTTCCCTGTCATGTCGAGTTCCAGGATTGCGCCGGGGTCATTAGTGCACGCGACCAGGAATGTCTTCTGTTTCGTGAGCGCCAACCCGTTATGGCCGCAGCCCTCCGTGTGATTCAAAACCGTAGTCGTTTTACCATCCCACTTCGACAGCGTGTTTGAGACCCAGCCAACGTAGTAAAGGTTGCCGTCAATGTACAACGGCCCCTCCGGTCCGAGGACGTTGCTGACGATTTGGATTTCATCGGCCTGCGTTGCTGCAGCGCTCAACATGATGACGAAACAAATAATCTTACTCGGTTTCATTCGATTCCTTTCCGGGTGACAGCAGATCTAAATTGAACTTTGTAAACGTTTGCGCCGCTTCAGTTCCGCGAAGAAACCCTTCGGATTCATGGCCCTGCTTTTGCCACACGCAGAATTTATGCGCAAGGCTGCCCGTGATCGGCCTTCCGCTTTTCGCCGCCGGCGCTTCGAACCGCCGCGCCCTCGAAACCGTCCCGATTGCGAAGAAAGTATCAACTGCATCAACCCGGGACGCAGCGTATGATACCACTTTCACAAGCGCCCATGATGCAACGAGCACAGCTGGTTGAAGACATCGAGACGTATGCGCAAGACATCGTGAACACGGTGCGCGAGCCGCTCTTGATGCTAGACACCACGTTGCGTGTGCAAAGCGCTAACAGCGCCTTCTATCAGACATTTCAGGTCTCCTCCGAAGAAACCGAAAACCGGCTGATTTACGAATTGGGCAACGGCCAGTGGGATATCCCCGCCCTGCGGACGCTTCTCGAGGACGTGATTCCGACGAGCTCTGTCTTCAACGATTTCGAGTTGGAGCATACCTTCCCGGTTATCGGTCGTCGCGTGATGCTGCTCAATGGTCGCAAGCTCCGCGCGGGCAGTCACGCCGAGCTGCTGGTCCTGGCGATGGAAGACGTGACGGAACGGAGGCGCTCCGAGGCGGACTTGAAGGCCATCGAAACCTACGCCCAGAACATCGTGGATACGGTGCGCGAGCCGCTCTTGATTCTGGATACGAGTTTGCGCGTGCGATCGGGCAACCGCGCTTTTTACCAGACCTTTCAAGTCTCACTCGAAGAGACTGAGAACCGCCTCATTTACGAATTGGGCAACGGCCAGTGGGACATCCCCGACCTGCGAACCCTCCTTGAAGATATTGTCCCAAAGAGTTCGGTCTTCAATAATTTTGAACTGGAACACACCTTCCCGATCATAGGGCGTCGCGTGATGCTGCTCAACGCCCGCAAGCTTGAGGCCGGCCATCACGGGGAGTTGCTCGTGCTGGCAATGGAAGATGTCACCGCGCGCAAGCGGGCGGAAGAAGCACTGCTCAAAGCCGGGGCGCTGCAGAGCGCGATCTTCAACAGCGCCAACTTCTCCAGCATCGCGACCGACGAGAAAGGCGTGATTCAAATCTTCAACGTGGGCGCCGAGCGCATGCTGGGTTACACGGCCGCCGAAGTGATGAACAAGATTACCCCGGCCGACATTTCCGATCCGCAGGAAGTGATCGCGCGCGCCAAAGCCCTGAGTGCCGAGCTCGGGACCCGGATCACGCCGGGCTTTGAGGCATTGGTTTTCAAGGCCTCGCGTGGGATCGAGGACATCTATGAATTGACTTACATCCGCAAGGACGACAGCCGCTTTCCGGCCATCGTCTCGGTCACGGCGCTACGCGACGAGCAAGGGGAAATCATCGGGTATCTGTTAATCGGTACCGATAACACCGCACGTAAGCAGGTCGAAGCCGAGCGAATGCTGCTCGATCAGCGCGTGCGCGATCAGCAATTCTACACCCGCTCGCTGATTGAATCGAACATTGATGCACTAATCACCACCGATCCGCGCGGCATCATCACCGACGTGAACAAGCAAATGGAGGCGCTGACCGGATGCACGCGGGACGAGTTGATCGGCGCGCCGTTCAAGGACTACTTCACCGACCCGGAGCGGGCCGAGGCCGCTATCAAGCTCGTGCTGGGCGAAAGCAAAGTGACCAACTACGAGCTCACGACCCGCGCCAGGGACGGCAAGGAGACCGTGGTCTCCTACAACGCGACTACCTTCCACGACCGCGACCGGAAGCTGCAGGGAGTGTTCGCCGCGGCGCGCGATGTCACCGAACGCAAACGCTACGAGCAATCGTTGGAGCAAGCGAACCGGGCCAAGAGCGTCTTCCTGGCCAACATAAGCCACGAGCTACGCACGCCGCTCAACGCCATTCTGGGCTACTCTGAGATGCTGCAGGAGGAGGCCGTCGAGCGAAAACTGGACGAATTTGGCGCCGACCTCAGAAAAATCAACGGCGCTGGCAAGCACCTGCTGGCGCTTATCAACAACATCCTCGATTTATCGAAAATCGAAGCCGGTAAGATGGAGATGTTTTTGGAGACCTTCGACGTGGCCAGGATGATTGATGAGGTTGCTTCCACCATCCTGCCGATGGTCAACGAAAACGCCAACACGCTGCACATCGAGTGCGCGCCGGATTTGGGCGCGATGCACGCCGACCAGATCAAGGTGCGCCAGGGTCTGTTCAATCTCCTGTCTAACGCCGCCAAGTTCACCCACGACGGCAACATCACGCTGAACGCCGGACGCGAAATCATGGATGGCAGCGAGTGGATCGTGTTTCGTGTGGCCGACACCGGCATCGGCCTGAGTCCCGAGCAGATCGTCAAGCTCTTCCAAGACTTCACCCAGGCCGATCCCTCTACCACGCGCAAGTTTGGCGGCACTGGTCTGGGGCTGGCTCTCACGCGCCGATTCTGCCAGATTATGGGAGGCGACGTGACCGTGCACAGCCTGCCGGGCAAAGGCAGCGTTTTCACCATCAAGCTGCCCGCCGTCGTCAGCGAAGTGAAGCCGGAAGCAGCTGCTGAGATTGCCGGCGCCCAGGTCGTTGGCGCTTCACCAGACGGCGACGGCACCGAACGGTTCGCGCCCACCGAAAGCTGCGTGTTGGTGATTGATGACGACCCAGTGCAGCGCGACTTGCTCGACCGTTTTCTCAGCAAGGAAGGCTTTTGCGTGCGCACCGCGGCAGGGGGCGACGCCGGGCTGCGCCTGGCGCGGCACTTGCGGCCGGTGGCCATCACGCTGGATGTGATGATGCCAGACATGGACGGCTGGAGCGTGCTCGCGGCGCTCAAGGCCGACGCCGCCTTGCGCGACATTCCGGTGATCATGCTGACCATGGTGGACGACCCCGAAAGGGGCTTTACCCTGGGCGCCGCCGACTACGCTACCAAGCCGGTGGATCGTGCGCGCCTCTCCCACATTCTCAAGAAGTACACCTGCCCGCACCCACCGTGTCCGGCTCTTATGGTTGAGGACGACCCCGCCACCCGCGAGCTAACGCGCGCTATTTTGGAAAAGGAAGGTTGGATGGTGAGCGAGGCCGAGAACGGACGAGCGGCGCTTGCATGCATGGAGCGGGAGCGACCGAGCCTGATCTTGCTCGACCTGATGATGCCCGAAATGGACGGATTCGAATTCGTAGACCGGGTGCGCCAACACCCTGAATGGCGCTCGATTCCCATCGTGGTATTGACAGCCAAAGACCTCACTGCCGAGGAGCGACGGCGGCTCAATGGTTCGGTGGAGACGATTCTCCGCAAAGCCGGCAACTCGCGCACAGCACTGCTGAATCAGGTGCGCGACCTGGCGGCTAAATGCTCGGCGCGCCGTAGGAGTGAGGAACATGCCTAAAATATTATTAGTCGAAGATAACGAGATGAATCGCGACATGCTCTCGCGCCGGCTGCTGCGCAAAGGCTATCAGGTCGTGTTGGCGGTGGACGGGCGGAGTGGCGTGGAGATGGCTCAAACCCAGGCGCCGGACTTAATTTTGATCGACATGAGCCTGCCCGTGCTCGACGGCTGGGAAGCGACGCGCCGTCTCAAGGCCGTTGCCGCGACAAAGCACATTCCTGTCATCGCCCTAACGGCGCACGCCATGTCCGGCGACCGCGAAAAAGCCCTCGAAGCCGGCTGCGACGACTACGACACGAAACCCGTCGAGCTGCTGCGTCTGCTCGGCAAAATCGAGGCGCTCTTGAGCGGGAACGGAGGCGAGATGGCTTCCAGTGGAAACCCGACATCGTGACCGAGCCGCAACTCCCAACCCCCGACGCGGCCCGGCATGCGCTGCCATCGGGTCTGATCCACGACCTGCGCACGCCACTCAATCAGATCATCGGATACTCTGAGATGCTCATCGAGCAGCGGGCGCAGGGGCAACGCCAGCACGACTTCGTGTCCGACTTGCAGAAGATCCACGCTGCCGGCAAGCAACTGCTAACGCTCATCAACGACAACTTTCATCCGATCCATTTACCAGCCACGCGCGTAGCGGCCGCTGCGCCGAGTAGGGAGTTTCCAACACCGATAGAACGGGAACCAGCCGCCGAAGCAGCAAAAGAGGACGCAGCGGTCGGCGCGGCGCAGGGATTCGTGCTGATCGTGGATGACATCGAAGCCAACCGCGATGTGCTGTCGCAACGGTTAGAGCGTCAGGGTTACGCGGTAACCACCGCCGAAAACGGGCGACAGGCGCTGGAAAGGTTGCGCGTGGACGCCTTCGACCTCGTGCTGCTCGACATCATGATGCCGGAAATGGATGGCTACGAAGTGCTTCAGCGCCTCAAGGCCGATGAAGCCTTGCGCCACATTCCGGTCATCATGATTTCGGCTTTGAGCGAGTTGGACTCGGTCGTGCGCTGCATCGGGATGGGCGCGGAGGATTACCTGTCCAAGCCGTTCGAGCCGACTCTCCTCAAAGCGCGCATCGGCGCTTGCCTGGAGAAAAAGCGCGCGCGCGACCGCGAGACGCACCTCTTCGAGCAGTTGCGGGCTCGCAACAACGAGATGGCTATCTGGCGCGAGGCGCAGGAAGCCGATCTCGCCGTCGCCCGAATCACCCAGCAAGCTATCGTCGCCTCCGCAATACCACCGATCAACGGCTGGCGAGTGGAAACGGTCTATACGCCACTGACCCAGGTCGGGGGCGATGTGTGTGGGTGGCGACAGTTGGATCCCGAGGTCTGGCTCTTTTGGCTCGCGGATGCCACAGGCCACGGCGTGGCCGCGGCTCTCTTCACGACCCTGGTCGCCTTGCTTTTTAACCACGCCAGCACCGAGTCCAGGACAGCCGGCGCGATCTTGACGCGCGTGAATACCGAGTTTTACGGCGTGCTCCGCGGACGATCTTTCATGACGGCGGGTTGCGCCGTTATTCAAGGCGATGGCCGGTTGTCCTTCGCCGGGGCCGGCCATCCGCCGCTCCTCATTCGACGGCGCGATGGCATCGTCGAGGTGCTGCCGTCGCGAGGCACGATGATCGGCATCAACTCAGCGTTGAAAGTAGATGAAACGTCCACGACTCTCGCGTCCGGTGACATAGCGCTGCTCTACACCGATGGCCTGTACAGCTTAAAATCAAATGACGGTAAGCGCCTCACGGGCAACACCCTCACGGAGGCTTTCGCCCGGATCGGCGGAAACGCGGACTTCCTGCCGCGATTGATCACGCAACTGGTCCAGCGATCCGGCGTGCAGGGTTTCGATGATGATCTGGCTGCGATCGCGCTGCAGCGTGGGTAATCGCAGTTCTCGGAGGATCGCGAGGGATTTCGCTCGTCGATCAAGCGCTGACGAGTGGACCAATCGTGAGTGTCTTGAGTCTCACGTTGGGCGAAAGTTCTGCTTGGGTCGGGAGCATAGCGTTGCACAGTTCGGTGGCCGAGCTAGCATGCCCGCATGAAATCAGTTGCCGACTACCAGCACAAATGCAGCCGGCTGCAGGTCAATCGCTCGGTGCCTTTTCGCGGCCGCTGGGAAGCATAAACGCCGGTTAATTAACTGAGAGAACCAAGATCATCATGTCACACCATCCAACTCAATCAAAACGTCTCCTCTCGCAAGTAATCGCCAACTGGGCTTGCTCGCTTGAGTACGAAGATCTTTCACCGAAGGCGATTCAGGCTGCGAAATTATTCTGGTTTGATTCCATCGGCTGCGCGCTGGGTGGCAGTCAGCAGGAGGACGCTAAGATTTTACTGAAGCATCACCGCGCGATGAGTGATGGAAAAGCGAGTTCCAGAGATTCCTCGACACCGCTCGGAATGACAAACAAACACGACCGCGCGATGGGCGGCGGCAACGGGAAAGCCAGCGCGTTTGTTTCTGGATTCAAAACAAATCCCGTCGATGCCGCTTTTCTGAATGGGCACATGATTCGCGCGATGGATTACAACGACATTTATTGGAAAGCCGATCCATGTCACCCAAGTGACCTCATCGCTGCGCCGCTCGCACTGTGCGAAAGCGAAGGCCTCAGCGGCAAAGATTTAATTCTTGCCACGGTCATCGCCTACGAAATCGAAATGCGCCTTTGCGAGATCGGCCGTCCAGGTGTGCGCGAATACGGCTGGCATCATGCGACGTTGAGCGCGTTCGCCGCGCCGGTCGCAGCAGGGCGCGTGTTAAAACTCACGGCTGAGCAAATGGTGTCCGCGATCGGCATCAGCGCATCACGGACATTTTGTCCGGGCGCCGTGACAGCGGGAAAACTGACCAACATGAAAAACACGGTCGATCCATGGGCCGGTCGCATGGGAGCTGAGAGCGCGCTGCTGGCCCGCGAAGGGTTTTCCGGTCCCGAGCACATCATCGACGGCAAGGAAGGTTTGTTCGCCGTGTTCGGTCACGTGCAATACAAGGGAGAACCGGCAACTTTCGACGGCGAGGCATTGGTCAAGGATTTGCCGACGTCACCGAAGTCGCACTATCGAATTCTCGATTGCGGAATGAAAAGTTTCCCGATCGAAGCGCTCAGTCACTCGCCGCTCACCGCAATGATGAAGACGGTCAAGGGAAACCACATCGAGGCCGGAGACGTGAAGGAAATCAAAGTGGAAGTCATCGCACGCGCCGCTGATATTCTGGGCGACCCGCACAAGTACCGGCCCGACTCAAAAGAAACGGCCGATCATTCACTCCCTTACTGTATGGCGGTCGGACTCGTGGACGGGATGGTAACGCCATTGCAATTCAAAGAGGAGCGCGTGCGGGATCAATCGCTAATCCCGATTATGGACAAAATCAAAGTCGTGGCGAACGACGAGTTCGAGGCGCTGTTTCCTAAATTTCAGTCGAGCCGCGTAACGATCACCACAAACGATGGCAAATCATATTCAACCCGTGTCGATGTACCCAAGGGCGATCCGCGCGATCCGATGACCGAGGATGAAATCGCGGTCAAATTCAACGCGCTCGGTGGCGATGTGATCGGCAAAGATCAATGCGAAAAATTGCGGAAGGTCATCATGAATCTGGACAGCGCGAAGAAAGTTGATGAACTTTTGGAGTTGACCTTGGCACGCGCCTAAATCGGATTTGTCTGGGTAGCGCATGCGTCTCGCGTGCTGGTTTCGGCGTCGCGCCGAAACAATCTTTCCCTGGGCACGGCAAACACAATGCAAGTCCGCGATGGCGAGACGCCATCGCCAACACGCGAGACGCGTGCGCTACCCAGGGTTACGCCGTCGCGCTACCTTCGTCGCCCGCGCCGAATTGGATTCCCTGCGCCAGCGGCAGCTCGCTCGAAAAGTTGATCGTATTCGTCTGGCGGCGCATGTAGTACTTCCAGCAATCGCTGCCGCTCTCGCGGCCGCCGCCGGTATTTTTCTCGCCACCAAACGCGCCGCCGATCTCTGCCCCGCTGGTGCCGGTGTTCACGTTCGCAATTCCGCAATCGCTCCCAACGGCGCTGACAAAGTTCTCAGCTTCGCGCACGTCATTGGTGAAAATCGAGGAGGTCAATCCTTGCGGCACACCGTTTTGGATCGCGATTGCTTCATCGAACTCGCGGTACGTCAGCAAATAGAGCAGTGGGCCGAATGTTTCGTGTTTCACAATCTCAAAATCTGGCTTTGCGGTGGCCAGGCACGGTTTCATGTAGCAATGGCCGGGGACGGTGAGCCGCTCGCCGCCGTAGAGGATTTCACCACCTTCGTCCTTCAATCGCTGGATCGAATGCTGGACAAGATCGACTGCACTCTTATCGACAAGCGGCCCCAGCACTGTTTTGCGATCCAACGGATTTCCAATTGGCAGACTCTTGTAGGCGGCCAAAAGTTTATTCCGAACTCTTGATGCGACCGATTCATGCATGATCACGCGCCGCGTAGAGGTGCAGCGTTGCCCGGCTGTGCCGATCGCGCCGAAAAAGATGGATTGCGTCGCCATATCGAGATCGGCACTCGGGGCGACGATTAACGCATTGTTGCCGCCGAGTTCCATGATGGTTCGACCCAGACGGCCATGAACGGTCTTCGCAACATTAAGGCCCATACTCACCGAACCGGTGGCCGAGACTAAGGAAATCCGCGTATCATCGGCCAATTTCTGGCCAACTGTTTTACGGTCGCCCACAAGCAATGTAAATATCGCGGGGTCAGCGCCTGTTTCGCGACAAACGCGCTCGCAAATCTTCGTCACCGCGATTGCCGTGAGCGGCGTTTTTTCAGATGGTTTCCAGACGGTTGCATCGCCGCAGACAGCAGCGAGCGCAGCGTTCCATGACCAAACCGCCACGGGAAAATTAAATGCGGTGATCACCGCGACCACGCCCAGCGGATGCCATTGCTCCATCAGTCGATGGCTTGGCCGCTCCGATTGGATTGTTAGGCCGTAGAGCATACGGGACTGGCCTACGGCGAAGTCGCAAATATCAATCATCTCCTGCACTTCGCCTTCGCCTTCCGCGATGATTTTTCCGGTCTCAAGCGTCACGAGCTGACCAAGCTCATGTTTCAACTCGCGCAGAGCATTGCCCAAGCGCCGAACAGTCTCGCCGCGCGCTGGTCCGGGTGTGACACGCCATTTTAGAAACGCTTCGTGCGCGCGCGCGATCGCCTTGTTGTAATCGTCATCGGAAGCGGTGCGCACGCTGGCGAGTCGCCGCCCATCGATCGGTGAAATCTTATCGATCTTTGCTCCGCCGCCGCGCCATTCACCATCGAAAACGCCAGCGTTGTCGTCGCCGAGACCCAGTTTTTCGAACGGTGTTTTCATATGAAACGCTTAACGTTTCGACCGCGTCACTTGTGCCTCTGTTGGCAAAATCTGCGCATCAGCTCCATGGCCTCATTAATCACTTGAGCTGTGATGTCGAGCGCGGGACGGAATCGGATCGAATTCTCGCCGGAGCGAAGAGTCAGGACGCCGAGATCGAAGAAGCCGTGCCAAAACTGCTCGCGCGTTTTGGCGTCGGGCAGATCGAATGCGAGAAACAATCCGCGGCCGCGCGCGGCGGAAATCAGTGGCTCCTCGCGTTGTAATCCGTGCAATTGCTCCAGGAAATATGCGCCTACCTTTCCGGCGTTCTCGACAAGACGTTCTTTCTCGATGATGCGCAGATAATGGGTCGAGCGCACCATGTCGGTAAAATTTCCGCTCCACGTGGAATTCAGCCGACTGGGCAAGCGAAACGCGTTGTCTTTCACTTCATCGAGACGCGGTCCTGCCATCACTCCGCAAACCTGCGATTTTTTCCCAAATGCGAGCAAGTCGGGCAGCACATCGAAGTATTCGCAACACCAATTGCGCCCCGTTGCTCCCATGCCGCATTGGACCTCGTCGAAAATGAGCAGGATATCGTTTTCGTCACAGATTTGTCGGAGCTTTCGCAGCCATTCGCCGCGAAAATGATTGTCGCCGCCTTCGCCTTGGATCGGTTCGATGATGATCGCGCAAATATCGATATTTCGTTCGGCAATAAATTTTCTGATTTCGACTTCCGCTTGTTTCTCCCGGGTGATCACATCCGCTTCGCGCTTCGATTCCGGCAACGAAAAATCGATGTGTGGACACGAGACGCGCGGCCAATCGAATTTCGCGAACAAATCCGTCTTGCGCGGATCGGTATTGGTAAGGCTCATAGTGTAACCGCTTCGCCCGTGAAATGCATGACGAAAATGCAAGACCTGGGTGCCGCGCTCGCCGTGACCAGCAGCCATGTTCTTGCGAACTTTCCAGTCCATCGCGGCCTTTAAACAATTCTCGACCGCAAGCGCGCCGCCCTCGATGAAAAGATAACGTTCCAGCGGCCGCAGACCAACGACGCGCTCTAAGGTTTCTACAAACTCCGCGTATCCCTGCGAGTACACATCCGAGTTGGCGATTTTGACTTTCGCGGCACGTGAAAGATCGCGTCGCACTTCCGGCTCATCGAAATGCGGATGGTTAAACCCTACCGGCATCGAGCCGAAGAACCCGTAGAAATCAATGAGCCGCTTGTCGGATACGGCGTTGTACAAATATGAGCCACGGCTTCTTTCGAGATCGATAACGACCTTGAAACCATCGAGCAAGACATGTTGCTCGATCGTTTCGAGAACTTTCGCTGGCGCTAATGCCTTTTCTCGTTCGCTCTTTGGCGTGCGGCTTCGGGTCGGAGGTGTCTCCGCGACAACGGGTGCGATACTCATTGTTGATCGTAATCTGTTGCGCCGACGCGGTCAATCAGGTTGGGGCGATTAACCTCAATCGCCCAGCGGTTCAGGTGAACCGCCGCTACCTTTACACAATCCCCTGACGCAGCAATTCGTGTTTTCCGGCTAGCAGATCCTGCACGAGAGCGTAGCCGCGCTTGTCCGCGTTGCAGGATGCGCCAGCAAAATAATTATCGATTCTCATTCGCGCGGAGCGGCAGAAATAATCTGCGACGGAAAGAATTTCATCGGCTGGTTTGCCTTGGCTGAGCAACCACTGCGCGTAAGAACACGTCGCGCTGATTGCGAATAATTCCGTCGCGATGCCGACAAATCTGGAAAGGAGCAGTTGTTCTCGATCGAGTTTCGGGCCGAAGCGCGCCATAGCGTGAAACAAACCGCGTGCGAGACGTTTGCTCGTGCGCGCTGCGTAGTTGACGTGGCCGCGCAGCGTCTCGTGCAAATTATCGATCTTGCCCGCGCCGTTCGGCAACCACTGGCGCGGATACCAACCGGCATAAAATTTCCCGGAACTGAAAACGGCTTTGGCGCGGTCGGACATCGGCAGTTGCGTATTGAAAATTGCGCCGCCGACTTTCAAATGCGGATCAAGCGCCTCGCGCGCGATAAACAAACGCATGATCTCGCTCGAGCCTTCGAAAATCGTGTTGATCCGGCAGTCGCGCAGGAAACGCTCCACGGGAATTCCCGGTTCGCCGCGACCCTTCAAGGATTGCGCAGTTTCGTAGCCGCGGCCACCGCGCACCTGCATCGCGTCGTCGGAAATTTTCCAGGTCGTCTCAGTCGACCACATTTTGCACATCGCGGTCTCGATCCGAAGGTCGCCGGCTTTGCGATCGACCAGACCCGACGTGAGAAACGTGATCGCTTCCATGGCGAACGTGTTACCGGCCATCTCGGCAATTTTGCCGGCGATGGCGGAATGTTTGCCGATAGGTCCTCCCCATTGAATTCGTTCGCTCGCCCATTTCCGCGAAATCGCGAGCAACCGTTTCGACAGACCGACGCATGCGGCGGGAATTGTGAGCCGGCCAGTGTTCAACGTTGTCAACGCGACTCTTAATCCCTGGCCTTCTTTCGCGATCATGTTCTCGCGCGGCACGCGGACGTTCGTGAATTTCACGATGCCGTTGTAGAGAGCGCGCAGCCCCATGAACCGGCAGCGATAAGTGATCTCCACGCCGGGCCAATCCACATCGACAATGAATGCTGTGATTTGCTTGCGCTCTTTGCCGTTTACGATCTTCGGCGGTGTCACCGCCATAACGACGAGCACACCGGCTTTGATCAGGTTCGTGCACCAAAGTTTTTCGCCGTTCAGAATAAACGCAAAGCCATCTTCGGTCGGGTCGGCTCGACAACTCATGTTCGCCGGATCTGAACCGGCATTCCATTCCGTCAACGCAAATGCGGAGATTTCTTTTCGCGCGACACGCGGCAAATATCTTTTCTTTTGTTCGTCCGTGCCAAACAGCAGCAGCGGTTGTGCAACACCGATTGATTGATGCGCGGAAACGAGCGCCGTCAGATTTTCGTCCCAGCTTCCGAGCAGCATCGCCGCGCGACCGTAATTCACCTGTGACAAGCCGAGGCCGCCGTACTGCTTCGGAATTTTTACTCCGAACGCGCCCATCGCGAAAAGTTCGTCGATGTTCTTCTGCGGAATCTCGCCCGTGCGATCTACTTCGTCGGCGTCGACGTTCTCGCGCAAATATTTTTCCAATTTGGCGAGGAATTCTTTTCCTGCTTCGCGATCCTCGGCGCTCTGTTCAGGCCAAGGATAAATCCGGTCGAAATCGTAGCGGCCAATGAACAGGTTGCTGGCGAAACTGCCGCGTTCATCCAGCGGATCGCGCGATGCTTCGGCGAGCTCGAGCGCTTCACGCTTACCCTTCGACATCTTCGAAGTGTCGATCACCGACGTCGGCGTAGTCTTTTGCGGTTTGGCAGTCGTTTCTTCGCTGATGTGTTTCTCCGGCGCTTCGAGCGGCGATTTCATATTATGCAGTTGTCATGTCGAGCGGCGGGCTCAGTCTGCATAAAATCTCGTTCCGTCGCGGGCATGCTTCTTCAAAATTTCACATGGCGAAAATTTCTCTTCGCTTTGCGCCAGTCTTTCGAGCTCATCTACGACTTTCTTCAATCCAAAATGCTCCGCAAAACGCAACGGCCCACCACGGAACGGCGCGAAGCCGGTCCCCAAAATCATTCCATAGTCCGCGTCCTCCGGGGAATCGACCACTCTTTCCTCCACGCACCGCGCGGCCTCATTCACCATCAGGAAGACAAGCCGGTGCGTCAGATCATCTGCTGTAGCCGGTGGCGGTGACGCCGGCTGGGTTGTTGCGCTACCGTCATCTTTGCCGGGGTCACCGCCCCCGGCTACAACATGAGCGTGCCTCCACTGCGCGAGCGAGTCGTTGGGCGCCTGGGTTTTGCCTTCGTATTTGTAAAAACCGGCGCCACTCTTCCGCCCGAGCATCTGTCCGTCGCGCAACCAGAGAAGAACCGTGGAAACGTGATCGCGTCGGCCATAGGCTTTCTCAAGGGTATTGCCGATATCAATCGCGATATCGACACCGATCTCGTCGATCAACCGCAGCGGTCCCATGGGCATGCCCCATTTCACAAGTGCGTTGTCGATCTTCTCCGCGTCGAGGCCGGCTTCGAAAAGCTCGGCGGCATCGAGCAAACAAGGGAACAAAACGCGGTTGACCAGAAAACCCGGCCTGTCGCGCACAATCACCGGCAGCTTTCCGATTTGTCGCACAAAGGCCAGGCTTCGCTCGCGGGTCTCCTCGAATGTTTCTTTCGCGATGACAACTTCCACTAGTTTCATCCGGCTGACCGGATTAAAAAAATGCAATCCGATCACGTGCTCGGGCGAGACTGTTACATCGGCAAGCTCGCTGACCGGAAGCGCCGAAGTGTTGGTGGCGATAATCGTCTTCGGTCCGGCTTCCATCGCCAGCTCGCGGAAAACCTCTTTCTTGACGCTTAGTTTTTCCGAGGCGGCTTCGATCACAAATCGCACATCGCGCAACTCCATCGGAGCGGTCGAGCCACAAATTCGAGCGCGACCCTCTTTCGCTTTTTGCTCCGTCATCAAGCCGCGTCTTACCGCGTCGGCGTAGATTTTTTCGATGTTCGCCAAACCGTGGTCGATCTGTTCTCGAGCGATGTCGCGCATGATCACCGTGACGCCGCGAGAACTGAGCCATTGCGCGATGCCCGAGCCCATCACGCCCGCGCCAATCACCGCTGCGTGTATCACTCTTTCGGCCGGCGTCCGGGAAGATCCTTTCTTGTATTTCTCCGCCAAAAAGAAATTGCGGATCAGGTTCTGCGTCGATTCCGTTTTGCCAAGATCCACAATTGCGTCCAGCTCCATCCGCAGTGATTCATTGGGTGAAATCGCCAAGGTTCGGTTAACGATGTTCAATGCCCGCGCAGGTGCCAGGTTGCCGCTGGAGCCGGGAGCAGGAATTTCTCTTTCTGGCTTGGATGCCGCAGACGGCTTTCGTTTTCCTTCGCCAAGCTTTTTCCGCGCGCGCTCGAGAAGCTGATCGCGCGGCGCAATTTCATCGACCAACCCGAGCTTCAAAGCTTCCTGAGCAGAATAAAGTTTCCCTTTCAAAATTACTTCAGCGGCTTTTTCTGCACCGATCAAACGGGGCAGCCGGGTGCAACCGCCCCACGCGGGGATCAATCCGAGCGTCGTCTCCGGAAGGCCAATCCGGCTGGCCGGATCATCAGTTGCGACACGGTAATCACATGCAAGCGCGACTTCGTATCCGCCGCCGGCGGACGCGCCGTGAATTGCGGCAACTGTCGGGATCTTTAGATCGGCAAGCCGGTTAAAGATTCGCTGCCCTTTTGCAATGAATTCGCGCATATCGCCCGACTGCGCCTGCTGCAACAGCGTCTTTAAATCGGCACCCGCGACGAAGATCGATTTTTTTGCCGACGCGATAATCAGGCCACGCAAGGAGGCGTTATGCTCAATGAAATCAAGATTTTCATTCAGTTCATCGAGCGTGGCGGCGTCGAAAATATTCGCGCCCGATTCGGGGCGATCGAACGTGAGAATGCAAATACAGTCGTCACCAATCTCGCGTCGAATGCTTGGAGCTGTTGCAACTTCCGGCATTACCTTCATTTTGGAGCTTTTCCGGCAAATGCCAAGTGCAACCCGCACGTGGAGTAATGGAGTAATGGAGTATTGGAGTGATGGGGTTAGCCCACTAATCAAATCGACATTACTCCAATACTCCATTGGCGCTCTTGCTCCGCTGCTTCATTGCGTGTTGCAGGTGCGAGTGGTAGAAACGCGGCGTGGTTGGTAAAATTTTAGAACCCGAAATCAAAAGCCTGATCGACGCCCGTAACTTCACGGCGCTGCGCGAGCTGTTTCGCGACTGGCCGCCGGCCGATGTCGCCGAGGTGATTGTCGATATGCCGGAAGATGAACAAGTCATCATCTTTCGCGTTCTGCCGCATGCACTGGCGGCGGATGTTTTCGAATATCTCGATTTCGATGCGCAGCAGAAACTGCTGCATGCCATGGCTCACGAGCAAGTCGTCGGGATTCTCAACGAAATGTCGCCGGACGATCGCACAGCGCTGCTCGAGGAGTTGCCGAGCGCTGCCGCTCGTCAACTGATTCGATTGCTCACACCGGAGGAGCGCCGAGTGGCCACAGCGTTGCTCGGATATCCCGAGGCCAGTGTGGGCCGTTTGATGACGCCCGATTTCATCGCCGTGCACGAAGACTGGACCGTCCAGCAGGTCTTGGATTTTGTGCGCGAACACGGTCATGACAGCGAGACGCTGAATGTTATCTATGTGGTCGATGACCGCGGTAAACTAATCGATGATCTGCGCATCCGAGAAATACTGGTCCGGCCGCTCACGACCAAGGTCAGCGAAATTCGAAACGACACGTTTGCAGCACTCAACGTGAACGATTCACAGGAAGCAGCGCTTAACGTTTTCCGTAAATACGATCGCGTGGCCTTGCCGGTGGTCGATTCCAGTGGCGTGCTCGTCGGCATTGTCACCAGCGACGACATGCTTGACGTCGCCGAAGCGGAAGCCACCGAAGACATCCAAAAACTCGGCGGCATGGAGGCATTGGACGAGCCGTACACAACCATTCCGTTTCTGCGGATGGTAAAGAAACGTGCAACCTGGCTGGTCATCCTTTTTCTCGGCGAAATGCTGACCGCAACCGCCATGCAGGGTTATAACAGCGAGATCGAGAAGGCAGCGATTCTTGCCATGTTTTTGCCCTTGATCATCTCCAGTGGCGGCAATTCCGGATCGCAGGCGACAACGCTGGTCATCCGCGCGATGGCTCTGGGCGAATTGCGTCTGCGCGATTGGTTTCGCGTCGTCCGCAAGGAATTGCTGTCAGGATTTTCACTCGGCCTAATTCTTGGAACCATCGGTTTTTTCCGAATCACGCTGTGGCAATACTTACACATTTTTGATTACGGAAAATATCACTGGCTGGTTGCGCTCACTGTCGGAGCTGCGCTTGTTGGAGTCGTGCTGTGGGGAACTCTGAGTGGCGCGATGCTTCCTTTTTTGCTGCGCCGCTGCGGACTCGATCCGGCGGCGTCATCAGCGCCATTTGTCGCGACTCTGGTCGACGTAACAGGGCTGGTAATTTACTTCAACGTCGCGCTCTTCATTCTTCGCGGCACACTGTTGTAATCCATTGGGTATGGCGCTGGCACAACCTGGCGCAACTTTGCGGTTCGGATGAACAATAAACAAGCGGCCCAGGTCTTAGGCGTTTCCAAGCAGGTTGAGGAACTGGCGACCATTAGTGTCGAAGAGCTTTTTCAGAGGCTTGGCACAACGAAAGCCGGTTTGAGTGAAGAAGAAGCCGAGAGAAGGCTCGATCAATACGGGCCGAACGAGGTCGCCGAAGAGAGGGCACGCACCTGGGTCCACAGGTTGTTTACCGCCAGCCGCAATCCGTTGGTTATGCTGCTTATGGTGCTCGCCACCGTTTCCTATGCCACAGGCGATCTGCGCGCAGGCAGCGTCATGCTCTTGATGGTTATTCTTGGATTGGGCTTGCGCTTTGTTCAGGAAACTCGCGCGGACGCCGCCGCGGCGAAATTGAAAGCAATGATCAGCGTCACAGCGACGGTGGTCCGCAACGGAGAGGCCAGGGAAATACCGATCAGCCAGCTTGCCACCGGTGACATCGTCCAGTTGTCAGCAGGCGACATGATTCCCGCCGATGTGCGACTGATTACCGCCAAAGATCTATTCATTATTCAAGCCACGTTGACGGGCGAATCTCTCCCTGTCGAAAAGATGGAAGCGCCGGACACCCGCCAAGGCATAGGCCTTTTGGAGCGCAGCAACAGCTGTTTTCTTGGAACGAGCGTCGAGAGCGGCACGGCCAAGGCAGTCGTAATTGCGACGGGCCCGAACACCTATTTCGGTCACATCGCCCGCAGCCTTGAGGGTGAGCAAGGGGAAACGAGTTTCGACCGCGGCATCAAGAAATTCACGTGGCTGATGATTCGCTTTATGCTTGTCATGGTGCCCTTGGTGTTCGTTATCAACGGCCTGACGAAACATAATTGGCGCGAAGCATTTTTCTTTTCAATGGCGGTCGCCGTCGGACTCACGCCGGAAATGCTGCCGATGATTGTGTCGGTCTGCTTGTCCAAGGGGGCGATGGCGATGTCACGCAAGAAGGTCATCGTCAAGCGACTCAACGCGATTCAGAACTTCGGGGCGATGGATGTCTTTTGCACGGACAAGACTGGCACGCTGACGATGGATCACATCATTCTCGAGCTGTATTGCAATATTCATAAGGAAGAAAGCGAAGAGGTCCTGCGCGAGGCTTATGTCATCAGCCATTTTCAAAGCGGCCTGAAAAACGTCCTTGATCGCGCCGTGCTGAAATACACGGAGCTGCACAAGGAACTCTCCCTCGAGAAATATTCGAAGGTCGACGAAATCCCGTTCGATTTTTCGCGTCGAATGATGTCCGTGGTGGTTGATGGGCCTGACGGAGAGCGTCAACTCCTAACTAAAGGCGCACCGGAAGCGGTCTTTAAGAAGTCCGCTCATTTCGATTATGAAGGCGAAATCTTTCCGATGGAGCCGATCCTGGTGGGCGACCTCCTGGAAGAACTGAATGAATTGAACAGCGACGGCTTCCGCGTGCTGGCGGTTGCCAAGAAGAAAGTGGAGAAACGCGCGGCCTACTCGAAAACCGATGAAGACGACCTGGTGCTGACCGGCTATCTGGCATTCCTCGATCCGCCAAAAGAGACCGCCGTTAAAGCCATTTCTGCGCTGAACCAAAACGGGGTCACAGTGAAAGTGCTCACCGGCGACAACGATCTTGTCACGCGCAAGGTCTGCACCGAAGTCGGCCTTAAGGCGGAGAAAATCCCGCTCGGAAATGAAGTCGAAAAGATGTCGGACGAGGAACTGGCGGAGTTGGTTGATCGGTTCAATATTTTTGCGCGACTGTCGCCTGCACATAAGCAGCGAATTGTAAAGGCGCTTCAGAAAAAGGGCCACACGGTCGGCTTCATGGGCGACGGCATTAACGACGCGCCAGCCCTGCGTGCAGCCGATGTTGGCGTCTCGGTCGATAACGCCGTCGATATCGCCAAAGAATCGGCGGACGTGATTCTGCTTGAGAAAAGTTTGCTTGTTCTCGAGCAGGGCGTTCTCGAAGGCCGCAAAGTCTTCGTGAACATCCTCAAGTACATCCGCATGGGCGCAAGCTCCAATTTCGGAAACATGTTCAGCGTGATCGGCGCTAGCGCGTGGCTTCCCTTCGTCCCGATGGCGCCCATTCAAGTCCTCACCAACAATCTGCTCTACGACTTTTCACAGGTACCCATCCCGACCGACAACGTTGGCCCGCAACAGATCGCGAAGCCGCGGCCGTGGCACATTGGTGAGATCGCAAAATTCATCGTCTGCATCGGTCCGATCAGTTCCATTTTCGACTACACGACCTACGCCATGATGTGGTTCATTTTTAAATGCAACCAACTCAACCTCGTGCCACCGGCGGAACTCGCCGCGCGTTTCCCAATTAACGCCGGCACGGAACAAACCTACGCGGCCGCGTTGTTTCATACCGGCTGGTTTGTCGAATCGCTCATGACCCAGACGCTCATCATCCACGTCATTCGCACGAATCTCATTCCGTTCATTCAGTCGCGGTCCAGTTGGCAACTCACCTTGACCACGATCATTATCATGGCATTTGCCGCATATCTTCCCTATTCGCCTCTGGCGACATCACTCGGGTTTGTTCCACTACCGCCACTCTATTGGCCACTTCTGCTGTTGACGTTGATCTGCTATGTCGGGATAACCCAAGTGATCAAAGCCTGGCTCATCCGCAAGAGCTGGGTTTGAGTCACGAGCCTGGCTGTAAAAGCCGGGGTCACCGACCCCGGCTACAGTTTGTCTAGATCTTCGATCACTTTCTCCACGCCGCTGACCACTAGCGTAAACCGGTCGTAATCGAGCTTGTCGGGCGTGTCGCTCGATGAGTGATAATGCGGATAACGAAACGGCGCGGTGTCGGTCACCATGATACCTGGGTAACCCTGCCGCCAGAATGACCATTGATCCGACCAACTGACGCCGGGAATAAACGCAGGGAGCGCTGCGCCTTCAGATGGAATCTTTGCATGTTTCCGAAAAAGCCCAACTACGCGACGGAGCAGCGCTCGCGAATGAACGTTGCTGACGAATCCGATGAAGTTGCCAACTTTCGGATAGAAAAAGCCCAGTCCCAGCGAGGGATAGGTCTGCGAATGCGGCGCGTCGGAGAAATAGCCGATCGTTTCGAGGCTGATCATGCCTGAGATTTTGTCGCCGCGCGCCTTGCATCTGCCGGCGTAAATAAAGCTGCCCATCTCATCCGACAAGAAATAGGGCGGCTCCTCATTCACAAACGCGACAAAGCGCAATGTGTGTTCCGGCGTTCTACCGGCAAAGCGCCGCGCCAAGGCGAGCGTTGCGGCCACGCCGGTGCCGTTATCGTTAGCGCCCGGCGAGCCAAACACCGAGTCGTAATGCGCGCCGATCACAATGATCGAAGGCGGCTGACTGGAGACCGCCGCTTCTTGAGGGCGCCCGGGAATTTCAGCTTCGATATTGTGGCAGGCCTGCCCGCGCATGTCGTAGCTGTCGCGACGGGTTCGGAGACCAGCGCGTGAAAAAGAATTTTCGATAAAATCAGCAGCGGCATTGAGCTGTGGGTAATGCCACATGTTTCGTTCGCCGATTTCTCCAGCCAGCTTTTGCACATCGGCGCGAAGCTCTTCGCGCAGCGCAACTTCGTCAGGCGATAGCGATGCCGCTTTTGGAATACTTTTGCCCGGCATTCTCATTCCAAACCACCACAGTAACGCGAAAACTGCGGCGACAGCGATCGTAATGCGCAAGACGCTGAAGAGAATCCACCGCAACACAGCAGGGAATGCGCCTCCGCGCTTACGCGATTTTTCTCCGAAATCGCAACGCGCAGAAACTGAACAGCAAGATCGACATCACCATCAGGACAACAAGGTTTTGCCAGTATTCGAGGAAGGTCGCGCCGCGCAAAATGATCGCGCGCATGAGCGCGATGAAATATGTCGTGGGGAAGAGCGCGCCGAGGGCGTAAAAGATCCATGGCATGGTTTCACGTGGGAAAATGAATCCGGAAAAGAAGACGCTCGGTAGCAGGAACACCATCGACATTTGGAGCGCCTGCATTTGATTTTCGGCTCTGGTCCCGACGAGCAGACCCAGGCTCAACAGTGCAAACACATACACCAGCGTGGAAAACATCATCGCGAAGACATTGCCCACGATTGGGACAAAAAACACAAACCGCATGATTGTGAACAAAACCAGCGCCATTGCCATGCCGATGCACAAATATGGAATTAGCTTGCCGAGCATGAGGCCCGCGCGGCTCAATGGGCTTACCAGTAATTGTTCGAGCGTGCCACGCTCCCGTTCGCGCACCAGAGCCATGGCGGCAGCAACTGTCGTCCCAATTTGCAAAACGACGCCAATCACGCCTGGTACAAAAAAGTTCGGGGCACGCATGGCCGGGTTGTAAAGCATTTGGGGCCGAACATCGACGGGCATTCCCTGTCGACCGGTTTCACGCAAAAGCGATTCCAGCGATTGCGTTAACGCCACGCCGAGGCCGGTCTGAAGAGCCTGCAACGCCGTCGTGGAATTGGATCCATCCACAAGCAATTGCACCTGCGCAGAGTGGCCTGCCAACAGTTCGCGAGTAAAGTTCGGCGGGATATCAATCGCGGCGTACGCGCGGCCTTTGCGCATTTCGCTCTTGAGCTGCTCCAGGTTCTGCACTTCGCCCACTACGCGAAATGATTCCGTATTGACGAAGCGATCGATCAACTGACGACTCTCGACGGTGCGATCTTCGTTGAAAACAAGCATCGCCATGTGTTTCACGTCGTTATCGAGCGCGTAGCCGAATGCGATCATCTCGATCAGTGGCGGGAAGAAAAAGAAAAAGAGAGTCAGCGGATCGCGCCAGACGACGATGAACTCCTTGAACAAAATTGCGCTAAGCCCTCGAAACGGTTTGTGTTTCACGTTTTGTCCGCGGGCATCCCGAGCGAAGCGAGGGACCTCTCATCGGGTGTTTGATCACACAAAGGACATTCGCGTAATGCGCGCACCTTATGTGGGGTCCCTCACTTCCTTCGGGATGACACGCGTGTGCTGAGAAAGTGTCGGCGATAAATCCATCCACTTGGGATTCATCGTCTCGACCAATGCATTCTTCTTCTCGCGTCGCCAGCCCTTGATTTCTTTTTCCCGCGCGATTGCGTTTCGCGGATCATTAAAACGCTCGTAATAAACGAGGCGATTAGCTTTGTAAGTCTTTGTGAAGCCTTCTACCTCGCCATTCTGATGCTGCCAGGCTCGTCGCACCAAGCTGTTCGTGATGCCCGTATAGAGAACGACGCGGCTTCGATTGGTCATCATATAAACGTAGAATGCCTTCATTGATTTGTGAGGTGCTTCGCGTCGTAACTCTGTCATCCCGAGCGTGGCGAGGGACCTCTCATCAGTGTGCAATGTTTTCAAACCACCGTGGAGCATCTTTGCTTCGTTGATCGTCAACTGGTCGCAGTAAACCGCGCATTTCAATCGTGAGGTCCTTCGCTTCGCTCTGGATGACATTCATTGCCATCACGCGGCCTTTTGTCGGTCAGCAGCATGCTTGGCTGAGAGCTCGACAAACACGTCTTCGAGCGAAGGACCCATTTCATGAATCTCGGCGTGACCGACGCCGACTTTGCGCAATTGTTCCTCAATTTGGGCGCGCTTGACGCTTTCATCGACCAACAAATGCATCGATTGACCGAACACTGTGGCACTGCGCACTCCACGCATCTCGTGCATGGCATGCAGTGCCGTGGTCACGTGATCGCAGGTCACGTCGAGCCGACGCGTACCGGGTGGATTTACCTCCGGCATTTTTTTTAACTCGTCCGGCTCACCGCACACGATCAACTTCGACATATAAATGTAGCCCACATGGTCGCAGCGCTCCGCTTCGTCCATGTAATGAGTCGTCACGAAAAGGGTCATCCCCTTACCAGCGAACGCGAACAGCAGATCCCAGAGTTCGCGCCGCGCGACTGGATCGATGCCAGCAGTCGGCTCATCGAGAAAGAGCACGCTCGGCCTGTGCATGAGCGAGCACGCCATGGCCAGACGTTGACGCCAGCCGCCCGAAAGCTGCCCGGCCCGCCTGTCGATGTACGGCTCAAGACGCGTCGTGGCGATCATTTCGTCGCGCCGCTGGTTCAATTCGCGGCCGCTCAGGCCATAAAGCTTCCCGGCAAAGATGAGGTTCTCATTCACCGTCAACTCGTCATAAAGCGAAAATTTCTGCGACATGTAGCCGATCATTTCTTTGACCGGCTCGGCATCTCGCACGATGTCGTGGCCGCCGATTCGCCCCGAACCGTCGCTCGGCTCCAGAATCCCGCATAGCATCCGGATCACGGTTGTTTTCCCGGAACCGTTCGGACCGAGAAAGCCGAAGATCGATCCCTTTCCGACCGAAAACGAAACGTGATCGACAGCCGTGATTGTGCCGAAGTGCTTTGTCAGCCTTTCAACTTCG
>DATEZD010000105.1:0-13573 GCA_035255865.1 Candidatus Udaeobacter sp.
GTAATTCACCGGAAACCTCGAACGGCGGCGCCTGGCGTCCGGGCGGCACATCGGTGCCGAAAAGTTCCGCCAACCGCAAGTAGGAGTTTTTCAATTCAGTCTGTGCATTGAACAGTTCTGGCCGCTCGTTGGCCAGCGCCACCTCGGCCCGTTGAACGTTCAATTTGCTTACGATCCCGGCGCTCAATTGTTCCTGCTGGTTTTTGAGTTCTTCGTCTAACACCCGAACAGAATCTTCGCGCACCCGGATCTTTGCCCGATTTAGCAGCAGTTCGTTGAAGGTGATTCGCACATCCATCGTCACGCGGTTAGCAATTTCCTGAAGCTCATAATTTGCTTTAGCGATGTTCAACTGTGCGATTGCCACCTGGCTGGTTACTGCTCCGCCGGTGTAAAGGTTCTGTTCGAGGCGCAATATTGCGTTGTAATCTTCCTGTCGCAGGTTCGTCTCGCTCTGAGTCTGTCGTTTATCGTACAGCCCGCTGGAGCTTAGTGAGGGAAGAAATCCTGAACGCGCTTCAATAAAACCCCCACGCGCTGCCAATACTTTCTTGCGCGCAATCAGGATTTCTGGGTTGCGCTCCTGGGCGACAGCGACCGCCTGTTCGATGGTGTAAGCAGGCGCCGCTCCGAGTGTTTTCGAAGAAGCGGACAAAACGGCAGCGATCAGCATGCTGATGGCCGCGAACTTCGAACACATTGGTCTATCTCCTTGGGAGGCCTTTCCTTGTACCAGGAATGGCCCTGACTGTTCCCCTTATATCAGGTCTTGCAAGCTGGCGCGACTTCGGACACATTCCGCGCTTGCAGTATTTGAGCCAAAGCCAGGCGCAGCCTATCGTGATTGAAACGGCCTAACTTGTGTCTTGCTCCGAATAGTCTAATTCAGATAGCTTTGCAGTTTTAACAATTTAGAAATGAGAAAAATAAGAATCGCCATCGTTGGGGTTGGAAACTGCGCCAGCTCTCTTGTCCAGGGAATCAATTTTTATGACGGCTCCTCCGCCAACGGCAATCGCATCGGCTTGATGCACCGGCAGGTCGGCGGCTATCGCCCGAGCGACATTGAGATCGTGGCCGCGTTTGACATCGACCGGCGCAAAGTCGGGCTGGACGTGAGCAAAGCCATTTTCTCGCCGCCGAATTGCACAAAGGTGTTCTGCGAAAAGATCAAGCTCACCGGCGCCATCGTAAAAATGGGTTGCGTTCTGGACGGCTACGCTCCGCACATGCGCGATCAGGACCCGCTCCGCACGTTCCTTCCACTGGAGAAAGAAACCACTCGCGAAGAGATCATCGCCGAGTTGAAAAACTCTTCCGCAGAACTGATGGTCAATTATCTGCCTGTAGGCTCCGAACAGGCCACCCGATTTTATGCCGGTTGCGCGCTGGAAGCGGGACTCGGCTTTGTCAATAACATCCCAGTCTTTATCGCGAGCGATCCGGCTTGGGCGAAACGGTTCGCCGATAAAAATCTGCCGCTTATTGGGGACGATATTAAAGCGCAGGTGGGCGCCACCATTGTGCATCGGGCATTGGTCGATCTCTTTCGCAAGCGCGGCGTGAAAGTTGTGCGTACTTATCAGTTAAACACGGGCGGCAACACCGATTTCCTGAACATGCTGAATCGCACCAGGTTGGCGTCGAAGAAAACTTCCAAGACGGAGGCAGTGCAGTCCGTGATGGGCGATCGCCTGGCGGACGAAAACATCCATATCGGCCCAAGCGATTATGTCCCATGGCAACTCGACAACAAGATTGCGTTCATTCGCGTGGAAGGCCGTCTCTTTGGCGATATGCCGATGGAAATTGACTTAAAACTATCAGTCGAAGATTCGCCCAACTCGGCCGGGGTAGCGATCGACGCGATCCGCTGCTGCAAGGTTGCGCTCGACCGCGGCATCGGCGGCGTGTTGCATTCCCCTTCGGCCTATTTTTCCAAGCATCCGCCCGTTCAAATGACCGACGACGAAGCATTTCGCTGCGTCGAGCAATTCATCCGCGGCGACCGGGAGAGCTAGTCAGTGCGAGCGTAACGGCACCCTGAGCGCTTTTGGTTCGTGGTTTCTTTCTGCCGTCAAAAGCCATCGGCCGCATCCGACCGAATTTCATTTCCCAGTTGCGTGGGCGGAAGTTGTTCCAGCCGGCGCCATTCGATTTGCAGTTCCTCGGCGGAATAAAGCAGCAAGCGGCCAAGCGCAGTCGAGAACAAGCCGGCTTCCACTGCGAGGCCCGTAATTTCCGTAACCGCCTTCCAATAAGCCGCCAACTGTGGGCGGTAATTTTCGCGAAAGATTTCGACATCGCTTGGGGAAACGTTGTTCGTTTTCCAATCAAGAAGAAGACAGCGGCCGGCTTTGCGGTTAATCATGATCGAATCGATCAACCCTTCAAGTACGCTGCGGTCGTTCCGACGCCACGAAAATGGAAACTCGGCATGAAATAACGTTTCATCGCTCGCAAGAAAACGAGCGATGGTGGCGTCGCTGAACAAATCCCGGCGCGTGGCGTTCCAGTCTTTTACCGCGGCTTTCGCGTCGGGAGAAATCGGCAATTCTTTTTCGAATAACTTTTGTGCGGAATCGATTCCACCTTTCCAATCCAAACGTTGGAAAAATTTGTGCCACCAGCGGCCGTAGAGGGTGGCCAGAGTATCGAGCCGCGAGCGTGTCCGCACCTCTGTGGGAACTTCCGAATCGAGCGCGCTCGGCGTGATTTTTCGCACCAATTCCGAAGCGCGTTTCGCGGCGCGCTTGAGTTCGCGAGAAGTTAACGGCTCGATTTCGGCGCCGTTTTTCTGCGACGCGCGCTCCATGATCGGCGAAGGTTCGAGGACTTCATGGATCGTGCTGCTCTGTTGATCGAATTCGCCTGAGTAAAAATCCTTATCGCGAATCAGGCGTCGAAGTTGTGCTGTTCTTGGCAGTTTGCCGTCGCTATTGCAGAAGATTTCCTGATCGAGCACAATTACGAGCGTGTGGCGCGCCCGCGTTGTTGCCACATAGAGAAGGCGTTCAAGTTCCTGCTGTTGCGCGCGCTCGATCGCGTCTTTCAAATCCTTCGATTTGTCTTCTTTTCCGAACGCGATAATCAGTTCGCCATCCGCGGGCGACTTCACGAAATGCGGATAACGGAGCGACGGCAGCCGTAGCTCGCGCGCTAGGAATGGCACGATTACCGCCTGCCATTCTGAGCCTTTCGCCTTATGAGAAGTGATGAGTTGGATCGCGTTGTCGTCAGCGGAAAAGCGGACGGCGCGTGGCGACGCGAAGTCGTTGCGTAACTGTTCGGCGAACTCGGCCAGGATTATTCCGTTGGCTTCCGCTTCCGCCGCTTGTGCGAGCAAGACATCAAGTTCGGACGCGAGATCGCCAAACTCCGTCGCGGGCAATAGGAGCAAACGCTCGCGCAATCGCGTTTGTTCGATGATCAATGTAACGGCATCAAATAACGCCAGACCTTGCGCGCGCTGGCGAATTTCGGCGAGCGTATGCAAAACCGAGGAAATTCTTCCGGTCGCCGACAAAATCTCGTCGATGCGAAATCGCGTTTTCTGTCCTTCGGAAAAGACGGCAAGATCGTGATCGGACGCGCCGAAGATCTCCCGCAGCACGCCGACGATTTCGTAAGCATTGAGCGGGTCGGTCATGATCGTAAGGAGCGCGGTCAGCCACGCATAAGCCGGGCTGTCGCCTTTGACATCGCGTTCAGATTGGATCGCCACCGGCAAACCGATGCGACGTAACGCTGCGGCCATCGTTTGCAGCCAGGCTTTGCGCGGACAAAGGATCGCCACTTCCCGCCACGAATCTGCCGAAAGTTTTTTCAATCCCGTGTCCTTTATCCATCGCGCCAGATATTCCGCTTCGAATCGTGCCTTTTGGTAGTCCTTTAGCTTTTGTCCTTCCGGCACCAGTTGTTTCGCGACAAGCGGCACCCGAATGACTTTCCCGGGGAGAATTTCCGGGCGCGGTTGCAGTTCGACGAAAGGGACCTGTCCGCCCTTGTTATTCAAAATCTCACGAAAAGTTTCGTTAACGAAATGGAGCTGCTTCTGATCGAGCCGAAACGTGACGGCAAATTCCAGGCTCTCGCCGTGCTTGTCGGCAATGAGCGCTTCATGAACAGCTCGGTAATAATTCAGGTCCGCCCGTTGCCAGTAAATCGATTGCTGGAAATCACCGACCATGCAGAAGTGGCCGGGCCGCGGCCCGAGACGTCGATCTTGCAACCAAAGGCATCTCGCTTCCGGCGGACGCGTTGCTTCCAGCAGCACGGTAAATTGTGATGGTTCGGTGTCCTGCGCTTCATCGAGAATCACACGAAAATCTTCTTCGCGAATCCGCTGGGCGGCGACTGGATGCTGGAGCAACTCCTTCGCGAGCGCGATTTGATCTGCATAGGTGACGAGTCCGTGGTCGAGGCGAAAATCCAGATAATCACGTTGCACCTCCGCCGCGACGCAGGTAGCCACGCCGCAGACCCATTTTCGCAGTGGCGCAAATTTTTCCTGCCAAAGCTGAGTGAACCGGGCGTTTGTCGCCGTGAAACAAACCGGCCAGCGCAAGTATTCCCAATCGCCAGCGTAACGCTTCTCCCACTCTTGCAATTCCGCCTGCGACTTACTGATATTGTCATTGCCCTTGTCCGGTTGTGCGTGAACGTCCGCGAAATCGAACCTCGGACATGGCGATAGCAGTGGCACGCGTAACGCAGCTGAGCCCGCGCGTCGGGCGAGCTCCATGAGGTCGCGCGCCTGGACGAAACGCAGAAGCATAGCGCGGTCCTTGTCGCCTAACGACCGGCCAATTCGAGTTTGGTTTTGCGCAAACTCCTGCCAGAGGTCGTCGTCGTCTTCGCTTACCAACTCGAGCGGCGCAGGCAAACCAAGATAATGACCGAAGTCGGTCAGGAGTTTCATGCAGAACGAATGGATTGTGCCGAAAAAGGCGCGGTTGAACGCCGTCTGCACTTCCGGTCGCAAATTTTCCTCCAGCAGCGCTTGCCGCGTGCGCTGCTGCATTTCGTCCGCCGCACGATTGGTGAAAGTGACGACGACCAGACCCGGCAGAGTTTCCGCGGCGTTCGGCGAACGCGCGATCGACAAAACGCGCTGCGTGATCGCTGTGGTTTTGCCCGAACCTGCCGACGCGACTACAGAAAAATTGCGGTCCAACTCGCTGGCAAAACGAGCGCGCACGGACTCGTCGCGGGGCTTCACCATATTTCCCACTCCTCTTTCTCAAGGACGAGCGCGGGATGCGTCAGCGCCCATTTATCTTCCAAAATGTCGTTGTCGATCTGCAACGTAGCGAGCGGATAGGGCGTGCTGTAACCAAAGCCCGGACGGATTTCACCTTTCATTCCGAAAACCCCGGTACGCTGCATTTCCGCGAGATCGGCAAAGACGTCGGTATGCGGTGCAAGATCGACAACGGACAATTGTGGCGCGACGTTTTTAACCGCGAGCGAAATAATACTCACGCTCACTTCGGTGGCGCCGAGCTCGCGCATGGCTAGCGCATAAAGACCGAGCTGTAACGTTGTGCCTTTAACCAGATTGTCGTGCAGATCGGAGGTCTTCAGTTCCTTGGTCGAACCGGTTTTGTAATCGACAATCCAGATCTTTTGCCCGGTGAAACTGACAGCGTCATTTTGCGCGAGCACCAAATCGATCTGGCCGCGCAGCTGAAGCTCCACGCCATCCGCAATTTTCACCGCACGTTCGCGACCGACAGCCAACTCCGTCGCCATCCAGTCCCACCCTTTCGCCCCTCCGATTTTGGCGCCGAGGTGCCGCGCGAGATAGCGCGCGTTCAGCCAGCCCGAGTACCACCAATCAGGGACGACTTTGCCTGCCAAATCGCAAAGACGCCGAAGTGCCGCACAGCGTTCGTCCGCGGCAAGGCGGATGCGCCTGTTGATCCTTGTTAAGGACGGAAACGCCGAGAAAATCCTTTCGTCCCGGGTTTCGATAATATTTGCCAGCCAGTCATGCACCCATTTACCTGTCGTCGCCGCCCACGGAGTCGCGGCGTCCTCCGGTGCTTCCACGCCGAGATAACGCTTCATCCAAATAATCGCTGGCGACAAAACCATTCGCTCGAGATCGCTGACACTCAGCTTTGGCACCGGTCGATACGACTCGTTGGGCCGCAACGCGAAATCATATTCGCCGGCAGGTTGAGAGGAGTCCCGGCGGGTGTTGAATGCGATGAGAGTTTGCTGCACATCCGTCGCTAACGCCGCGGGCTTCGGCAACAGCGCAGTGGCGCGTTGCAGATTTTTCAACGTCGTTTGGGTGAGCGGCTCTCCTCGCGTTTTGAGATAAAGCTCGGTAAAACATTCGCTCGGATTCCAGAAGCGTTCCGGCGCATCCTCCTGCACCAGACTGGCCGCGAGCGTGACGGCTTCACTGGCTGATTCGAGGAGCGCATCGAATTGCCGCAACGCGATCGCTCGTTGCTCGCCCGGCCCAAGATAAAGCGAATGGTTTTCGCGCACACTGCTGTGGCCCTCGCCCTGGCTTCCCTGACGCGCGGCGCGCTTGTTGAGCTGTTGGACGCTGTGATTGAAGGCGCGAATCTCTTCGGCGCGCGCGAACTCTGCGCCGGCCGGCGGCGGCCACGCCCCTTCGTTCCAGCCTGCAAGAATCAAGTGTGACCATCCCTGATTTTGCGCGCGCGCCACCGTGAGCAATTGCACGCGCGCATACGGATGGTCGCCTGCGGCTGAGCGGGCGGCATCGGAAGTCGCAGCCGTTTCTTCCAGCCATCGCAAAAAAAGCGCGCGTGAAAATTTCGCATCGAGATGCTGCGACCAATCACGCGCGATGTTGGCAAGTTCGAGCGCGTGTTGCTTCCAGTCGAGATGGGCAAGCGCGGCGTGAGTTCGTTCGAGAAACTGCGCGAGCGTCGCGCGCGGCGGGAGAAACGGTAGCGCGCGCAGAGCTTCGGCGGTCGACTGAGATTTGTCGTCCACGTGCGTGGCACAGAATTCGCGCAACAGTTCGAGATCGTCCAGCAACACCTCCATATAACTTTCGTGCAGAATTTTTTCGAAAACTTGCCGGCTGATTTTGGGCGATACGACCGCTGGGTCGGGCAACGCATTAAGAAAACACAGAAAGGAATTGAGTCGTGGCGCGCGTTGCAATTCGATCCAGGCCTGCCACTCCGCCGATTCGAAAATGCCGGGAACAATGTGGCCGAGCCCGTCATTATGCGGGATTTTAAGCCGCTCCAGCGAGTTCGCGACCAGCCGCGGCAACGCCCCGCTCCTGGGAAAAATCACGCCGAGCCGCGCGCATTTCTCATCTGCTAAATAACGAATGCATTGCCGTGTGATCGCTTCGGCTTGTTCCGAAAAATTTGTACCGATCAGAAAATCGAAGCGCTTTGTTTCCGCGCCTCCGCGCATTTCCATTTCGCTGAAAAGCGAATCGCCGAGCGCGGTGGTCGCTCTGCCCGCGCGTTGGGCTTCGCCGCAGACTTCTTCCCACGAGCCGATCCAGCAAAGATCAACATCGGAAAAGTTTTCTCGCGGTTCTTCGAGCACGATCGTTGCGTTTTCCGCCAGTTCGACCGCAGTGCGCAGGAGAAACCACTCTGTCCAACGAGCTCCGTCGAATCCGGTGATAAGCACGTGGGAAAATTCTCGCCTGCCACGTGCTGCTTGTTGCAAACGCCTTCGATCAGTCTCGCCCGAAAGAACAAAATCGCATTTTTTCAGCAGCTCGTTAAAACGCTGAACCACCGGTGCAAATGACGGCACACCTAGTTCCTCGAATTTCCAACCGGCAGTTTCGAGGCGGTCCAACGCGCGCAGTAGGAGCGCTGGCGCCCGAGCAACAGCTCTGGCAGCAAGTGCTTCAGATTCGTTAGGCCAATCTTCCATTTCGCTAGCCGCAATTGCGAGAACCAAACGCAGATGTTCAGGCTCAGCCGCCGGAGTCGTATCATCCCGCGCGAGCAACGCACGCAAACTCGACGGTGTCACAAACTGCAAACCAAGATGCGAAGAGCCTTTTGCAATCAAGCGCGCCTTAAGATCGTTGGCCTGCCCTCGCGTGGGAACGACAACTAGCGCAGGCAATTCGCGTTGCCACGCCCCGGGCAAAACTTGATCGAACCAGGGAGCGATCACATCCTCCCAAGCTTCCTGCAGGGATGGCACAACGAGCAGAACTGGCCGCGACCGTTTCACACGTTACATGGTCCTGCCGAGCACCCTTTTGTCCCCCACGCGTCGCGTAACGCCCTCTCGGTCCAGTCGCTCCAGCAATGGCACCATGATGCGCCGCGAACTCTCCAATGCCTGACGCAGGTCGCTCACCGTCGCCGGTCCGTTCTTAGAAATGAATTCGGTGATTCTCGCCCTCATACGCTCGAAGTTTTCGCGCAACAAAACTACGTCTGAACCAACTTCAATCACTTCACCACTCTCGATCAAAAAGCGGAGAACCTGCTGGGCGCCTCGCTCAAGTTCGATCTCACGTCGTGGCGGGGGATCGAATGGTTTCTGCAAGAGCGCTGCGCGAATTTTTCCTTCAACTGGTTGAAGTCTGGCCGGCAACACCGGCTGGTAGGAAGTGCGCGCCATAGCCGAACCTTTGCGAACAAAATCGTCGGCGCAAAGCTCTGCAATGAGCGCATCGAAAACATCTTCCTGTTGATCGCGTAACACAGAACGAAGCTCGCTTAAATCAAGGCCGAGGCGCTCCGGGTTCTGTTTGTGGGCATTGTCAATTAAGGCAATCGCCTGGTTGCGCAGTGTCTGCCAGAATTCGCCATTCGCCGCGATTTCCTCGAAGAGCACAATTTCGTTATCCCGTTCCAGCCGCATCAGCGCTTCGCAGATTTCGCCGCCGCTAAAGTGCGACTTATTCAAGAGCGTTTTTCGCTGCACAAATCCGCGTCGTGCAATTTCGGAACGAACGCAAAGATCAATGTTATCCGGGGCCGTCGCCCGCATCGACAACAGTTTTGAATCCGGTGCATCGCGAGGACCTCTGCCGTCCAGATCAAGCACCACACCGCCGGCGATGGTGTGCTGTTCCGATGCATCGCGAATGACAAAGCGGTCGCCGACGAACGCGACGATCAGATATGCAAGCTTTAAATGCGCGATCGTTCTTTGGCCAGGCTCAAGCCCGTTTTTTTCAAGCAAGGTGATTCGTGCCGTCACTCGCGACGTGCCGTGATGAAGATAAACTGAGCTTCCGTTCTTCAGTGGCCGACCAGCTGGTTCTTTGGCCTGAAGTCGCGGCGATTTCTCAACCTGCGCGATGAGAGCCGAAGTCGGGGCAAGATCGCTGAGCGTGATCACATCACCGCGCTTTACCTGATCGATCGGCAGATCGGGGAGATTGAGTGCCGTGCGCATGCCCGGCTGCGCGGAATCTATTTCGACGCCGGAACTTTGAATGGAGCGGATCCGCGCGCGAAGGTTTTGCGGTTGAACGCTGATGCTCTGGCCATGATGGAGTCGTCCGCCAGTTAACGTTCCGGTGACCACCGTTCCCACGCCGCGCAGTGTGAATGCGCGATCAACAAACAGGCGCGGCTTACCGAAATCGCGTTGTGTCGGCATCGTTGCGAGCTCCAGTGCGAGCGTCTTCTTCAGATTTTCAATTCCCTCATCGGTGCGCACCGAAGTTGGAATTATTCGCGATTTTCCAAGTACGGTTTCGCGCAGATGATTTCGAATTTGTTCGGTAACGTTCTCAATATTTCCCAAATCGCTTTTCGCGACGGCGATCACAGCTCGTTGCACGCCGAGATAAGTCAAAATCTGCAAATGCTCTTCCGTTTGCGGCATCCAGCCGTCGTCCGCGGCGATAACGAGCAGTGCGAGGTCAATTGAGCCGACGCCCGCGATCATGTTCCGGACGAAATCTTCGTGACCGGGAACATCCACAATGCCGGCGTGAATTTTGTCGCCGCTCGGCGTGGTCAAATTTAATTCGGCGAAGCCGAGGTCGATGGTGATCTGTCTCCTCTTTTCCTCCGGCAAACGATCCGGATCCGTTCCCGTGAGCGCTTTCACCAGCGCGCTCTTGCCATGATCGACGTGACCTGCCGTGGCGATAATGAAATGCCGAGTGGTCATCCTGAACGAAGTGAAGGATCTCTCATTGGATGATTGATCACACAACGTACGCAGACGTATTCGAGGCTACGACCGTGACGTCCCTCGCTCCGCCAGGATGACGCCGCTGTGGAATGTGTTCAAACACCTTCGGAGCACACGGTACGAATCGCTTCGACGACGATGACGTCCTGGTGCGGCAAAATTGTGCGCAGATCGAGTTTGAATCGGTCGCCCGCAATGTAGCCGATAACCGGTGGATTCCATGCGCGCAGCGTTGCAGCAAAATCGGCTAGCGATGAATTTTTCGGAACGATGTCGATCGTGACTGACGGCAGATTCGACTTCGGCAGGGTGCCGCCGCCGGTTTTGGCGGTGCTGCGACCGCTGGCGATTTGCAGCCCGGAGCACCTTCTGGACAGCTGATCGCAAATTGCCGCAGCTCGAGCACGCAATTCATCCTCTGAAATTTGCAGGAGCCCGAGCGTGGGGATTTCAGCCGTTTCTTGATCCAGGTAAAGATCAACAGTCGCTTGCAGCGCAGCGAGAGAGAGCTTGTCGCACCGCAGCGCGCGAAACAGCGGTTCGCGTTTCAACGCGACGATTAATCGCTTTTTCCCCGCTATGATTCCCGCTTGAGGACCGCCGAATAACTTGTCGCCGCTAAAACAAACAAGATCGACGCCGCTTTTCAAAACCTCGGCGGGCGTCGGCTCGTGGCCGGCAATTCCCAACTCTTCAGTTGCGACAACGGCCCCGCTTCCCAAATCCTCGACAAACGGAACGCGCTTCCTGCGCGCCAAAGCGCTGATCTTCTCCGATGACGGTAATTCGACAAAACCGCTCATGAAAAAATTGCTGCGGTGCACTTTCAGAATCAGTCCGGTGTTCGGGCCGATCGCTTCTGCGTAATCATTGAGCGTAGTTTTGTTCGTCGCGCCGACCTCGCGCAGTTCCGCCCCCGTCGCTTCGATGATTTCACCGATCCGAAATCCGCCGCCGATCTGCACCAATTCACCGCGGGAAATAACGACGTCGGTTTTGGTTCTGGTGAAATGTCGAACGATAAGCACTAGTGCCGCTGCGCAATTGTTGACCACCGTGGCCGCTTCGGCTTTGCAGAGCAGTCTGAGCGCACTCTCGAAGTAACTGCCACGCCGGCCGCGTTCACCCGTTGCAAGATCGTATTCAAGATTCGAATAACCTGATCCTATTTCGCCAAGCGCGCGGATCGCGTTAGGAGGAAGCGGCGCGCGCCCAAAATTTGTATGAATGATGATTCCGGTTCCGTTGATGATCGGCTGAAGTCTGCCGGCGCGAAGTTCGTCCAGCGAGCGGCGGACAAGATCCATAATTGATTCAAATTCGGGGACCGACTGCTTTGCGCGAATTTCTGCGAGTTTGCGACGGACAAGATCGACAATAACGGGCCTTGGCAAATCACGATGGCCCAGCGCATCGAGGATCCTGTTGACGGCGGGAATTTGTCGCTGCGCGCGCGATTTTATCCGGTCATGCATATCAATGGACCACCGCGCCGGCGCGGTACGATTCTTCCGATCACCGCTGCGGAGGGTGTGCGTGCCTTTCTCAGGATGCCCAGCACGCTTTCGAGTTTCCCTTCGGCAACGCAAAGGAGTAATCCGCCGCTGGTCTGGGCATCGGTTAAAAGAATTCTGCGTCCGTCATCCGTATCGCTCCAATCCACGGCCACAGTTGTGGCAAAAAGATTTTGACGGCTCCCTTCCGGGACGCAGCCCAAATCGATCAGATCGCTGATCTCATTGCTAACCATTGGCACGGCGGTTGGGTTAATATCGGCAGAAACGCGACTGGCGCGGCACAACGAAACCAGGTGTCCGATCAATCCGTAGCCGGTGATATCGGTGGCAGCGCGGACAAGGCGCAGCTCAGCAAGCTCAGCGCCAACGGTATTAATCTTCGACATCAGCGCGACCACGTTTTTGCGCAGCGCGTGTGAAGCGATTCCGCGTTTGATCGCCGTCGTCGCGATGCCGGTCCCGAGCGGTTTCGTCAACACGAGTAGGTCGCCGGGGCGTGCATTCGCATTCGTCGTGACGTGCCGAACATCGACAACTCCTGTGACGGCGAGCCCATAGATCGGTTCGGGATTACGAATGGAATGGCCGCCAATGATCACGCATCCCACCTCGGCTGCCTTGGCAAGGCCGCCGCGCAAAATCGACGATATCACTCTTGGCCGAACGAGATCGGTTGGAAATCCGACAATATTTAGTGCGGTTAACGGCCGTCCGCCCATAGCGAAAATGTCCGAAAGCGAGTTGGCCGCCGCGATCTGCCCGTAAGAAAACGGGTCGTCCACGATCGGCGTGAAAAAATCAACTGTCTGCACAAGGGCGCGATGCCGATCCAGGCGATACACGCCCGCGTCGTCGAAAGTTTTCGAGCTCACGAGCACGTTGCGGTCTAATAAAATGGGAAGCTGCGGCAAAACTTGCCGCAGGGCCTGTTGGCTCAATTTGGAAGCTCACCCGGCGCAGGATGAGAGCGATGTGAGCTTACGGATCTGCTCGCGCGACATCGACGTCACCTCCTTTCGAATTGAGAAGAAGAAAGCGTCGAACGCTCAACATCCAACGCTCAACGCCCAACTGCCTGAATTGAACGTTGAGAGCCGAAAAGTCGACGCGGAGAGGATAGGAATCGAACCTACCTCGCCACTTGCGCGGCGACGACGGTTTTGAAGACCGCGAGGGCCACCAGGCACCCTTCACTCTCCCGGAAGAAGAAAACGTCCAACGTTCAACATCCAACTTCCAACGCCCAACTTTCTGAATTGAATGTTGAGCGTTGGATGTTGAGCGTTGAGCGTTGAACGATCGCTGCTCCCAAGGCCACGCGATTCTTGTTAGCCTGAATGCGGCGCGTTGTGGAACTCCGCTACTTTCCCTTTTTGATCGCCTTGACGATGGCGTCGAAATCCGGCCAGTCGCCGGTGTCGAGTTTGGAATGGAGCAGTTTGCCATTGGCGCGAATTTCGAAAGCGCCGCCGCTCGAGGGAATTAGCGTGAGCGATTTGATGCGCTCGCCAAGCTCGAGAATTTTAGCCGCCAAACTGACGGCTTTCGGCGTGTAGTTTCAAACGACGCAGTATTCGATCGAGACCTCAGTCTTCACCGACAAACTCCTTTCCGAGAACGAAGTTATCGATGCGACGATTGGCGGTCAAGACATGCGCAAGAATGGTGGCGCGGTGCCAGACGCGCATTGCAAAGAAGTAGGCGCTTGACACAAGCGACTTTGCAGCTCAAAAGTGTAGCCGCAGCCCGCTCCACACGGACTGCGGCATTTCCACTTCAGCAAACCGCGGAAACAACCACTGTTTCTCAGCCCTGAGGGTGTGAACCCCCAAGATTCCTAGAAGGCGAAATTCAGGCCGCTACGAAACATTCCGAAATTATTTCTCGGGCCATCAATTACGCCGAAGCTCAAGTCATTAATC
>DATEZD010000106.1:0-15378 GCA_035255865.1 Candidatus Udaeobacter sp.
CGGAAAATTCTTAAGACCGGCTTGATAATACTCCTCAAAAAGCGCGTTCTGCTTTGCTACCCGATCCGCTACCGTTTGCCCAAAAGCAGAGCACGCCAACCCAAGAACCAACCCAAAAACCAGTTGTCGCATATTGGTGCAGGGTAGCAGAGTGGCGTTACCACGCACGTTGTGATTAGCGTTGTGCCCCGGAAAAACTGCAAATGCTGTCAGCGTAAATACTGCCGTGGGTTGAAACTCGTTTGCTGCCCACGCTCACTCGCGCCTTTACGTTGATCACTCGCACGACCCCGTGCTTGCGCCAGCTACCTAGCTGCGTTGCCGTCTACCCGCGCGATTCCCGATCGCGACGTGTTCTATGTCGCTGATCCCGTCACCTCCATTCAGGGTCCGCAGTAGAGTCCACCGCACGCCTCGCCGTAGTCCGGCAGCTGCCGGACGAAGGTGGGTCCTCGGCGGAGTAAATCCAAAATTCATTTCAGTCTGCGCTGAGTCAGCCAAACTGCGGTCGCCGCGGCGACCGCCACTACACTGCGCGCTTGCGCAACGTTGAGCCGAACGGCCATGCATTATAGTTGTATCGACAGGTATCACGGCCTCACGGTGACCTAAAGTCAGTTCAGTTCCGAAGTTCGCGATCGCGAGACGCGCTCGCTCCCGCAGGCGCGGGACGAGGGTGCCCGCACACAGGCGGGCAGGCAGTGCGCTCCCCAATCATCACTGGCTGCGGCTCGCGGGCGGGATGATACCGTTCATCCGGAGATATTCGACCAATTGACCGTAATGATCGAACGCGTGAGCAGGGGCGAACGTTGCCAGGAAGAGGCGAGTGGTCTGTCTGCCACTGCTCGAGGTAATCGGTTGGACAAGGTTCGACGCATTTAGAGTTGCTACCGCTTTATGGCCAAACACGAAGGAATCCTTCAGGTACTTAATGATGTCCGCCTTGGCTGTCATATTGTCCGGACCTTTGCCGTCGTTGACCGTGTCGGGAGCTTTCTCGCCGGTGATCGGTGACCAGATCAAGTAGTTCGAGGCGGCAACGTGTTTTAGTTGCTGGCCGAAGGTGCGCACACCTTTGTAGTCGCTGCCGGAAATGTTCAGCTTTTCAGGGGAGAAATCGAACTTGTCCTCCGGCATCGCTTCGGCGGCTTCGACAAGTTCCTTCTCTATAATGGAAATCTCGCGATCGATCGCTGATGCGATGGTGGGTGGAGTTGACGGTGACGCCGACGCGCCAGCCGCAGGAGAGCTTTTGGCACTTTGCGTATAGGCTGAAGCCGCAGCGAGGGACAATGCTGCTGTTAGCAGTAGAGAAGTTCGGAGCTGTTTCATGGGATTATTGGTCTTTCTTTGTTTGAGTTTTCTTAGAGAGCAGGCCACGCGGCAAGGCGCGAATCATTCATGCATCGTAAACGGCTATGATAGATGGATAAGAAGGATTTATCTATGCTATCTGTTGGTCCGCAGCAACCAGGAGACGTTTAACAGGTTCGCCGATGACGAGTCCGTCCACAATCTCCGGGACGTCGGCGACCGTAACGCGTCCGTAAAAAAAGTGATCGGGTTCGACTAAGACCGTCACGCCGGTGGCGCATTGATCGAGACAGCTCGATGTACACACGCGCGCGTCGAGCTTGGCGAGTCCGCGCGCGGCAACCTCCCCTTTCAACGCTCTATACACTTCTTCGGACTCTTTGGCCGCGCAGCACCCTTTCGGGTTCTCCTCGGGACGACGATTGATGCAGACAAAGAGATAGCGCTTGCGTTGCAGAGAGCTGAGAGTCGAATGCATCGAGCCGAAGGTCAAAGGCCAAAGATCAGCCGTCACATCAGAAGGAAACGCTAAACTCCGAAATCCTTCGCGAGCACCGCATTTGACATTGCCCTCTGGCGTGAGCGGAATCGAATCCGAGCGCGTCGGGTTATCCGCTATCCATTTAGAATGGCCCAGTCCGCCACATCATCCCCCACAGCGATCGCGACCAGACGCCGCTCGCCACCTAACTCCGGCGGAAACGAGAGGGGCCGTATTTCGATTCCGTCGTCTGCGCAGTTACACAGAACACACATGCAGGCATGAGCCCAGTTTCGCCCGGCCTCAAGATCAATGAATCCAAAGTGGATCTCGCGATCGAGGGTAAATGGTTGACGATCGAGAGATACAACCTCACCGGGAGCAAAGCACCGGTCAGCGATGTAGGCTGCCGCCGTACGCGCAAAGCCACGGGGAACCGCAGCAAGGATCGCGGCTCGCGCTTGATCAACGTTCACCTACGCGATGGACTTCGGGCTTTCCCTTTGGACAACGCCGTGCGCACGACTTTCGTGAGACTGTTGCGTTCGTCCTCGATCGACGCCGCGATGACTTCACGGAACGATTTCGATTTGAGCTGCTTCCCCAACTGGATGGCAAACTTCTCCACTTGCTCCGGCGACGGATCCGGCAGGATTTGCCAGGGAAACAGGTACCGGTACAGCGGCGGTATGGAGATGGGCCTCCGGATTCCCCCGAAGTTGGCTGCCCCACCACACGGAGCGTTCTCAGCGTACTGAGGATTGTCGTCCGGGCCAGTGTCGTTCGCCTTGGCATACACAAACGCCTCTGCTGCCGATACGCGGTCGTCCACATTTGTATCGGCCGTAGGGCTGATAGAAGAGCCGTCCGGGTTGCCCCAGGCCATTGCGGTGATCCAAGCGAGCGCGAAAGGATCGTATTCCGGCCCTCCGTCCGAGCTGGTGTTGGCATCGACGGCCGTGGCGACGCTCGTGCACGAGGCCGGTGATGCATTGATGATAGGTTGGATAAAACCACCCGAGAAGCATTGTTCCATCATGACCATGAACGAGGCGAATTTCGGCAACGCCTTAATCGCGTCGGACAGGTCGCTCTGTGTGGTATCGTCACCTGAATAGCTGATAAGAGTGGAGACGCCGTTGACGGTGTTGCCGTGATTGTTCGTATGCAGAAACAGGTTATCGTGGGGACCCATTTTTTCTCCGACTGCCGCGATAGCCGCCAGCAATTCCTCTTTTGTTCCGGAGCCGTTGATCTTCATCTGGTACGGGGTGTTGTCGCCCGGCCAATTTCCCACCGGCGGCGGGACCTTTTGCCAGGACGCATCGTTGTAGTCGAGCGTTCCGTCAAAGCTGAGGACGGTGATATTGGCCGCCGGGACCCGGTACAGGTTCACCAGTACCCGGTAGAGAAATTCGACGTCATTGACATGTCTGTTCATCGAAGCGCCGGAGTAGAGGATGGCATACCAGCTCGACGCGCTCTCAAGGTAAAGCCACGGCGGAAGGTAAAGCAGCGGATATTGGGACCGCGACGCCGCGGACACGGTGGAAGCCTGGTGAAATAGTTCGAATCGTGCACCGAAATCGAAGGTCGGCGGAAGCAATGCTGGTAATTCCTGAATGAGTTCTCCAGTTTTCGGATCGTGGAAGAGGTACCGGCATCGGTGTCCCCAGTTTTTCGTAGGCTCGTCGTCCGCGAAGACAACGACACTGTCGCGCGGCACCACGATGTCGGCACGCTTCGGTTGAAGCACCTCGCCGCCACGGTAGATGCCGTCATGCACATAAAGGTTGGTGGCGGTTCCTCCACAACTCGCCACTCGAACACGAGCCCGTTGGCGAATGATATTCAGCGGCAACACTGCAGGACGTTTAATTGGCATTTTTCTCCTTTTGCCCAATGTTATTGGTGTTTGGGTTGACCTTGCGCGAGTGATTTTCCATCACGCCGCGGAACGTCGTCAAGCGCTGAATTATGGCTCCCTCGCTAGCAATCGCAGTTCTTGCCGCAATTGCATGCCCCACCGTTATTCATCGGGCAATTCTTGCCGCTCTTCTTGCAAGCAGGTTGATCTGCCGCAAATCCAATCGCGCAAATGATCGCTGTAGCAATGGCAAACAGAATTTTAGCGTACTGTCTCATACAAGATTTAATCTTCGCACGTAGCTAAAGTTGCGCGAGCGCTTTGGGAGTTGAGCAAACCGCAGTCGCCGCCAGGCTCCCAAAATGTTGAAACTTGCTCGTTGCCCGCGTTGACTCATGTGCTCCCGCCCATTTGAAACTCGTTCGCTTCCCAGCTCGCTCGCCACTACCCATCGCGGTCCCGCGGCTGCGGGATCGCTTTTCCCAAAAGCTCCATTCGACCTCTCGGTTTTGCCCATCTATGCCCGCCTCCTCACCGTAGCATGGCTTAGGTGGGTCGCTCGCGTCCGCGCGGCTCCGTTCACTCGCTGCTTTTCTCGAAGTCCGGCGGCTGCCGGATCGCTAATCCCATGAGCTCCGTTCGCGAGCAAGGCGGCCTGCAACAAGTCGCTGCCAATCTCAGTTTTTATCGATGCTCCAGCCTGTTGAAATCGGGTGGGCGATGAAGTGTGGCGCGGGGTTTGACGTTGCGATTAAGCATCGGGTTAGTCATACGGAAAATTGCAGCCATCATCGCTTCGGCTCTTTCGTTCCAGATATCACCGTGATCCTTGATAATGCTGGGATCGACTTTCACGTCCCAATAAGGCACGTCCACATTGCCCACACGTTTTATCTGCCAAACATCGAGTTGTCCTTTCGCACCGTCCAACGTGAAGCCGTTTCCAGCATGGTTATGCTCTAAGTTTTCTTCAAGCGCGGGAAGTCCGTTGGGTGAATTGATTGTCTCGTGTTTGTCCACCGTAATATGGTTGATGAGCATTTCATTGTGACCAGGCGTCGAGGTATAAAATTTTCGCTCGCTTACCTGTGTGTTTGCGGGACCCGGCGCTTCAACTTCGTTGAACCCTTTGCTCGCTGAGGCCAGACCAGCACCAATCGGGAAAAAGCTTCCAGTTGCCCAGTCACCCGTTGACGTTATGGAGACAAATAATGGCCGGGTCCCCTCGGTCTTGCGACTATACAAGGCGGCAATCATTTGCCGGGCCAGAATTGAATCAGCCGCAGGGTTAACAGCGATCACCAAATCCGCCGGCATGCTTCGATCGGCATCGGCGTGTCCGTGTATCTCGGCGTTGATCGCGTGAGCGACGGACCTTTCGACAATCAATCCGCCAAACGAGTGTCCTAGTAGAACAGTATATTGGCTTCCCCGCCCTTTGCGTCGTGCTTCCTCGGAGATTGAAGCAATGGCGTCGTAGCAATCGTAATTGCTCGCGAGACGTTCTGCTGTGGCCTTGCGATTCCAAAAACTAATTTCCTTTAAGATGGGAACCGGCGTTAACTTGCCGCGCCAGCCGAGATAAACGCCGATCACTTGAAACCCGACATTTCTGATAGCGGGAGCCCGGTTTAATCGCCCCAGCAAGGATTCAAATTTCTCAACATCACCCGACTCAACGTTATTCTGCCAGCCGTGGACATAGGTGATGACAAGCGGCTTCGCGGAGCCGCGGATAAGATCCAGCGCATTCTTTAATTGCGTCGGGTCTTGATAGGATCCCTGCTCGCCAAATTCAATGAATGCAACTTTGTAGCCGTCTTCCGTAACGACGGAATTGGTTGGATTCGCGGTCGTATTGGGCAGCGATGGCGAAAGGGACGTGCAACTGGTCAGCCATAGGGCTGAAATGCAGATCCCGACAGTGTGCGAGCGAAACGCCAACAAAAGGTTTCTAGCACGTTTGCACAGCCGTTTGCAAGCGCCTTATAAACAAAGCGCCAAAGAGCCGCCTCTAAACTCCAAGTCCGATAATCCTCCAGAAGGAGTTTTGAATCACTTGCTTCTACGGTTTGCAGCTCACCTGTTCGACAAGCTCAAGGCAGGCTCCGCCGGCGCTACAAAGTCTTTCAACCCATGTGCGAAATCGCATCTGACTTAAACAAGTAATGCTCGCTAGAACTGCGCGGATGTAGTTGATTCGTGTCCGGGTGAGAAAAGAAAGATTCAGATTTTCGCGCGCGTTCCCGGGTGTTGGTACCGTTCAGCGGAGTAAATCTAAAATTCATTTCATTCTGCGCTGAGACAGCCCCGAAAGCTTTCGGCGCTACAGCGCGGCGCGGCTTACGATAAGTCGCCGACCGCCCGGCGCCCTCCAGATCGAGACACGAGCAAAAAGAGTCGGAGCGTTTCAGGAGGTTCACCTACGAGGTTCGCGACCGCGCGGCGCGATCGCTCCGGCAGCTGCCGGACGAGGGCGCGTGCGCTCGCCGATCGAGCGCGCTTGCTCAATGTTAAGCCCAAGGGCAACTCATTATAATTGTTATTTACAGGCATTATCGACTGTAAGAGTTCGGCTTATGAGAGTTGAGCCTTTGGCAGAAACAACAAAAACGGTGCGTCACGACCGATTCCCAACCCGCAACCGAAGAATAGTTAACAGTGTTGAATAATTGAATCGAGGACTTGGTCTAAGGTCTCGATGGGAAAAAATTGAGGGACAAAACTATGAAACGAACTCTATGTTTAATATGCATTGGTAGCCTCGCGCTGACGCTTACGGCGTGGGGTCAAGCCACGAAACAAGCAAAGCCTGAAAGAGCGAGCGCGCATCGAACAGCGAATGTTCGGGCGACGAGGCCTGCAAACAACACCGCAATGAGGAGCGCACACCATTATACTGCGACCGCGCCATCCAGGCAGCGGACGAACATGGCCTCGCGCACTCATCCAAACAGGGTGGTCAATCACGACGACCGGATGAGCGCGTCTCACCAGCGAAATGTCTCGAGTAATCGAGATCTTCGCGCGCGAAGCAATGCTGTGATCAATCGAGAGCGAAACGTCGCAGTTAATCGGGCAAGGAACGTCGAGGTCAACCATAATCGTAATGCGGTCGAGTCACGTGCACGCAAAGACTTGGCGACTAATCGCGAGAGAAACGTTGCAGTGGATCGGGCAAGGAACGTCGAGGTCAATCGCGATCGCAATGCTGCCGCGTTTCGCGCTCGCAACAACTTAGCGGGCAATGGCGGCAGGAACTTCGCCTATTATCGTGGGAGGAATGTTGCGATTAACAATAACTTCCACAGCGCCGCGTTTCGCGGACAGCAGTATGCGGCATTCCGCAATTACAACAGACAGTGGCACGATCGCGGTTGGTGGAGAAGCCATTATGATCGGATCGTTTTTGTGAACAGCGGCTGGTATTACTGGAATGCAGGCTATTGGTTCCCGGCATGGGGTTATGCCGCGTCCGCGTACTATGCATTCGACGGCCCAATCTACGGCTACAATGGATTGGCCCCTGACCGAGTAATCGTCGATGTGCAGTCACAGCTGCAACGAGACGGTTATTACGATGGGGCGGTTGATGGAGAACTTGGGCCGATGACCCGAGAGGCTATCGCAGCGTTCCAAGAAGACCATGGATTGGCGGTGACATCTGTAATCGATCAGCCGACGCTTGTCACGCTCGGCATAGCGTAAGTTATCGGAGCTGTTTTTAGGAGCCGCGTGATGTGTTCCATCGCGCGGCTCTTTTTGCGAAATGGGAACCTCGACTTTTGACGACTCCGTTGATTCGGTGTTCTCATGCCTCTATTCAGCGGAAGAAATTTGGGGCCAGTCCTCACCCTTTGCACTTTCCTGGAGCCAGGGGAAGGGCTGTAGAGTCCGCTGTCATCAGCGGAGTAAATGCAAAATTCATCTCATTCTGCGCTGAGACCGCGCACGCTACAATCCGGCGCCAATTTGCCGCGGCTGGACATAATCGCCGCCGAAATTGATTCACGAATTCCCCATTCGCTTACCCTTCGGGCTGCCCGTCTACGTCGTCGGCCGCCGCGATCTTCGTTGTCGAAGACCTTCAACCCACCCTCGCCCAGTTCGCCGCCGTAACGAGGGTGAAGGAGCGGCCGGTCTTTCAAATCGCATCTGACTTAAACAAGTAATGCTCGCTAGAACTGCGCTGATGTAGTTGATTCATCTCCAGGTGCGAAAGAAAGATTCAGATGTTCACGTGCGTTCCCGGGTTTTGGTGCTGGTGGATGAATCGAACGTCGTCAGTTCTGTGCGGACCGCAGGACGCGGGCTTGATTGGTTAAAGCTCCGCGATTTTCTGGTTGGCCCAGACACCGGACGCGATCTCATCGAGATGGTGGTCTATGCCGGATTGCCGCCGGCCATCCCGACGTGGCAGGATGAGCGGGACAAGAAAAACAAGTTCGTTCATTGGCTGCGCTCCAACGGATTCATGGTCGTGACCAAAGACGGTGCGCCCGCCGAAGAAGGTCATTACAAGGCGAACGTGGACGTGATGATGGCGATCGACGCGCTCGAGCTTTCCATCGAGATGCGGCCCGATGTTGTGATACTCGTGACTGGCGACGCCGATTTCGCTTATCTCGCCACCAAGCTGCGCCGACACGGGATCCGCGTAGAAGTGGCGTCAGTCGCCGCAAATCTCGGGCACACATTGAGATCAGCCGCGAACCACGTGATCGATCTGGCCCCGCTCTTTCGGACCTTCGAGATGATGAGAGTTCAGGATGCGCCTGCGCCGGTATCGCATCGAACGCAGTCCGACTCAGGCGGACGCAGACGCCAGCCACGGTTTCGTAGGATTGATACTCCGCGACGAGCAGGTGAAGCTTAAAGGTTATGGGACACAGCAAAGGCAGAGACAACGCTAAGAAACGCGCAAAACGCCGGAAAAAGACGGAGCGCCTGGCACTCGCGAAGAAAAAAAAAGCGGCAGCGAAATAATACGCGGCGACCTCAGCTCCTGAGATTGAAAAGTCGCGGTCGCATCTGACCTCCGAAAGGGTTCCCGACCAGGGAGCCGCCACTACAGCACGTTCGTTCCGATGCCCGGCATTGCGAACCTGATCGCTTTCAAATCTGCGGAAAGCAGCTTTGCCTGCTTTGTCGTGAGCTCGACCAGCGGCGGCCGCACTCTGGTCCATTCAGGATCGTCTCGATAGATCGCAATCGCCTGCTTCAAGGACGCGATCATGGACGGAAATTTTCCGCTGCTGAACAGCCCGCGCACGACATTTAACCGCGCCTGTAGCTCTTGCAGATCGACATCCGCTGAGACGGCCCCGAAAGCTTTCGGGACTACAGCGTACAGCTTGTGAATCGCTGCCGGGTTCACGTTGGCGGTCGCCGAAATGGTGCCAGCACCGCCATTGCGCATATTCGCGAGCAGGAACGATTCGCTGCCCACAAACACGTCGAAAGTGCGAGTCGCGCCGGCGGTTGAACCTCGCCACGGCGAGTCTCCGACCGGACGGGCGGATCGGGCCGCAAAGGCGTCGAGAAAAGTTTTGGTGTTGTTCCAATCGCCCGAGCTGTCTTTCATTCCGGCGATCGCATTTGGATAAGATTTCAGGAGGCGCTCGACTAATTTTGGTGTGATCCCGACGATCGCCACCGGTGGAATATGGTAGAGGTAAATTTTCAGACGCGTATCGCCGACGCGTTGCACCACTTCGCTGAAGTACCGGTAGAGACCTTGTTCGCTGACGTCCTTATAATAAAAAGGCGGCAGCATCAGCACACCGGCGCAACCGTGTTTTACCGCATGCGCGGTGAGCTGGACTGTCTCGGTGATTGAGCAGCAACCGGTGCCCGGCATCATTCGGGACGGATCGATGCCGGCCGCGACCAGTTCATCGAGCAACGTCATTCGCTCTTCGGCTGACATCGAGTTCGCCTCGCTGTTGGTGCCGAACACGGCCAGCCCGCAGTTCTGCGAAAGTAGCCATTGGCAATGCCTCATGAATCGTTCGCAGTCAGGCGAAAGATCAGCCTTGAATGGTGTTACTACGGGCGCGATTACCCCGCGGATGCGTTGACTCGGCGGCAAAATGTCGGTTTCCGGCATCGCTGAAACAAAGCCGAAAGATGGAACCCTGGAAAGGTCAGACACGGAAAATTCACCACAGAGGACACGGAGAACGCAGAGAGCATGCACAGATTACGCAGATTTTTCTCGGAAGCGTTTAGTCCAATCGATGTTGGAGAGCGCGCCGCTACAGCTCTGTGTGAATTTGTTGTAGCCGTCACTCTGTGAGCGACGCATCACAAACAAGCTTGATAGTCTAATTCACCTTTCCACAGGGAAGCGGCCGCAGCGACCGCTGTATTCGCGTAAAGCTTCCGCCTGCGTTCGACTTCGAGCGTGACAATAGCCGCGGGATTTGGTTAGTCTCGTTCAAGAGATGAAGAGCCAGTACGATGTCGAAGAGATTGATAGTGTGCGCTGATGGGACCTGGAACAGGGTTGAAAAGGCCGAAGGCGGGAAACACTTGTCTACTAACGTTGCCAAGTTTGCAGCCGCGTTGCTTCCAACCGATGTGCACGAGACTCCCCAATTACTTTGCTATTTGGAGGGGGTCGGAACGCATCGCGGGGAATGGATTAAAGGCGGCATGTTTGGCTTCGGGATCTCACGCAATATCCGGAGCGCCTATGAATTTCTTGTCCGGTATTACGAACCTGGAGACGAAATATGGATCTTTGGATTTAGTAGAGGAGCGTTTACGGCGCGAAGTCTGGCCGGGATGCTTCGGAACAGCGGTCTGTTGAAGGTCGCGCACATTGATCGAATCGGCGACGCGATGGCGCTTTATCGGGATCGTTACGATGATACAGCTCCGGACGCTCCCCGTGCGCGCGTGTTTCGCAATACTTACGCGCACGAACCAAACATCAAGTTCATTGGAGTGTGGGATACAGTCGGATCTCTCGGAGTTCCGGGCGTGCATCTTTGGCTCGCCCGGCTACTGCGAGTGGATTGGCAGTTTCATGACACGAATTTGAGTCGTAGCGTTGAAAATGCTTATCACGCACTGGCGATTCACGAAAAGCGTTCCGACTTCAAACCTACGCTTTGGCAAAAGCAAGAATGGCCTCAAGCCGACCAGCAAACACTGGAGCAGGTTTGGTTTTGCGGTGTGCATTCAGATGTTGGCGGAGGTTACGTCGAAGAGCAGGCATCGGATGTCGCGCTGATGTGGATGATTGAAAAAGCTAAAGCGCGCGGACTGGCTTTTCGGGAGGATTTTCTCGCCGACCAGAATTGGTTTCACCCGGACGTCGAAGGGAAATTGCACGATTCATTCGATTTTCCGTTCTCCTGGCTGGACACGCTTCGCCGCAACAAAGGCAATCGCGAATTCCAGGCTAATGGAGCGAACACGTTTGAATCGCTTCACGAAAGTGTCGTGGAGCGTTTCAAGAGAGGTGAACCCAACTGGCCACCCAGTTTTCTGCAAGCGATACAGAAGCTAGCGCACTAGCGGCGCCTCGAACGAAGATCGGCGGTTATAGACCGCCGCTACAGCAAGCGCCGGGCGTTATTTTTTTTCCAAGAGCGGGAGGTACGCTTCGTAACCTCTCTTTTTCATCTCTTCCTTCGGAACGAAATGGAAGGCGGCCGAGTTAACGGCGTACATTTGTCCGGTAGGGGATTTCGGGTCGGGAAAGAGATGGCCAAGGTGTGCGTTGCTTCGCTTCGCGCGCACCTCGGTGCGCTGCATATCTTTCGAAGTGTCCAGCTTCTCGACGAGGAGATCTTTCGAGATCGGTTTGCTGAATGTGGGCAGGCCGACTTGGCCGTCGAATTTGTCGAGCGAAGTGAAGAGTGGTTCGCCGGTAATGACATCGACGTAGATGCCGGTGCGGTCCTTGTTCCAGAACTCATTTTGGAAAGGCGTTTCGGTGCCACCTTGACGCACGACGTAGTATTCCTCGGCTTTTAATCGGTTTTTTAAGACGGCGTCGCTCGGGACCGGCCGGTTCGGATCGAAACCTGTGGTCTCCTTTTTCTCTTTCTCCGAAAGAAAAAAGAAGTAAACCGCGCCGACACCGAGCACGACCGCGATGCTGACACCGATGTACGTGCTGATCATCGATTTTTCTTCGTTGGTGATTCGTCCGCCGTGCATGAGATCGCGATTAACGCTATTGAATCAGAGATTGGCCGCGTCCGTCAAGACGGGTCTGTAGGGCGCCTGTATCAGCCCCGATTGGCGTTTCACAGAGCGGAGCCGCGGGGACGCGAGCGACACAGACGGGAAGCCCGAAGGGTGAAGCTCGCTGGCGTGAGCGAATCAAACGCCCTACAGTTTTCTGCGTGATCTGTGCACGTTCGATCGAATGAAACTATCGGAAAAGTTTGAGGAGGCCCTGATTTATGCGACCCGGGCGCATCGGGATCAGATGCGCAAGAAAACGGGGGTCCCGTACATCGCGCACATTCTTGGCGTCGCTGCGATCGCGCTGGAGTACGGCGCGAATGAGACCGAAGCGATCGCTGCGCTTCTTCATGATACGGTCGAAGATTGCGGCGGCGCGGAACGATTGCTCGATATCCGGGAAAGATTTGGCGATGATGTCGCCAGGATCGTGGATGGTTGCACCGACACGTATGAAACGCCAAAGCCGCCGTGGTTGGAACGAAAACGAAGGTACATCCAGCATCTCAAGGATTCCGATTCTTCGACGCGATTGGTGTCAGCGTCCGATAAATTGCATAACACGCGCGCGATCCTCGCTGAGCTTCGACGACGTGGTCTGGACGTGTTCGAGCGCTTTGCGGGAAAAAAGGATGGGATGCTTTGGTATTACCGCGCGCTTGTCACCGCGTTTCGCCAGCATGGTGATCATGCCGATCTCATCGACGAACTCGATCGGGTGGTGAGTGAGATTGAGAAGCTAAGTGACGAGTGACGAGTGACGAGTGATGAGTGACAAGAGATTTTTGCGCGTCGCAAACGTAAAGAAGCGCTCAGGTCGTTCGAGGCAGGCTTTCTTCAATCTGGTTGATCAACCCGGGGATATCGATCGGCTTGGCGAGAGATCGGTGTCCCTCGATGCGGAGACCGTTCTTTGCCTCAGGCATTGTGACTAACGCAGTGAGAAAAATAATTGGTGTGCCGCGCAATTCGGGATCGGCCTCGATTTGTGCCGCTACTTCGGCCCCGTCCGTCACTGGCATCATGATGTCCAGCAAGATCGCGTCCGGCCGAAAATTGCGGGCACTTTGATGAGCCTTGGCGGCATCGTTCTCTTCGAGTACGAGATAGTGGCCGGCTTTTTCGAGAAGAATTTTGACCAGATGCGTGCTTTCCCGGTCGTCATCAACGATCAGGATGCGTCGTTTTTCCTTTGTCAGCGATCTGGCGATCACATCGATCTCAGATTGATCGAACCAGTAAACGTGAGACTGCGGTGGATTTTGACCGACGACGTACGAAGCGTTGACGCTAAATCCGTTCGCCCGTTCGACCACCTGGATTACACCCGCTACTTCCGAGTCAATTCCGTCTCTCACCGGCCTGAACATCAGAGTCTGTCCGTCGATTTTCTCAGCGGGAATTGGCAAGTTCACTGTCGGCGGTGTGTAACTCATAATGCTGGCTTTGGTGCTCTCGCGCGCTGCAAAGAAAGTTCGGAGCACATGTAATCTGTGGCCGTAGATCATGCCATGGAAAATTGGCGGTCGCAGACCGCCGCTACAGCTGCCGTATTGAGATTCATAAGGATTTTGAATGAAAATCCCAGTAGCGATGTCTAACGTTGCCACTATGACCAAACTCATTGCGGTAGTAACGGCGGGACTCTTTGCGGCAGGCACGATGTTCGCAGGCGAACATGGCAACTGCACAAAGCAAGTCGGAAACGAAGCGAAGATGGCGTGTACGGTTGCGTTGGCGAGCCTGAACCTCACGCCTGATCAGAAGACAAAGATGGACGCAGCTTTGACGGAGCATGGGAAGGCGGGTTGCTCCGACGCAAGCGAGGCCAAATACATGGAAACGGCTAAAGGAATCCTGACTCCGGAGCAGTACGCGAAATTCAAAGCCCAGTGCAAGAAAGAGGAGAAAGGTAAGACGCAGACCTGACCGCGGACTTGCAATCAGATTAACGCGCGCCGCGTAAAAGAGCACATTTGCTCCACGCGGCGCGTTCTATGTACCGGGAGAGTCTGCATATGAAATTTGTAGGGCGTTTGACACAGACACCCTACAATTAAAGCCGTGATTCCTCTCGGACTGAAAATCGTCTACACGCTTTTTGTTTGTGCGCTGGTGCCGGTCTATTGGCGACAGTACGGCCTGGCTAATTTCCTCTGGTTCTCAGATATTGCTTTGCTCGCACTGGTGCCCGCGCTTTGGCTGGAGAACGCGCTGCTGGTTAGCATGATGGCCGTCTCAGTGGTGTTTTTTGAAGCGCTCTGGAATGCCGATTTCTTTTTCCAGCTCTCGACCGGCAGATCATTGATTGGTTTGAGCGCTTACATGTTCGATCCCAAGATCCCCTTGTTCATCCGCGGGCTATCATGTTTCCACATCGTCCTGCCGTTGCTGCTTCTCTGGACACTTCACCGCCTGGGCTATGATCAGCGCGCTTTTGTCTGGCAGACAGTCGTCGCGCTGGTGGTCCTGCCACTCTGTCATCTGGTGAGCAATCCGCGGGAGAACGTGAACTGGGTTTATGGTTTCGGGCAAAATCCGCAGAGGATTTTGCCCGCGCCGCTGTTTGTCATTCCTTTGATGCTGCTGTTCTCGCTCGCTGTTTATCTGCCGACGCATCTTCTTTTCGTCAGAATTTTTCGAGCGGCAGGATCGTAACAAGCCGAAAAATCGTTAACTGCAATTGGTGAAATAATTCTATGGAACTCTGCGGACCCTGGATTAACGCAGATTGAATCCCGCTCGTTCCCCCACTCACTCGCTGCTTCCCTCGCAGTTTTGCCTTCTATGTTGCTCGCCCATTCGCTCCATTCGCAGCAGCGCAGCTGACTACTAGATCGCCTTGTATCTGTATTCCATCTGTGTTCGTCTGTGGCTAAACGTCTGAACTAATTGTCATGAATCCGCCGCCTCTACCGGTTCGGAAACGATTCCCGTGGATTCTTTATTGGACTGTGCTTGTCCCGATTGTTCTCTTTGCCTTTGCGCCGATTGGATCAGTGATGTTGTGCAGCGTGATTGCCAATGCGAATGGATGCAAAGTAGATGAAGGCTCGGTGCATCCCTGCATCATCAACGGACAGGATTATGGACACCTTCTTTACACTCTCGGGGTATTGGGTTGGTTAATGCTTATTACTCTTCCCGGTGGTGTATTCGCGTTCGTCATCTGGTTGATCATTCTGATCTTGCATAGAGAGGCCTGGCGAAAGCGGGTCGCCGCCGGCTTAATACGCAGCTGATTCATGAAGGATCTGACAACGGGTTCGGTCACCTGCCTTCGCCAAGGCTACGGCATGGCGGTCGGGCAGTTTTCAAAACGTGGGGCGCATTGTAGACGCAGCTAATCTATGAAGGATCTGACTACGGGTTCAGTCACGAGGCATTTGCTGCACATGTCGGCGTTTCTGGCCATGAGCATGGTCGTGCAGACGCTTTATTTGTTGGCCGATCTCTACTGGGTGGGACGTCTCGGGAAGGAAGCAATCGCGGCGGTCGGCGTGGCGGG
>DATEZD010000107.1:0-5420 GCA_035255865.1 Candidatus Udaeobacter sp.
CCAACGTCCCCGCGTCGAAGTTGCAATTTAAAGATGGTCGTCCTGCCGCTTGGAATTTCCGTGAGCACCATATCATCAGGAAATTCAATCAGTTGCCGAATGACGAACTCGAGGAATTCTCGCATTCGTAAAAAACTAACCACGAATGCACACGAATAAACACGAATTTTTGAGCTGTCGCCGCTTCGCTGTGCGAAACGCTGCACTGATCTGGTGTTGATAAGCTCGGCTTGGTGCCGACAGGACAGCGGCAACAACTCGCTTCTAGATCGAGGCTGAGTCCGCAGGAGTTTGCGGCGACGCAGCGGAAACTTCGTTAGGGATCGATTCCGCGGTTTCTGGCTCTGGTTGCGATGACGGCTCGGCAGCCGTTGCCGTTTTCTTGTTCTTCTTAATCAAGCTGCGCACCGTGTCGGATGGTTGGGCGCCTTTGCTGATCCAGTATTCGGCCCGTTCCACGTTCAACGAGCTATTGTGAGCAGGTTTTTTCGGATCGTATGTACCGATGACCTCGATAAATTTCCCGTCGCGTGGGCTGCGGCTGTCGGCCACGACCACCTTGTAATACGGGCGATTTTTTGCGCCCTCTCTACGTAATCTGATTGAAACTGACATGTTACCTTTTCATTCGCGCTAATTGCGCCATCATTTTCTTCATTTTGCCTGCGCTTTTCATCATCTTGCGCATCTGATCAAAGCGCCGCAGCAAATCATTTACCTCCGTGACAGTGCAGCCGCTGCCGCGCGCGATGCGCTGCCGACGCCGCGCATTCAGAATGTCAGGGCGCGCCCGCTCTTCGTTCGTCATCGAAAGCACGATGGCTTCCGTGCGCTTAAGCTGCTTCTCGTCAATCGAGAGGCCCTGCACATTACTCATGCCGGGCAACATGCCAACAATATTCTCCAGCGGTCCCATCTTTCGCATCATCTTGAACTGTACCAGGAAATCATTGAAGTCGAATGACGCCGTGCGCAACTTGCGCTCAAGGCGTACGGCGTCCTCGGCTTCCACCGCTTCGGCAGCTTTCTCGACGAGACCAACCACGTCGCCCATTCCCAGAATCCGGCCGGCGAGCCGCTCCGGAATGAAAAACTCGAATTGATCGAGCTTTTCGCCGGTGCCGACGAATTTGATAGGCCGCTGCGTCACCTCGCGCATCGACAAAGCCGCCCCGCCTCGCGCGTCGCCATCGAGTTTCGTTAAAATGATTCCGGTGATCGATAAAGCAGTGTTGAAATGGGTCGCCACGCTGACCGCTTGCTGGCCGGTTGCCGCATCCACGACGAGCAAAGTTTCCTGCGGCTGCAAGAATTCCTTCAGCTCTTTCAGCTCCTGAATAAGCGCTTGGTCGATTTCCTGCCGGCCCGCCGTGTCGAAGATGTAAATGGTCGGCGCGCCGTACGGCCGTGTCCTACGAACTGCTGCCGCCGCGGCGCGTAGAACATTTTTTTCGCCCGCATCAGGAGCGAAAACCGGCGAACCAACTTGTTTGCCGAGCGTTACGAGTTGCTCGACGGCTGCCGGCCGTTGCAGATCACATGGCACGAGCACTGGTGCATAATCCTGTTTCTGTAAAAAGCGCGCCAGCTTGGCCGAGGACGTAGTCTTGCCTGAACCATTGAGACCGACCATCAAAATACGGCCCTGGTCTTCCAGACGAAGCGGCTCAGAATCGCATCCGAGCAACGCCGTCAATTCGTCGTGGAAAATTTTTACCATCTGCTGCCCGGGCGTAATGCTGCGAACAACTGTTTCCCCCAGCGCTTTCTCCTTGACGCTGGCAATAAATTTTCTGGCGACCTGAAAATCGACATCCGCTTCGAGCAGCGCCAGGCGCACCTGACGCAGAGCAGCGTCGATGTTCGACTCGCTGATAACGCCATGTCCCCGGAGCTCTTTGAAGATTTCCTGAAGCTTGTCGCTAAGTTGTGGAAACATGATTTGATAACGCGATCGCGAGGGCGCGATCGCCAGCACGCCAGGCGCGTGCGCTGCCCAGAATTATTTTTTTGGTGTAGGCGCGGGCGATGTCGTCCCTCCGGTCGCGCCTTCTTCGATTCCGAACGTCCAATGCGCCTCGACCTTCTTACCGGCAGATTTCGCGCTGACAAATACACTGCACGATTTCTCGCGCAGTTTTTGCGTCACTTGATATGACACGGTGCTTGTTTTGGGATCGTAGCTGGCTGGCACAACGCCAAGGCCGCTCACGCGCATTTGGACACTGCCAGGTTCGATCTGGCCGATGCCGCTGAGGTTGGCTTTGATGAGAGGAAGCGCAGTGCGCACTGTTTCGCCGTCTGCTGGTTGAGTCGCGAGATCTTTCGCGCCTACTTCGGCAACGGCTGCCGCGCCTCCGGTTGACGTGCCGATCATCTTCACAGCATCTTCGAAGACCTTCGGCTTGTTCGCTTCAATTGCGTAACGACCGATCGAATCGAGAGGCGAGGTAAATGTGATGGGCTGACCGTAAACAGTAAACATCGCCTCGTAACCGGCATTTCGCGCAATTTCCTTCACGTGCTCGTTGTAGTTTCCGAATGGCACGGCAAAACAATTCACTTTGATGCCGAGTCGTTGCTCGAGAAGTTGCTTGGAGCCGACTACTTCGTTGTGCATCCATTCCTCGTATTGGGGCCCGGTGAGTTTGGTCCTCGTTTTCTTCCCGCCGGGGCTGGCGAGCGTGATGGTATGCCCTTCGCGCAAGTCCTGATGCGTCGCGGAGTGCGCCTCGATATCGACGCCATTGTCACGCATGTCCGCGAGCTGCTCCCATGTGATCGCTCCTCCTCCGCCTAACGATCCACCGCGAACGCCTTCCGTGTAAATGAACATGGTGAACGGATAGCCGTACTTCTTCAGGATCGGCCACGCGACTTCGTATTGCGATTTATAGCCGTCATCGAAGGTGATGACGGCACATCGCGGCGGTATGTTCTTTTCGCCGCGCTTCCATGCGAGTAAATCCTGCATCGAGATGACTGTGATCCCGCGGTCCTTCAATTCCTTCATTTGCGCTTCAAATGCAGCGGGCGTGATCTCAGTTCCCGGATAGCGGACCTTGTCGATCAAAAGATGATAACAAAAAATAATCGTCTGAGCGGTTTGATCGACCACCGGCTTCGTGATCTTGGGCGATGCCGCTGCTACCGGAGTGGCGGGTGCGGGCGATGAAGTGCCCGCCGGCTGAGAATTCTGGGAAACAGCTTCCTGCTTTTTGCACATTGAAAAGTTGAGTGCCAGAAGCAGTGGAACAATCGCAAATCGGATCATCATAAAAGTGGTAAGGCTTTATGCGCAGCAACGCAAAACACAAGTTGATTTTATATCCAATTGGGAGAAACAAATGAACGCCCGACGCGAAACCGCGCTCTCATATGAGCGTGGGGAGAAACTTTTTGGTAGGCTACGTGTTTTTTGCTATTAGATCACAATGCCGCGCCTGGTAAATCGGATCGTTACAATTGGGTTTGTCGCTTTGCTACCGGCCTGCGCGAGTATGCGGCATGCTGCGGTTAAAGATACCAGCAAAACCTTTAAGACGGTCGTCGTGGATGCCGGACACGGCGGCAAAGATAGCGGCGCATATCGACGGTACGGTCCGCCGGAGAAGATGGTTACTCTCGACGTTGCTCAGCGTCTCAATCGCAAGTTGCACGAATCGAAATTAAAGACAGTGATGACTCGTTCCTCGGATGTTTTCATTCCTCTTGATGAACGCGTGACAATTGAGAATTCACAGAAGAACGCAGTCTTCGTCAGCGTACACTTCAACGATTCGCGCCAGCGCGGCATTCGCGGGTTCGAGACGTATTATCATTCCGGCGTATCATTCGATCTTGCCAACCGCATTCAAGAAAAGCTGATGACGATCCCCCACTCCGCGAATCGCGGAGTGCACACGGCAAATTTTCGCGTGCTGCGCCTTGCGTCGTGTCCGGCCGTGCTGGTGGAATGCGGATTTCTGAGTAATCGCTCCGAGGGCAATCAGGCGCGTGATTGGGAATATCGCGAGCTACTCGCAGACAGAATTGCGGAAGCGGTTGTCGAGCAGCGTTACGGCCCCGGCGTCTATCACGGTTCCCGGCAGATGGCTGCACAATCACCGCAGCCGGAAACACCGACTGGCCTCACGCCTGACACAGCACATCACTAAAATTCTTTCCCGCGCGCTTCGGGTCCGACTGCAGCAATAATGATCAACGCGAGAGCAGTCACCAGCGTGAACAAAGCAAGGGCCTTTGCATAGTCGGGGTGGCCAGCAGCACCGCGGAAATGCTCGGCCAGTCGCGCCTCTACCACGGCGGTGTTGGCCGCAAAAAGATTTCCAAGCTGATAAGCGAGTCCTGGAAACGTGCCGCGCACTTCACCTGGCGACAGTTCATTTAAATGCACTGGCACGATTCCCCACACGCCTTGCACCGTGAACTGCATTAGGAACCCGCCGGCCACCAACATCGACAATCCGGGCGAGAAAACCCACGCAGGAATTAAAATGATACTGCATATCACAGTAACAACGATCAATCGACGACGGCCGAACTTTTGCGAAAGATGGCCGACTAACATCCCGCCGCAGATCGCGCCTACGGCATAGACAATTCCAATAATCGATTTTTCTTTCACGCTGAGCCCACGCTGTTCGCCCAAAAAGGTCTGGTACATGTCCTGGGTCCCATGTGACATGGCGTTGAACGCTGTCATCAACAGAATGACGTATATCAACAGCAGCCAGTGCCGCTTCAGGATGTCGCCTGCAGTCGCCCAGAAGTTGACCGTCGTTCTTTGTCGTAACCACACTGGCGACTCGGGAACGCGCGCCCGAATATAAACTACGAGCAACGCCGGCAGCGCACCGACTACAAACAATGCGCGCCAGCCGAACAACGGGAACACAACTCCGTAAATCAGCGCAGCGAATAAATATCCAAACATATATCCCTGCTGCAAAATTCCCGAGAACAACCCGCGCGCCGCTGTCGGCAGAGTTGCCATTGCCAGCGAAGCGCCGAGTCCCCATTCGCCGCCCATGCCGATCCCGTAAAGCGCACGAAAAATCAGCAACCAGGTGTAATTCGGTGAAAACGCAGTCAGCAATTCCATCAGCGAATAAAAAACAATGTCGATCATGAGCGGTATGCGCCGCCCGAATCGGTCACCGAGCAAACCGAAGATGAACGCGCCCACGGGGCGCATCGCCAGTGTCAGCGTGATGGCATAACTGAGATCGGCAATGCTCGTGCCGAAATCATGCGCCATCGGCACGATCACGAATGTCAGCAGAAAAAAATCGAACGCGTCCAGCGCCCATCCAAGGAAACAAGCGAGGAAAGTGTTCCGTTGATTGCGGTCGAGCAGTTTGAAGAGCCGGATCGCTTCCACGGCGTCATTCAACTAGTTTCAGGAACCACGAATCAAC
>DATEZD010000108.1:0-3694 GCA_035255865.1 Candidatus Udaeobacter sp.
AACGGACTCGCTGGAGACGTTGTGAAATGGGTCGACAAGTTGCCGCCAGCACGACTGAGTTCGCCGCCTGCGTCTGTCGCAGTCGCGGATGCTTATGCAACGGTGAAGAATTGGTCACGTCTGAAACGCTGGACGCGGACCGGAAATTGGGGCGAAGCCGAATACCTGCGTCTGGCGTACAACGCAACGGCGGAGCGGCACTTGCGTTCCGGCAACGACTCGAGCGCGAACTCTGAGTTCGAAACGCTTTGGCAGTCTGCCGCTGAATTGTCAGAGGACGTGCCGGAACGTGAACTTATGCTCGCCCGGCTCGCCACGAAATGGCAACTGGCGAACCAGGCCAAAGAACTCTGGGTTCGCGTCGAAGAAAATCTGACGATGCGCCGTGAAGCACTCGACAATCTTCGCCAGCTGTATCGCGCCAAGGACGAAACGAGCAAGCTGTACGCAGTTCTCCAACGACTTCATGAAAGTTCGCCTAACGAGGCACCGATCACAGCAGACCTGGCGCGGCTAGGCCTGAACCTTGGTGAAAATACTGAAAGCTCACATCAACTCGCGAAAGAGGCTTATGACCGCGCGCCGAATGAGGTCAATTGTGCGGTAACGTACGCGTTTTCACTTCATCGCCTTGCCAGAAATGCAGAGGCTCTTGCCATTGTCGAAAGTTTGCCGCATGACCAACTGCACGATCCCCACGCAGCCGTTTACGTCGCCCTGGTGCTCGTCGACGCACGCCAACTCGAGGGAGCAAAGGAGTACATTGCTGCCGCCGAAAACGGCAAACTTTATCCAGAAGAGAAAAAGCTGCTCGAAGAAGCGAAGACGAAGCTCATCGCGGCACCTGCAATTCCGTCACCGACGGAGCCGCCGCCGCCCAGCGGAACACCCCAACTGTAGAGTCAACTGTCCTCAGCGGATTTACGGGCATTCAGCTGACATCGCGTTCATTCTTCTTTCTCAATTGCATCTGTCCACTCCGCGATGTCTTTCTCATTCATCTGAACACGCTCTTCCAAGCGTGCATCCCGAAATCCCCACTCCTGTACGTCCACCAAATATTGCTGCCGCGAAAGCAGCGTGCCGCGGCATAACCGTTCTGGCCCGGCAGTCCTCGCTTCACTTCGGAGCCGTGTAATCAAATCCTCCACGATGGCCGCCGGGATTCGCGCACGCTCCCCGGGATAAATGTAGCCGAACAGGATCAAATGGCTGAGCAATACGCGCCAATCAGGACCGAACCGGCGAACCAGGTGCGGCCAATCGATCTCTGCCGCGCAGCAGCGAAGAATGTGCGCGATGTCGGCACCGTCGAACCGCTCGCGTTCCATGATGTACGCCTTCATCCAAATCATTTCCTCGGGCGCACAGTGTTTCACAGGCACGCCCAGCAACTCGTCATCGCGCGCGCGGTCGAACCATGAATCATCCACTTCGCACAATCCATTGCCGGCGCGAAAAATCAGATCAACGATATGTCCCTCGTACGTCGCCTTGGCCAGCCAGTGCGGGAATGTCAGTTCGGTTTTGTACCCTGCGCGCGCTAGTGCACGGAGCGCAGCCTTCACATGATTTGGCCGAACATAGAGATCGAAGTCCTTCGTGCTACGCGACACACCTCCGCACACCTCCACCATGTACGCGCCGCCGATCAGGAACGGAACCTCGGCGGCATACAACGCTGCCACCGATCTGCGATGAAACTCATTAGCGCTGACTTCACCGTGGATGGCTTGAACCGCCGTGGCTGTACTTGCAGTCATTACTCATCAATTACGCAGTGGAACCGCTCCACGCGTGCATGGCCGGGGATGATGCTTGCGCGAAACGTCCATCCTTAGTCGCCGTTTCGTTTCTTAAAGCGATGGCAAACCGAACGTTGCGTATCGCTGCGACCGCAGACCTTCACTACGCCAAGCATTCGCGCGGAAAGATGCACGATGCGTTTGCCGAGATTTCGCATAGCGCAGACGTGTTGCTGCTGTGCGGCGATCTTACGGAGTACGGACTCCCCGAAGAAGCGGAGGAACTCGCCGCCGATATTCGTAGCGCGGTGAGAATCCCGTGTATCGGCGTCATTGGTAATCATGATTATGAATCCGGAAAGCCGGAAACCGTCGCGAACATTCTCGATCAGACCGGTGTGACCATGCTCAACGGAGAAGCCGTCGAAATCGCCAGTGTCGGATTCGCGGGGATCTGCGGGTTCGGCGGCGGGTTCGGCCGGCGGATGCTGAACGCGTGGGGGGAGCCGCTGATTAAACAATTCGTGCAGGAATCAATCAGCCACGCCATTCGCCTCGAGCAGGCCCTGGTCAAGCTGCAAACCGAGCGCCGGATAGTGGTCCTGCATTACTCCCCAATTCGAGCGACGTTGCAGGGCGAAGATCCTGAAATCTACGCCTTCCTCGGTTCCAGCCGTCTAGAAGAACCGATCAATCGATTCCGCGCCACCGCAGTATTCCACGGTCACGCACACAACGGGGTTACCGACGGGAAAACTTCAACTGGCATTCCCGTTTACAACGTCTCAGCGCCAGCGCTGCACAAAACCGGAAAGCCCTATCGAATTGTCGAACTGTAGCAACTGTGTTTAGCTGGCTGGCAAAAACGAAGCATTTCGCAGCAGGCGGTTCAGGAGGATGGCGAGTTTTCTGATGACAGCGACCAGGGCGACTTTCGGTGGTTTGTTGCGCTGACGCAGTTGTTGGTAAAAGCGGCGCAGGATTGGGTTTGAACGGACAGCGCTGATACTGGCCATGTACAGGGCACGGCGTAACTTGGGTCGGCCGCCGGAGATGTGGCGCCAGCCTCTGCGCGCTCCGCTATCGTCGTCGTAGGGAGCTACTCCGACCAAGGCCGCTGTTTGGCGCTTGGAGAGCGAGCCGAACTCTGGACAGAGAGCGACGCAGGTGACTGCGGTGATGAAGCCGACGCCTTTGACTTGTTGCAAGCGCTCTACTTTTTGCTTCAGCGCAGATTGTTCTTCCAAGATCGAGCTGATGGCCAGTTCGAGTTGGCCGATCTGCCGCTGCAGCAGTTTAAGTCGGGCGCGATCGAGTCTGCGTACGACGTTGTTCAGGTGCTGAGACTGCTGTTGCAAGAGTACCGTGCGTTGTTCCACCAACTGCTGACGCGCGCTGACCAGCTCCTGCAGAGCCAGCTCCGCCGTAGTGGGCAGCGCATCGGGCGGCGGATTTACCTCCGCACCAAAACGCGCCAACATCTCTGCATCAATGGGATCAGTCTTGGCCAGCCGGCCCACCCCGCGAGCAAAATCGCGCACCTGCCGGGGATTGACCACCGAGAGCGGCACTGCGCGTTGTTGCGCTACTTTGACCAACTCTCGCTCATAGCCGCCGCTGGCTTCAATGATTAAGTGGGCGCCTTGGGGTAAGCGAGCCAAAAGCCGCCGCACTCCCGGCGCATTGTTGGGCACCTGCCCAGCCACATTCGCTCCGCAAAAAGCCAGGCTCTCTTTGCACACATCCACACCAAAATAGATTTTTTCCGACATAAAATTTGGATTAAACTCTGCCTTGTTTGTTTACGAGCTCGCGCCGCGGCGGCAAACCGCGACGTGGCTCTGGCAACTGTTCGAGTTACCCAAAATGGCATGCGAAGGATCCAGCTACACTCGGACTGCAAAGCGGTCCTTGGGCGTCTACGATCTCATCGCTGCCGCTGAGTGGTG
>DATEZD010000109.1:0-2149 GCA_035255865.1 Candidatus Udaeobacter sp.
GTCGCTGCGCAAAACTTCTCCGGGTTGGCCCGTGAGATCGACAACTGACGCGGAAAAGATTTTGAGATTTTGACGATCGAGTTTCATGAACGCGCCGGGCCACGGATTGTACGCGCGAATCCTCCTCTCAATCGCTTCGGCTGATTCGGACCAATCGATTAGGCCGTGTTCACGTTTCAGCTTTGGGGCATAAGTCGCGCGGGCATTGTCCTGAGGAATGCGCGGCGCGTTCCCGGAAGCAAGCAGTCGCAAAGATTCAAGCAACGCCTCCGGAGCAATCTGCGCCAGGCGATCATGCAGTGATTCACCGGTGTCGTTCGGCAGGATTTCGACACTGCGCTGCAACAGAATTTCGCCAGTGTCGAGTCCTTCGTCCATGTACATCACGGTGATGCCCGTCTCACAATCGCCCGCCGCGATTGCAGCTTGAATCGGCGCTGCGCCCCTCCAGCGCGGAAGAAGCGACGCGTGCAAATTCAAACAGGCTCGGCGTGAAATCTCTAGCACATCACGCGGCAGGATTTGGCCGTAGGCAACGACGACAATCACATCGGGCGTAAGGCCGCGGATCTCTTCAATGGTCTGTGGATCTTTAATTCTTGCGGGTTGAAAGATCGGCGTGCCCGGCGGTCGTGCCCTACCCATCAACGCCTTTTTTATCGGCGGCGATTCAATGCGCTGCTCGCGACCGACTGGTTTATCCGGTTGAGTGACGACCGCGATGACTTCGTGCTCGGAGTTCAGCAATGCTCGTAGCGTCGGCACGCCGATTTCGCCCGTGCCGATGAAAACAATTCGCATGCCTCGAGAAGCCATCTCATCAATGGTAGGGACGGACCGCCGGGCCGTCCATCTCTGTGGCGCGCCCGGCGGGTCGCGCCCTACCACCGCGTTGTTTTGGGAATCTAGCGAAGCCGAACAGAGACCGGCGCACGACGTGTTCGGCCGGCCGTTGCTTGCGCCATCATCTTCTCGCCAGCCGTGACTTCACGCCGGCCTACTGACGATCCGCACTCCGTACAGAGATAATCGAAGATTTCGCGGTCAGGCAGGACCAACAAAAGCCGCTCGCGTACCGGCATCGCGGCTTTGCATTTTTCGCAATAAAGACTCGAGGCAGTGAAGTTTTCAAACTGCTGCTGGTTCATACGCGCCGTCGTTCACGCTCTTTAAGATATCGAGCAGAACTTTCACGGGCGGCTGAATGGCGTCAACCACGGTGACCAACTCTTTCGAGTAGTATGACAGCACTGGCCTCGATTCTTTCTCGTAGATGTCAAGACGCCGCTGGATGACCTCCTCGTTTGCGTCGTCGAGGCGATTCTCTTTGAGAGCGCGCTTCTTGAGTCGATAAAACAGCGTCTCGCGATCGGGGCACGCAAGATGGAACACCTTCTTCACATCGATCATGTCATTCATAATCTTGGCCTGACCCACGTTTCGAGGAATCCCGTCCAATACGAGGGTGTCGATGTCCGGCTTGAACTTGTGCGCGTCTACGGCCGCATCGATCGCCTCTCGCCAAAGCTCCACTGTGATATCGTCCGGAACGAGCTGGCCTTTGCTCGAATACTCCAGGAACGCTTTGCCTACCTTTGTGCGCGTGTCGATGGAGCGGAATACGTCGCCACAAGCGCAATGATAGTAACGCGGGATCGTGCCGAGTGTTTTGCCTTGCGTGCCTTTGCCGCTGCCAGGCGCGCCAAAAAGAAGAAAAGTTTGGTATTTCATCATCGGAAATCGCTTATACCGCAAAAACCGGTCGCTCGACAAGCACCGTCGTCCCGAGCGAAATCTAGGGACCCCGCGGAACAATCTTGAGGTTTTGCAGCGGGATCTTTCGACCCCGAAAGCTTTCGCGGCTCAAGATGACGAAGAATTCGCCACGTCGGGATCAACATTCACCCGTCGCCCGCCGCGATCGAAGCGCACGCTCCCGTCAATCAAAGCAAAGATTGTATAATCGCGACCAAGCCCGACGTTTCTTCCCGGCAAGAATTTTGTGCCGCGCTGACGCACAATGATGTTGCCGGCCACAACCATCTCGCTGCCGAATTTTTTCACACCCAGCCGTTTGCTGACGCTGTCGCGCCCGTTTTTAACGCTGCCTTGTCCTTTTTTATGAGCCATTGAAGAGAGTCGTTAGTTG
>DATEZD010000110.1:0-8550 GCA_035255865.1 Candidatus Udaeobacter sp.
GTCATTACGCTTGAAAAAAACCCAGCCATAATAATCAGCGCGGCGAAAACTTTGCCGTATTCGGCCCAGCCTTGCGCCCAACTGACGTACCAACCGAGACCGGACCTCACGCCGACAGATTCTGCGACTACCAGCGTCAGAAAGGACGCACCCAGTCCCATGAACAAGCCGATGAAAATGTTCGGAACCGCGGCTGGAATCGCGACGCGAAAGATAAGATAGCCGCGTCCGGCGCCCAGGGTCCGGGCCACGTCAAGGTACGACGCGCGAGTATTGGAAATCCCGGAGGCAGTTAGCATCGTGACTGGGAACCACACCGCGAGCGCGATTAATCCCGCTGCCGATACGATCGCCGAAGGGGCAACGACCATCGCCAGAGGTATCCACGCTGTGGCTGGAATCGGCCCTACAACTTTGAGCAGCGGCATTCCCCAATAGCGCACCGAAGTTGACCAGCCGATGCAGACCCCGCTAACAAGTCCGACAATCACGCCAAGCGTGTAGCCACTCAAAAGTAAAACGAGCGAGTGCCAGGTGCTATCGAGCAAAAGCGCGCGATCGCTAATCAAACTGCGTAAAACCGCTGCGGGTCCGGGAAAGTACGGGAGTGGAAGCAATCGCAAGCCCGATGTGACAATATCCCAAACACCAATTGACAGGATTGCAGCAGTAAAAATCGGCCACATGTGCCGCATCCATTGGCGCAGTGCCGGCCAGAAACTTTGCGCGATTGCCAGAACAATTGAGACGCCGAGAATTTCCCAAAACAGCAGCATGTAAGAATGCGTCTCGAGCGGCGGCGCATTTTTGGAAATCAGCAAGTGAATTCCAAACGCAACTAAAGCTGCGACCGGCACAGCGAGCTGCATCGGCCAGGTCAGTGTCGAGCTACGCTCGATCGCCCGCGACGCGTTGCTCTCCGGCTTTGATTCCACGAGGGAGGGTGAGTCCGGCGATACGGCCCGGCTCATTTCTGGCCGGCTATCATATTTTTCTGCGCGCAGGGTGCATCTGGGTCAGCCAGGTTCGGTGCATCCTGATCGGGTTGATCGAACATTTTTCTGCGGCAACACGAATCGCCGCTGTCTTTCTGGATCAACTCCGCGATTAGCCGAATATCATCCTCGGGGGAGACTTGGCCTCCGGCGACTTTTTCCACCTCCAGGGTCTTAATCCACTCGTCGGTAACACCGTCCAGATGCATGAACGCCCGTTTGGCCAGCGCTTCGGTGTCGGTCTCCGGAGAAAGCATTTTCGCGGTTTTCATTTCCCGGCTGGCAGTGTGAACCGACTCCTCCGCGAGCTGGACACTTGGGACATAGCGCAGACGCGCAAGCGCGGCCGTGTTCAATTCAGGTGATGAAGCGAGATATTTTTTCTCCACCGCCATCACTGCCGCAACTCGGGGATTCGTTTCCACCCACTTCGCGCCTTTCAGCAAGGCGCGCGTTGCTCTCGCCGCCGTATCGGGATTCGCGTCCACCCACTTGCCGTTGGCGATGACCTCGCAGCAGTATTCGTCTTTGTACGGCGCATCCATGATCTGATCGGCAATATTTCTCACCTTGCCCTCCGCGATCAGTAAGCTGCCGATCGGTTCGGCGTTAGCGACTGCGTCCACTTCCCCTTTGTCGATTGCCAGACCCAGTTCGCCTGCGGGATAGACTTTCCAAGTGATGTCTTTCCCTGCATCGATCCCGTGAGTTCCGAAGACCCGATTCGCAAACACGAACGGCGGCGTGCCCATTCCGGGCACCCCAATGCGTTTCCCTTTTAGATCCTGAATCGTGTGAATATTTGTTTTCACCCCCGCTTGGACGCGAAGACATCCGCGATGAATTCCAGCTAAGAACCTCACATCCAAACCCTGCTCGATTGGCTTAAGAAAATACATCACCAGGTGATGCGTGATATCGTAGCTGCCCAGGGCCAGTGCATCTTTGTAAGTGGCCCAATTGCACTTCACCAATTCAGGCTCGAGTCCCTCCTCCTTGAAAAACCCTTTCTCATACGCGGCGTATATCGGAGCTTCACAGGTCAATCCGATGTAGCCAATGCGAACTTTCTTCGTGTTACGGACCCCGGAGCCGGAGTTCTTATTACATCCCGGCAGAAGCAAAATAGCGCACGCAGCGACACTGATGAGTTTAGAAGTCATTCGTCGTTATTCAAAGGTTTTGGGAATAAAGCGATAACCCATGGCTATGGAAGCAGAATCTTTCGCCGCGATCAAGCTGCCTGATTGCGTTTTCTAGTTGGTCCACACAGTATCTGGTTGCAATGATGCATGATCCCATGGAGTTGCGCCACCTGCGCTATTTTCTCGCCGTGGCCGAGGCTGGAAGCTTCAGCCGCGCCGCTGATCGCCTCGGAATTTCTCAGCCCACTCTCTCCCAGCAAATGCGCGATCTGGAGGCCGGGCTTCGGGTGTCTCTGTTTCAACGCCGGGGAAAACGGATTCTGCTGACTTCAGCGGGCCTGATTTTTCAAGAACACGCGCGCTCGATTCTTCGTCAGTTCGAGAGTTTCCTCCAGGAACTTAGCAGCGAGTCGCAACAACTGCGCGGGGCTTTGCATCTTGGAGTGGTTCCGATCCTCAACGTGCCACTGGTACCGCATCTGCTCGGCCTGTTTGCCGCCAAACACCCGGGCATCAGCATCATCGTTGATGAGATTTCATCCACTAAAATAGAAACGGCACTGGAAGAAGGTCGCATGGACGTTGGTCTGGGGTTCGTCACGCGATACTCACCGAATTTGCGATACGAACGCCTCTGCACCGACGAATTTGCCTTGGTCGTTTCAGAAGAACACGCCTGGTCGAAGCGGCGACGGGTTCCTTTCGCGGAATTGCATCAGCAACGATTGCTACAGTTAACGGACAGCTTCGTCATGCGGCATATGACGGACGAGATTTGTCGAAAGCATCAGGTCCGGCCGCGGACCGTTGCCGAAATCAGCTCGATTGAAACGCTGCTGCGCTCGCTTGCGACATTAAAAGCCGCTGCGTTAATGCCGAACATAGCGTTGCGAGGAAGGGAAGGCTTGAAGTTGAAAGCAATCCAGCTTCAGGGAAAAAATCTCGGAGTGGAGATCGGACTATTACGCCTCAGCGATTCGCTAGGGAACAGCGCGGTGGACGCCTTCACAACGCTCGCCAAGGCGACTGTTCCGAAGATGATCAAGAATAGAAGCGTAGGTCGGCGATAATGAGAAATTGTTTCAAAGCAGTTGGTGCAGTATGAGACTGTTCGCATTTGCTGTCGCGCTTGCATTGTCCATCGCTGCTTTTGGCCAACAGAAAGCTGAAGCGCCGCGCGATACCGGCAGGGATTTGCTCTGGAAGAAACTTGAGACACGCGTTGAAGAGATCGCCGCCCGACTCGATGGCGTGATGGGCGTGGCCATTCTCGATCTCACCGATGGCCGGATTCTTTTGCACAATGGCGATCGCGTTTTTCCCACCGCCAGTTCGATCAAAATCGCGATCCTGCTCGAATTATATCGTCAGGATCAGGAAGCCCACGCAGGGGCCAAAGGGAAAGCGAGGTTAGACGATATTTACACATTCGATCCCAAAGACCTTGTCGAAGATAGCCAGATCATGGCTGGTCTCAGTGCTGGCGTGACGCGCGTGACCAACCACGACCTCGCTCAATTCGTTGTCGCTGTGAGTGACAACGCGGCGACGAATGTTCTGATTGATCGCGTTGGAATGCAGAACGTGAACGCCACCTTACGAAGCCTTGGCCTAACGAAAACAATGTTGCGTCGAAAAATGATCGACATCGCAGCCGCTCGACGCGGCGATGAGAACGTAGCGACTCCGCAGGAAATGGCGCGGCTCTTGGAAATGATCTACAAAGGCAAAGCATTGAACAAGGAACTTACAGACGAGCTCATCAAACAATTGAAGACTTTGAAGAAGGACAGCTATCTGTCGTACGAGCTGCCGGTGGACGTCGAACTTGCCGACAAGCCCGGAACTCTGGACGGCGTGCGAACGGATTCAGGAATCGTGTTCGCCAGGAATCGGCCGTTCGCGATAAGCGTGATGACTGCTTACGACCGCGACGAGAAAGCTGCCGAGCGCGCCATCAGCGAAGTTGCTCTCGAAGCGTACCGCTACTTCGAGATGCGCGGTAAAACCTCCGCGTACGGCCGTGTGTTGCCACCGCTTGAGAAGCGGTAGCCAAAGGCCGCGTTGTTTCTCGACACTATTCCGTCAGAAAGCCCACGTTTCTTCAGAGCAACTGATAAGGATCGACGTCGACGGTGATGCTGACGTCTTCGGGGAAGGGCAGTTTATCGAGCGTTTCGCGCACGAGGCGGCTCAGTCCCGAAATTCTTCGGGATCCGCCGCGGATGAGGATGTGAAAACGGAACTGGCCTTGTAATTTTTCTAGTGGCGCGGGTGTTGCGTCGCCTAAGATGAATTCCTCGGGAAGCGCTTCTTTTAAACGGCGCTTCAACGTTTCGGCCGACAATTTCGCGCGACCTTCGTGCGCTGAACGCACTGTGATAAGGATCACGTGTTTGAACGGCGGGAAATCGCAGCGCTCGCGGAACTCGAGTTCCTGTTGGAAATAGCCCGCGAAATCGTGGTGCCGAGCAAATTGAATCGACGGACTGAATGGCGTGTAAGTCTGCACAAAAACTTCTCCTGGCGTTTCGCCGCGTCCCGCGCGTCCGGCGACTTGCGTGAGAAGCTGGAACGTTCGTTCGCCTGCGCGGAAATCGGGCAGATGCAGAGCGAGATCGGCGTTGATGATTCCGACGAGCGTCACGTTTGGGAAATGCAGACCTTTCGCGATCATTTGTGTGCCGACGAGGATGTCGATCTTGGCAGTGCGAAAATCTCTTAGCGTTTCGCGATACGCTTCCTTGCGCGTCATCGAGTCGGCATCCATGCGGCGCACGACAGCTTCGGGAAAAATCTGCGCGACGGTTGATTCGACTTTCTCCGTGCCAAAGCCGTAATAGATCAGCGCATCTTGTCCGCACGCCGGACATTTCTTTGGCACGGCCGCGGTGTGCCCGCACAAATGACAACTCAAGCGCCCGGCGACTGCGGGATGCCGATGAAACGTGAGAGCAACGCTGCAATTCGGGCAGTTGCGCGCTTCGCCGCAGTTGCTGCACAGCAGCGACGTGGAAAAACCGCGCCTGTTCAAAAACAAAATTGTCTGCTCGCGTTTCTCCAAACGATCGGCAATGGCTTGCGACAATTTTTCCGACAAAATGGCGGCTTTCTTTTCCCTCCGTCGTTCCTGACGCAGATCGATGATCCGCATGAGCGGCATTTGTTTTTGGTCCACGCGCTGGGCGAGACTGACGAGCTGATATTTGCCAATAGCAGCGTTGTGATAACTCTCCAGCGATGGCGTGGCGCTGCCCAGAACCACCAAGCACTTCTCGATCTTCGCCCGGACGACCGCGACGTCGCGCGCGTGGTACCGTGGCGCTTCCTCCTGTTTGTACGTGGTCTCATGTTCTTCATCGACCACGATGAGGCCGAGATTTTTCAGGGGCGCGAAAACTGCACTGCGCGCGCCGATCACGATCCGCGCGCGACCGGAATGGATCTTGTGCCATTCATCGTGGCGTTCGCCCTCGGACAAATGACTGTGCAGCACGGCGACTGCATCCTGCACGTCAGCAAAGCGCCCCTTGAACCGTTCGACTGTTTGCGGAGTCAGCGAAATTTCTGGTACGAGAACGATAGCGGTGCGCCCGCGATCCAGGGCGGCGCGGATCGCCTGCAAATAAATTTCTGTTTTCCCCGAGCCGGTGACGCCGTGAAGCAAAATCGGGCGCGCGTTCTCTGGCGACTCGAGCGCCAGCACGACTTTCCTTAGTGCGTGCGTTTGCTCCTCGTTCAAAATGAGGTTCGACGTAGCGATGAATTGCTCGTCTGCGTGCGGATCGCGAACCACAGCTTCCTCGCGCACCTCCACGAGGCCACGTTTCACCAGGGCCCGCAGGGTCTGATTATCGAGGGCGGTTTGTCGTAGCAACTGCGCTGCTCGCATGGGCGATTCCAATCGCGAGATTGCTTCCATAAGTTCCGCCTGACGCGGGGCGCGCTTTTGCAGTTTCTCGATCTCGCCGCCGTCGATTTTGCGCGCGGGCTGGACGAACAACTGTTTCTTCCATCCGACTTCAGCGCGCCGAATCACTTGCGGCAGCATGCTGCGCATGACGGTTTCGATCGGGCAGCAATAATAGGCGTTGATCCATCTCCCCAGTTCGAGCAATTGCTTGCTCAAGATTGGCGCTTCGCCGATTACCACGTCTATGGGTCGAATGCCTTTTGCTTCGCTGCGTTCTGGAATGGCTACGACCGTGCCAAGAGCAAACTTGTCGCGAAAGGGCACGCGCACGCGCGAGCCGACTCCGACTCGTTCGGCCAAACTTTCCGGCACGGAGTAATCGAGTTCGCGATGAATCGACCGATCAACGATGACGCGAACGTAGCTTGGTTTTCCGATTCGATTCTCAGGATTCATGCTCGCGCTCGTGCTCGTAATCGTAATCGTCTATTGTAGCCACTATGAAAATTTACTTCGATCACGAAAAACTCGACGTGTATCGGGAAGCCATCAATTTCTGCGCCTGGGTTCGCAAGTTTCTTGCCGCTATTTCAGCGGAAGCGGCGGCGAAAGATCAGCTTGATCGCGCATCGACAAGCACCCCGTTGAATATCGCCGAAGGAAACGGAAAATTTTCACCGAATGATCGCGCTCGTTTTTTCAAGATTGCGCGCGGATCAGCTTTGGAATGCGCTGCTGCTCTGGATGTCTTGGTCGCCCGGGAATTGGCAAGGCCTGAACAGATAACGCTAGCGAAGGAAAGTCTCGTTCGAATTGTAGAGATGTTGGTGGGATTGCTCCGCAAGTTCTCGCCACATGGTGATGTTCTGAGGGAAGATGAAGCAGCATATCCTTCCCCGATCGAGCACGAGCACGATTAGGAGCACGAGCACGAACTAAGTGATACGATTCTTCTTCAAACTGATCCTCTGCGTGCTGCTGGCACTGGCTGCGGGATTTGGTTATCTCGCAGTGCGATCGGGGGATCCGGTTTACACGTTCTACGAATGGATGAGCCCGGCGCGGTTTCAACAATACGATCCCCTGATCCGCGGCGTCGCGGTCAAACATCACCTCGATCCCATGTTGGTGAAAGCCGTCGTTTGGCGCGAGAGCCGCTTCGATCCGGGAAAACATGGCAGCCACGGAGAACGCGGGCTTATGCAAGTGAGTGAAAAAGCGGCTAACGAATGGGCGCGTGAAAATAAGATCGCAGGCTTTCAAGTGGAACAGCTTTTCGATCCGAAAACGAATCTGGAGGCCGGCAGTTGGTATTTGCGTCGCGCGGTCGAACACTGGGAACATCAGGCCGATCCGCTTCCTTTCGCGCTGGCGGAGTATAACGCCGGCGCTAGTCGCGCCCAACGATGGAGCGGTGGAAATAACCTTGCCGATATTCCGGTGAAGAAGTTCCTCCAAAACATCGATTTTCCCGGAACGCGCAAATACGTCGAGTCGATTATCGATCGCTACCAATTCTATCAGCGCCGCGGGAGGATGTGACGACAATTGCGCGGACGGACGATTCGATTTGTTTGCAGTTCGTTTTTCGATTTGTGCAGTAAAAATTCCGAACTAGATTGGCGGCTTTTCGTGACGAGACCATGCGGCGACCACGCTTTCTAATAATCGGTTTAATTGTTTTTGGTGGCGTAGCACTGGGACTGACTGCGCTCGCCGGCAATAACAACTTGCCGGAGCACAACATCGTTTCCAGCGCACCGTTCCAACCAAGTGCCGGGAAGCACCAGACACACGTAGGGTCGCAAAGCACGGTCGAGTTTCCGAACGTGAATGAAGTTACCTCTCGAATTGAAACTGTTTCGTCGGCGCCGCCGACACACACCAGTTTTATGGCGACCTGGGACAGCGTAAGCGGGGCGGAAGGCTATCTACTGGATGTCTCCACGAGCAACTCATTCAGCAGTTACGTGGATGGATACCACGAGTTGGACGTTGGCAACGTCGATGGCCGAGCCGTAACCGGGTTGAATCCGGGAACGACCTACTATTACCGGGTGCGTCCTTACACTGCCGCCAGTTCAGTCGGCTACTCGAATGTCATGACGGCTACGACAGAAGCTCCCACTGGATTGATCATTAACGCAACGTTCGACAGCTCCATTATCGGCAATCCTAACGCGGCGGCCATCGAGGCGATGATCAACCGGGTCGTCGCGATTTACGAGTCGCTGTTTAGCGATCCGATCACGATCCAGATTTTATTCCGCTACTCGACTACTGCTCCAGACGGCACCCCTTTGCCGGCCGGGCTCGTTGCAGAAAGTGATTACGTTGTTTACAACGAACCGTGGAACGATTTCATCAGCGCCTTGAGAGCAGATGCGCGGACCAGCAACGACAATATGGCGAACGCGAGTCTGCCAGGGAGCGCATTATCTACAAACATCGTGCCATCTAGTGCGAACGGGCGAGCACTGGGATTCGACACGCCGCC
>DATEZD010000111.1:0-14850 GCA_035255865.1 Candidatus Udaeobacter sp.
GGGTGGAGTCGGGTGCCGATGTGCGCGAAGAGGTCTTTCGACTGGCCAGCGCTCGTCAGTGGGTCGTGCGCGAACTAACTCAGCGTCGAGCGACGCTCGAGGACGTGTTCGTTGAGCTCACGCATCCGGATGTCGTGTGATCGTATGGAGAAACCAAACGCCCAACGCTCAACGCCCAACGTCCAACGTCCAATGCAGGGCAACGCTCTTACTGCTGCTCTTACTGTTGCTCATGCTCGATCCGCTCGCTGTCATCCTGAGCGAAGCGAAGGATCTCGCATAGACACGATGCATCATGCTTGGGTAACAAGCGTGATCAGTAGCGCTGAGGGAGGTCCCTCGCCGTCTGCGCGGCTCGGGATGACCCGTGTTTTTCGCTTATGAGAAAGTTTTATACCCTGCTCTCGCGGGAAGTGCGCGGCTATTTCCACTCCCCGATCGCGTACATCGTCCTGATCTTTTTTCTCATCGTCAGCGGGATCGATTTCTATTTTCAGGTCTCCTTCATGAACCAGCGTCAGGTGCAATACACGGTTCAGGAAGCATTTTTTAATTCGGTCTTCTTCTGGTTCGCATTCGTGCTGATTTTTCCGCTCATCACGATGCGCCTGTTCGCCGAAGAATTTAAGCTCGGCACCATCGAGCCGCTTACGACTGTTCCCGTGCGCGACTGGCAGGTGGTGCTTTCGAAGTTTTTCGGCGCGCTTGTCTTTTACGTGATCCTCTGGATCCCGACCGTGCTTTACTTCTGGATTTTTCTGAAAATAACAAACCAGCCGGCCGCGCATTCTGGCGGAGCGTACTGGGGTTCCTATCTGATGCTTTTGTTGCTCGGAATGTTTTATCTTTCGATTGGTTGTTTCACTTCTGTTCTAACCCGGAACCAGATTATCGCGGCCATCATTTCTTTCTGCGCAATCACGCTATTATTTTTTCTCGGCCTGGTCCAGTTCATCATTCTGGATGTTACCTCCACAACGCGCGATTTGCTGGGCTACTTCTCCGCCATAGAACACATGGGAACGTTCTCGCGGGGCATAATCGATACGCGACCGATCGTTCTGTATGTGAGCATGACCATTGTGATGCTGGCGCTCACTTATCAGGCGTTCCAATCCCGTAAATGGAGGCTCTAATAAATGGCTGACGAGACAAAAAAGCCGCGGACCCGTTCCGCGAAGAAAATTGGCCGGATTCGGATCGGTCTCAATGTTCTCGTCCAGATCGTGCTGATCTTGTTTCTGGTTGCGATGGTGAATTCCCTCGCCTTCAGGCACTACGCGCGTTGGGATTTTTCCCGCGACCAAAAATATACGCTTTCCGATAAGACGAGGCGTTTCCTCGACACGCTCAAGGGCAAGATGCGCGTGACCGTTTTCTTTTCGCCCAATACGCCGATTACCGCGGACCTCCAGAATTTGCTGACGGAATATCAATATGCCGGTAAGGGAAAGCTTAATATCGAGCATATCGATCCCGAGCGGAATCTATCCCGCGCCAAGGAGCTGTTTGATAAATACAAAGTCGTCACGGACGAGAGTCTTTTAGTGCTCGATTACGACGGTCGTAATAAAACGGTGAAGGCGTCGGAGATGGCCGATATTGACCAGAGCGGGATGGCCCTCGGCGAAGGCCCGCGCGTGGCCGCATTCAAAGGAGAGCAAGCCATCACAAGCGCGATGATCGACCTGGTGGAGGGCAAAAAGAAAATGCTCGGGTACGTCACCGGTCACAAGGAACCGGCGCTTTCAGAAGCCACCAGCCCGATCACTGTGCTGAAAACGTTTATCGAAAACGAAAACATCAAGTTTCAGGAGCTGAATCTTCTCGATCTGGATGCCATTCCGGCTGGCGTGAACGCTGTCATGATCGTCGGGCCGCAGTACGATTTTTCCGAACGCGAAATGAAACTGCTGCGCGACTTCTGGAATAAACAGGGGCGCATACTGCTTCTCCTGGATCCAGCGGCGAAGACGCCGAAGCTGCGTGGCTTCCTAAACGAGTTGGGCATCAAGGTCAATGACGATCGACTGATGGTTTTTTTGCGCACGGGGATCGAAGAACTTGCGCTGACGCGAGATGTGCAAGCGCGTTTCCTGGGGGACAGCCCAGTCACAAAACGGTTAGCCGACGTGCGAACGCTCTTTTTCGGTGGCACATCTTCACTTACGCTCGAGGCGGACCGCGTTCGTGCTGCCAACGTCCAGCTGGAACCACTGATCCAGGCTGAAAAGGGTTATTTTGCCGAAACGGATTACAACACGGATAACCAGGCAAAACTGCAGGCCGACGCGAAGCAAAACAGCAATGTGCCGCTAACAATTGGCGCAGCAGTCGAAAAAGGTGGCAGCGCAGATCAGCGGGTGCAGATGAATTCGCCGCGTTTGGTAGTAGTTAGTAATGCGACTTTTGTTCAGGACAATGCCATCACGCAAGATCAGCAGGGACTCGATTTCATCTCTGGCGGTGTGAATTGGCTACTTAGTCGGGAACAGTTTATCGGTATCGCGCCAAAAATCTCGAGGCCTCTTACCTTCAGTCTTAGCGACGAGGCATTGCGCCGGCTACGCTGGATTGTTCTGGTATTTATGCCGCTGGTTCCTGCCGTGATTGGAACCGTGGTGTGGTGGCAACGGCGCGTCTGATATGAGCTGGAGGAATACTCTCATCCTGGCGGTCATTGCGCTCGCCGGGATCGTTTACTTCAGGTTTTTTGAAATGAAACGGCCGAGCACGGAGGAAGCCAGGCAGCAGGCCCAGAACGTGGTCAATTTCGACCGGAACAAAATCGACGGCATCGTCATCAAAAATGGAGATCAACAGATCGAAATACGGCGTCGGGAAAACAAGTGGCGACTGGAGACGCCGATTAAAGATCAAGCCGATGGCGCTCTGGTCGACAACTTGTTGTCCGATTTGGAGAGCTGGCAGAAGGACGGAACCATCCCGGCGAAAGATATTGAGGCTGATAAGAGCAAACTGACGGAGTATGGCCTCGACAATCCAAAGCTGAAACTCAAATTGCTCGGCCAAGGCGGACCGCCGGAAATCTGGTTTGGAAAGGATGCTGCCTTGGAAGGCAGAATGTATGTGCGTCTTCAGAATTCGAAGCAAACATTCCTCGCCAGGCAATCGATCAGGAAAGACATCGACAAAAAACCGGAGGAATTTCGCGATAGAAAACTAACAGATCTGACTACTGCGCAGGTACGCCGAATCACATTGAAGACGCCGGCCGGCGAAATGGAACTGGAGAAGAAAGGCGATCATTGGGACATTCTTAAGCCGCTGCGCGCGCGGGCTGACGACGGGAAAGTTGGCGACTTGATTTCGCAAATCACATCGGCGCGCATTCAACAATTTGTGGCCGATGATCGTGGTGACCTGCGCCCTTATGGATTGGCGGAGCCGCGTGGATCGATCACGCTGTTTGATCAGGCCGAGAAAAAAGACCAAAAAGTTGAGATCGGCGAGTCGATCAAAGTCTTCGGACGAGAAGACAAAGGCCAGACACTGCAGATCGGCGGCGTGCCAGAGAAAGAAAAAGACCAGATTTACGTGCGATTCAATCCTCGCGGATCCGTTTACACGCTCCCGAAAAAGACCGAAGAGATCCTAAACAGGAAGCCGGCCGATCTACGGGACAATCACTTGGTTCGCATCGACACAAATATTCTCGATCGAATCACGATCGATGTCCCAGGCAAAGGCAAAACCGTTCTCGCGCGCAAAGATGGGAATTGGACAATCGCCACCCGAAACAATGCGCCAGCGGATTCAGGTGCCGTTCAGCGCCTGATCGACATGCTGCAAAACGAGCGTGTAGCAAGATTTGTAGAAGACGTCGCTTCCGATCTGCCGAAATACGGCCTCGATAAGCCGCAGACGCAATTAACGTTCAGTTCATTTGCTTCCGAGAACACTGCTGAGACCAAAGCGGGCGAGCAGCCGTTTGCCGGAATCGCCTTTGGAAAACCAGAAGGCGATAATGTTTACGCGCGCCTGACGGATGAGCCGTTCGTCGTGGCAGTCCGTCGAGGTTTGCTCGATCAGATTTCACCTGATCCCCAGCAATGGCAGGAGTTGTCCATCTTTAAGTTTAAACCGGAACAAATCCGTCGCTTAAGCGTCACGACTGAGAAAGAACTGTCGCTGGAGCGCGATCAAAATAAGCAATGGCACTGGCTGAAAGGAAGCGGCGACGTCAATCAAGCCAATGTGCAATCGCTGCTCAACACATTGTCGAGCTTGCATGCAGTGCGCTGGCTCGGGGCTACGATCCCTCAATATGGCTTCGAAAAACCACAGCTTGTGCTCGCCTTCACGACTTCACCGGATAACAAGACATCACATAAGCTGATTATCGGCGCACAAAACAATGACGGCACCTGGCGCGCGCGTGTGGACGGACGGGAAGGCACCTTTGCAATCAGCAATGCGGACTTGAACACTTTAAAATTACCGGTGGCCGGTCAAGCAACCGCGTCGCCTTCGCCAACAATGACGCCGGTCACGAGCGTGACGCCCTAACTCTTCCATTATAATCTTTGGGCGGCGTAAATCGTGACGATTCCGCCGGTGAGGGGTTGAAACGTCGGGGGCGTGAAACCGTTTTCAGCCATCAACTCGCACATCGCACCGCCGCTCGGAAATTCCTCAATCGAATCACCAAGATAATCATAGGCGGTTTTCGTCCCTGTTAGAAAAGAACCGAACAACGGCAGGCAGCGATGCAAATAGAAACGATAGATTGCGCGCAAGATCGGCGTTGTAGGCAGTGAAAACTCGAGCACGAGCACGTGCCCGTTCGTCTTGAGCACGCGCGACATCTGCGCAAGCGCAGCCGCCCAGTTTTCCAGATTGCGCAACCCGAATGCGATGGTCACGCAATCGAATGAAGCATCGCCGAATGGCAGATTCATCGCATCGGCAAGCACGATTTGGCGCACACCCTTTCGCCGCGCAAGGTCCAGCATTTCCGGCAGAAAATCGACGCCCACGATTTCCGCATCCGGCAATTTTTTTTGCAGAGCCAGCGCCAAATCCCCGGTGCCGGTCGCAAGATCGGCGATTCTGTATGGTCGCCAGCCGGCGACGATTTCAGCGGCGCGTCGTCGCCAGTAGAAATCGATCCCGCAGCTAAGCAAATGATTTGCGAGATCATAGCGCCTGGCAATGGATCCGAACATTTTTTGGACCCGCGCAGGTTGCGTAGTCATTTCTTCAATATTTAATGGAACGCCAACTCGCACCCTTTTCGTAATCCAACTTTGCTGGTTACCACATCGATATAACTAATTGGCAGCGGGGAAAAGCCAGCCAAGTAATCAGGCATCAAGTTGTTATAAAATTGTAATTGCCTTCCCAGCCAACCCCAGCTATCTGATAACACATGGATATATCCGTTAAAACTCTACAAGAAGCGATCTCAATTCGCCGACAAATCGATAACCTGGAAAAACGTCTTTCCTCAATTCTGGCAAGCGCTCCTTCGAGGCCAACAGCTCCTGCGAGTGGCCGCTACTTTTCGGCCGGAACGCGAGCAAAGCTTTCGGCAGCCGCCAAAGCTCGTTGGGCAAGAAAAAGAGGTGCAACAACAGCGGCTCCTAGTAAGAAAAAAGGCCAGCTCACGCCGGCCGGGCGAAGAAAGCTCTCCCAATTAATGAAGGCTCGCTGGGCGGCAAGAAGGAAAGCAGGTGGCGCGAAGAAGGCTCCTGCAAAGAAAAAGGGCGCACTTACGGCGGCCGGGCGAAGAAAGCTCTCCGAGCTAATGAAAGCGCGGTGGGCAGCCAGAAGGAAAGCTGCAGCCAAGAAGTAACCAGCTCATTCAAACTGGCATCGTTGCGTTTTTATTTAGCCCCTTTGAAGGTAGATGGGAGTTTACTGCTCGCGAGAGGACTCGAACCTCCACGGGTTTCCCCATACGGTCCTGAGCCGTACGCGTCTGCCAATTCCGCCACGCGAGCCTGGGCAGCGGCCCTACAATCCGCACGCACCAGGCCGCCTGCAAGGTTAAATCAGCAACGTTACGATAGGGGCAAAGCGAGCGACGACATCGCGCTGGATCAGTCCTGTCGCTTCTTGCGTGCGCGGACCTCCAACTGATGCGCCTTGCGTACCTGACCAATAGAGCGCAGAAGATCAGCGTAATTGGACACGACGATGTCGTAATCCTTGGAGGGCTTTTCCTGCACTTCGTCCCACGTTTTCAGCGACGATTGATAAAGCTCTGCAGCCTTTGCGTAATCACCGCGCGAATGATAGACCACCGCCAGGTTGCATTTTGATTGCGCTATGTCGGCAAGCGGAGGTGGACGCAATTTCTGCCGGATGGCCAACGCGCGAAGATGTATTTTCTCAGCTTCAGTGTAACGCCGCTCGTTCGTGTAAAACACCGCCAGATTGTTCAGCACCGACGCAACGTCGGCATGGTCAGGTCCCAATTGCTTCTCGTAGATTTCCAAAGCACGCAGATAGCACGGTTCTGCCGCCTTTTGCCGGCCCGACTTGCGCAGAATCATCGCGACGTTGTTTAACATCGTTCCGATGTCCGAATAAGGAACGTCCTCGATTTGGGTGCCGGCAGCTATTGCTTTCTGATAAAGATCGATTGCTTCTTCAGATCGGCCCAGACTATCGCATAAGAACGCCAGCCGCCGCGCTGAACGAAAGATGGCCCGGTGGTCCGGCGGCTTCATCTTCTCCAGAATTGCGTGCGCCTTCAGCAAGTTTGCCTCGGCGGCGGTGTAATCTCCCTTTTGCTCGAATAGCTGGCCTAGCTTCTCGAAGCTAGTGGCAAGCGGTGTCTCGTTCCCCTTGAAAGCGCGCTTGGCGACTTCAAGGGCTGTTTCGGCAACACGAATCGCCTGAGGCAAACGATTCGCGGCATGCAGAGTATCGAGCTTGTCATTGAGGATGATCCACAGCCTTTCTTCACCCTTCATCGCTCATCACCAGCCCTCGCTAAGCTGGCTAACTAATCGGGTGGCGAGCTCCTCAGTTGCAAGGGGCAAAGCCTGCCGCTCGTCACTAGTCACGTCGCCGCTGGTGATTCCCTGGGTGGTGGTGGTGGCGGCGGCGCTCACAAAGAAGCTGGTTGTTCCGACCGCATCTTTGGCCCCCACCACCTCTGTGCCATCTCGTCTGGTTAGAGAGTATTTTACGCTTAACGCCAGACTAAATTCGGTTGTGGCCAACACGTTGCCGCGCACCGAGCGCGCCGGCGTCCTGACAATACGAGATATCTCCCCGTTCAAAGTGGCGTCCGCTTTGTCCCCATTGGCAACCTGAAACGTCCCATCCTGTTGCAACTGCTTGATTACAGTATCAGTGACCAAAACTTCGATGCGCGGGACCAGAGTACGATTTTTGAAGGTCGGGACGGCGATGGTGTGAACGTCACGAAGATAATATGGCTTTACCGGCCCGACGTGATAGCCAAGGCAACCACCAAGGGCGAGGCAGAACACGGTCGCAAATGAAGCTTTCAAGGCGGCGGTGAGGCCGATGCCGCTGGGCTAGAGGACGTATCGGAGCTTGTGCTCGTGCTCGTCGGTGCAAACAGGTGATCAGGAGCAGTGGTAATGTCGGGCGCAAGTGAAGCCGGTGGCGGAAGCGAACCATCGCTGTCCGCAGCGGGTAACGGCGCTTCGTTATTTGCTTCACCAGGCTTCGCGGACCCGGTTCCGGCGGTCCGCGGTCCATGCGCTTCGGCCTTCTTCTTGCCAGCTTGTGCCGGGGCCAAGGCCGCTTGAAGCGCCGCCTCACCGACCTTCGCGCGCAACTGGTCGATCCGTTTTTTCGCCAGATTACTTTCGGTTGACCCGGGTTGCTGCCGAATCACCTCATTATAATAGATGACCGCCGCGCGATAATATTTCTGTTTGTCGTAAAATTTAGCCACTTCGTAGGAACTGGTCGTTTCCTTGTGCTCAAGAAGGTCCAGGTTTGCGCGCGCCTGAGAAGCTTTCTCGCTATGCGGATAATGGAGAAGGAAATCTTGAAAAGCTGTTTTGGCGTTGGTGGTTGCCGCCGCATCCGTGGTGCCCTTTCGTGCCGCCATCATCCAGATATAACCGATCTGGTATTGGGCATCCACTGCGACCGGCTCGTTTGGAAATTTGGTCACCACAGCCTGGTACGCTTCAACCGCCATCTCGGGCACATTCTGTTTCTCGCGTGCGAGGCCGATGTTGAATTGCGCGCGCGCTGTGTATTTCCCGTATGGCGCAGTGCGGACAATGTTCGCAAAAACCGTCACCGCCCTATCCAGCGAGTCTCCATACGAGATGCCCAGAATTTTCTTCTTTTTGCCAGTAAGAAACATTTCGCCGATGCGAAACTGCGCCTCGATTGCGTCATCGAAGTGCGGGTTGCCGGGATATTTTTCGACCAAGAGCCGATACGAATCCGCCGCGACGAAATAGTTGTGCTCTTGTTCCTGCAATTGCGCCCCGCGATACAGGGCACCTGGGGCAAGAGCATCTTTAGGATAGCGCCGCACAATGTTTGCGTACGCATGAATCGCTCGTTTAAGGTTGCCTTCCTTTTCAGCACTCTGCGCAGTATTATACAATTCCAGCGCTGTCTCGCTCACTTCTTCTTCCCCTGGGGCGACAAACTTGGCTTTTTTGCCCGGTTGAAAGACCACCGAGGCCGCCGCTGATTCACAAAAAATCAAAGTGACAGCTGTACAAAGCAAAGCAGCACGAATCAAGAAATCCATGGGGTGTCGCAGGGTAGTTGACTTATCGATTCCGTCAAGGTCATCAGTCGCCCAAACCGAAACTCGATGGCTGATGTTCACCGCGATTTTACAGTAACACCTTTTCCAAAGAGGCAAAACCGATTAAGTGTCTAGGCCCATTGAATCTGATCGATCAGCGCAAAATTCGCATCGGCGCCTGTGCGTGGAGCTTCGACGACTGGCGCGGCTCTTTTTATCCCTCGGACCTGCCAGATTCCCAATGGCTCGAATTTTACGCCAATTACTTCCCGGCTGTGGAAATCGATTCGACATTTTATGCCGCCCCAGCCGAAGCGACCATTCAGCGTTGGATCGAGATCACGCCAGCAGCCTTTCGTTTCGCCTGCAAACTCCCGCGCGAGATTACGCACACCCGGCGACTGCGCGATTGCATAGCAGAATTGAATTCGTTTCTTCGGGCGACTGAGGCGCTCGCGCCAAAGCTCCAAGTAGTTCTCGTCCAGTTGCCGCCCTCCTTTGCGCCAAAAGACGGCAAAACGGCGCTGCGCAAATTTCTCGAGCAACTGCCGCGGGATTTCCGGTTCGCGCTCGAATTTAGACACCCCGGATGGCATCGGCCGCAGTTTATCCGGCTGCTGGAAAAGTATCGGATTTGCTGGGTTTGGGCCGATACCACTCCGCTCAACGAACGAAACCTTGCCCCGTTCGAATTTCTGCCGTGCACGACGGATTTTCTCTATCTGCGTTTACTCGGCGATTACGCAACGAAATACGATGTTGATGGCAGCCACTTCCATCGTTACGAAAAATTGCTCTGGAAACGCGAAGCCGCGCTTGACAGCTGGTCGCTTAAAATTGAGCGGCATCTTCCCGAGGTCCGCAACGTCTGGGCATTCGCCAGCAACCATTTCGAAGGATTCGCGCCCGAAACCTGCCAACGTCTCGCCCAACGTCTCAGCTTCGATTTACCGCTGCCTGCGGAAACGGAACAGGCGTTTTCGACAGAGAACCGATCGCAGCTCGACCTTCAATTATAGCGGCGGCTGGATACGGTTGTGCCTTTCGAAGATGCACACCTGGCGAATCCCAAAGTTCGCCATCTCTTGCGCGAGGAGCGGAAATTTGTCGCCGAGTTGCGCGTGTGAGTGCGCGTCAGAGGCTGTAGTGAAAGGAATCCCCTTCTCTATCGCCAGCCCAATGATCCGGTCGCTCGGATAAAGCTCGTTCACCGGCTTGCGCCATCCAGCGGTGGAAAGCTCAATCGCGAGATGTCGCGCACGAACGAAATCGAGTGTTTCATTAACTAAACTGCCGATCTCTCCGCCCGGCCGATGACCATGGATTTTGATCAGATCCAGATGGGCAAGGCAATCGACCAGCCCCGTCGCCGCCATTTCGCGGACACGGCGAAAATAGTCGGCGTAAATCGCGTCGATACTCCGGCCTGCGAATTGCGCGGCCCCATCCGGCACGCTGTCGAACATTTGATCGGGGCGATCGAGGAAATGAATTGACCCGAGCACAAAATCGAGCTTGTCCCAATGTTTCTCAACCCAGTTTCGGCCAGCCGCCGAGCGAATTGGGTCGTTATCGAGCTCGATGCCCGCCCGGATTTGCAAATCGGGATTTCTTTCCCGCAAACGATCGATTTCATCGAAGTCGATTCCGGCGTGATAACGATCGTGATCAGTGAAAGCGATGTCGGTTAACCCTGATCTCCGCGCTGAATCCGCCCAAGGCTGAAGCAACACCTGTGTGTACCGCTGCACCCGATGTCCCTGCGGATGGGTGTGGTAGTCGGAGAAAAGGAGCAATGGAGTATCGGAGTATTGGAGTGTTGAAGGTCCGTCAGCAGACATCACTCCATTACTCGATCACCCCACGGCTTTCTACGGCACAGCCAGGAATTTTTGCCGGATGCGCAACTCCGGGTATTGGGGAAAGAACACTTCGGCAATAAAGACCTTGTTGGGCGTGAGCTCGCGGGTCGAGATTGTTTCGCTATACTCGACCCGCTCTTGCGGATTAACCAGAATCGTGGCGGGTTTTTCTGTGATAGCGTGATTGTCGGACCACTTTGTCAGGATGTCTCCTCCGGAATCCATCAGATAAATTTCGATCCGCTGATTCGTCGGAAAGTCGAGCGCCGCGGGACGCTTGGACAGATTTGCCAGCGTCACTCTGATTCCGAGCTGGCGAACCTCAGACAGTTTTACGGTCTGTGGCGTAATTTGGAGATCGAGAGCGAGCCCGCGCAGCCTTGGGTCTTTGTATTGCGGGACCACGTCGGGAGAAAATGGATGAAGAATGCGGCTTAACCAACCGCGTCTCCGCGGCGTCGCCGTTGGCGTGGCGTCCTGGCCAAAGATGCCCCCGGCCATAAAAACCATGAGAAGAAGCAAAACAATGCGGCGCTTCATGAGTGGACTTAAACAGCCCCGAGAGTTTTCGGAGTTGCAAAATTCCTGTCAAACCCTTTATCAATCGGCATGAAAATTCTCCGGGTATTCGTTCTTTGTCTGCTTTGGGCGCCGGTGGCAGGCATTGCGAAACAGCGGCATTGCTCGTTTCGGGTGCATTCCCAGGCGAATCCCCGGGACAGCGAGGTTTTCGCCTCATCGGTGCGCGCCCAAATTTCCGGTAAAGAGGTTGCCATCGAAAAGATGCCGTGGATTTCGGAACGAGATGTCATGGCGTTTGCTGTCTATCCGGCTCAGGGCGGAACTTATGGCGCGCTCATTCAGCTCGACGAACACGGACGCGTCGTGCTCGATACTTTAAGCATTGAGCACCGCGGCAGTTTTCTCTTCGTTTTTATTAATGGCCGATTCATTACCGAACTCCAAATCGACAAACGCGTTTCGGATGGGAAAATCTACATTCCTTCAGGCCTTACCGCAGCCGACATTGATTTGATGAAAAAAGACTGGCGCTTGATCGGTGAACAAAAACGGCAATCGCGTTGATTCACCATGCGATTATTCGCTGCTGCAATTGTCCTCGCTATTTTTTCGTCAATCCCGATGAGGGCTGAGCCCGCACAAAATCACGCTCTCGATCTTGTTCTGCCCACGGATAATGACGCTCTGTTCTCGGGCGACGGTGCGGCGTTTTACCAGTACGTCGAACGCAATTACAAGGGAGAGAAATCAACTCCATGGGAGGGCGGCAAATACGGGTTTGTGCGCGATCCCATCGACACCGCAGGTGGCACTGTCTATACCCGCTTTCACGAAGGAATCGATATTCGCCCCGTGCATCGCGATGCAAACGGCGAGCCCCTCGACGAAGTCCGTGCCATTGCCGATGGAAAAGTCGTGCACGCCAATCTCGTACCGGGTTACTCGAACTATGGGAGATACATTGTCATCGAGCATCGCTGGGACGGCTCCAGTTACTACAGCTTGTACGGACACCTGAGTTCTATCCACGTGCACCCGGGCGATTCGGTCAAACGCGGCCAGCCGATCGCTATCATGGGCTACACTGGAGTCGGGATAAACCGGGAACGGGCGCATCTCCATTTGGAATTGGATTTAATGTTCAGCCATCAATTCGAAGCGTGGCATGACGCATTCTTCAGAAATGACCCGAATCACAACGGCATTTATAACGGACTGAATCTTGCCGGGCTCGACATCGCGCGCCTTTATCTTGCACTGCACAAGAATCCCTCACTAACCATTCCTGAGTTTCTCAGTGGCGAAGAGACATTCTACAAGGTGACCCTACCAAACTCGCGCCATTTCGAATTGCTGAAGCTTTATCCCTGGATGCTGGCCGGGAACCGCAACCAACAAGCTTCCTGGGAAGTTTCTTTTGCGCGTTCCGGTGTGCCGCTAAAAATAGAACCCAGCAACAAACACGTGACCCAGCCGGAGCTGAGTTATGTCAAGAAAAGCTCAATTAATTATTCGTCCTTGACCCGCGACATAGTCTCCGGCCACGGCGAAACCGCGCAGTTGACCCGTTACGGCAGTCAGCTAATGCGACTGCTTATTTTTCCCGACTGAAATGTAGCCGCTTCGCTATGCGAAGCGTGGTTCTCTAGGATTCAAATGATCGTGTGCAACGCCGCCCACAGGGCGGCGGCTACAGGATCAGCATGAAGTCGGCGTCCCTTGGGCGAGCGCGACGCCGTGAGGAATTGCGCCCTGCACAAAGCCGAGACATTCCACAGCGCCGCTTGGTTTTCCGGGAAGCGCGATCACCAGCGCATGATCGACAATCGCCGCCAAGCTCCGCGATAGAATTGAATTAGGCGTTATCTTCATCGATTCAGCGCGCATTACCTCGCCAAAGCCTGGCAACTCAACGCGCATGATCGCGCGAATTGCTTCTGGGGTGACATCGCGCGGTCCGATGCCGGTCCCGCCAGTGGCCAGAACCAAACCACAACCTTGTTTGGAAAACGAACGAATCGTGTCTTGAATTCGGTTCGCATCGTCGGGCACAATCGCTTCCGCGAGTACCTGCCACTTGGCTTTCTGCGCCGCTTCTTTCAACGCGGGTCCGCCGAGGTCTTGATAATCCCCTGCGCTTGCGCGGTCCGAGATGGTGATGATGCCAACTTGTATTTGCATGTTTAACGATCGCCACACGTAAGAGCGCGGTCATCCTGAGCGCAAGCGAAGGACCTCTCATAAGCCGAGTGATCACGCTGTTTAGCTTGTGTGCCGCAACCTACGTAGGCGTGGTCCCTCGCCGTCTTCGCGGCTCGGGATGACAGTGAAAAACGGCTACGGCTAGACATGACGTTTCGTCTTGCCGATTAGCCGCACATCGTAAATCTGCATCTCTTTGTCCACGGCTTTGCACATATCATAAATCGTCAGCAACGCGACGGTGACGCCAACAAGCGCTTCCATCTCGACTCCGGTCTGCGCAATCGTTTGCGCCGCGCATTTTACCTCTGCGCCCTCGTGAGAAGTGACGATGTCGATCTTAACTTCACCGAGCGCCAGAGTGTGGCAAAGCGGGATGAGCTGCGCCGTTTGCTTTGCAGCCTGGATGCCAGCAATCCGCGCAGTCGCGAACACATTGCCCTTCGCGATTTGATCCTTCCCAATCAGATCCAGCGTCGCGCGTTGGAGCCGAATCCTGCCGGTGGCGACAGCTCTTCGCTTACTAACCGGCTTGGCCGAAACATCTACCATCTCGGCGCGGCCATCGTCACTGATGTGAGTGAGCCGTTTCATCTTTGCAATCTTGTCATTCTGAGCGAAGCGAAGAATCTCTGATCATTTGTTCCGGCAGAAAATCCGAGATGTCTCGACTTCGCTCGACATGACATGGCTGGTCAGCCGCCGATGGCGATCATTTTGCGGTTCGGCTGGTAGTTGTCTCGGAAGTCGTGCTGCTCCGGTTTTCGATCGACCACATCGAGAAAGAATTGTTTAAGCTCCTTATCACTCGCGCCAGCCCGCAGCGGTTTCATGATGTCGAATTCCAGATAGCTCCCCAGGCACGGACGCAATTTCCCATCGCATGTGAGTCGCAGTTTGTTGCAGTTTTCGCAGAAATGCAGGTTAGTCATTGCACCGATAAACCCAATGCGCTGTTTGCGGCCTGGGATTTGATAGTAAGTGGCTGGCCCATTTGTTCGAAATTCCGTCTCCGGGATCAGACTTCCGTAAACCGATTCGATTGACCGTTTCGCCTCGAGGATCGGCATGAAATTGTCTTCGCTGAGCACTTCGGTCGTGCTCACGGGCATCATCTCGATAAAACGCAGGATCAAATTGCGCGACGCAGCGAATTCGATCATCGGGACCAACTGGTCCTCGTTTCGGCCGCGCATCAGGACAGTGTTCAATTTGATCTGATCAAAACCAACTGCGATTGCGGCATCAATCCCCTCGAGAACCTGAGCGTGCAAATCTCGACCGGTGACCTTGGAATACACGTCTTTATCCAATGTATCGAGGGAGACGTTGATCGATTGCACACCGGCCTCGCGCAAAGCCATTGCCATTGTCTTTCCGGGTGCGATTTGGCGCGTGAGCAAAGTTCCATTCGTGGAAAGACCCAGGCTCTTGATTCCGGAAATTTTCGGTATTTGGGCAATGAAGTGGACAATGTCCCGGCGCGTCAGCGGTTCGCCGCCGGTGACTCGCACTTTCGAAACGCCTAATTCGGCCGCG
>DATEZD010000112.1:0-3069 GCA_035255865.1 Candidatus Udaeobacter sp.
GGCGTGCGTTATCACATTGTGCGCGGAACGCTTGACGCGCTTGGTGTGGATGGGCGGCGGCGCGGTCGCTCCAAGTACGGAGCGAAGCGGCCGAAGGGCGGGGCGGCCGGTGGAGGCGGCGCGGCGAAAGCAGCGCCGGCAGCGGCCAAATAAGAACAAATAAAGTTTGAAACAGACGATCGACAATGTCACGGCGGAGGAGAGTTCACAAAAAAGAAGAGCACGTCGATTCCCGATACGGGAGTCAGGCGGTACACCGTCTCATCACGACAGTAATGGAGCGAGGGAAGAAATCGCTCGCCGAACGTGTCGTGTACACTGCGATCGATAAATCGCGCGAAGGCTCTGATTCAGTCGATCCGCTGGAGATTGTAAACAAAGCAATCGAAAACGTTCGTCCGCGGCTGGAGGTACGTTCCCGCCGGGTTGGCGGCGCGACGTATCAGGTGCCGATTGAAGTGACACCTGCGCGGCAAATCTCACTAGCCACACGCTGGATCGTGAAATTTGCCGACGGCCGCAAGGGGATGCGACTGGCTGACGCGCTGGCGCAAGAACTCAAAGACGCCGCTGCGGGTCAGGGGAACGCGATCAAAAAACGCGACGACACACATAAAATGGCGCAGGCGAACCGCGCATTCGCGCATTTCAGGTGGTGACAATTATGGCGACGGCGACAATGGAACAGAAAAAGGCCACGGCGAAAAATCCAAACTCGCCGGATCGCAAGTTTCCGCTGGAACGAACGCGGAACATCGGGATCGCGGCGCATATCGACGCCGGTAAAACAACCATTACCGAGCGCGTTCTCTTTTATACCGGCATGATCCACAAGATGGGGGAGGTGCACGAGGGCACCACCGTGACCGATTGGATGGAGCAGGAACGGGAACGCGGGATCACGATCACGTCAGCCGCGACAACCTGCACTTGGTCACAGCGCAAGGAAGAAGGCGTTTACAAGATGTTCGAAGGGGTCAAAGAGCGCATCAACATCATCGACACGCCCGGTCACGTCGATTTTACCGCCGAGGTGGAGCGTTCACTTCGCGTGCTCGATGGCGCGATCGCAGTTTTCGACGGTGTGGCCGGCGTGCAGCCGCAATCCGAAACGGTCTGGCGTCAGGCCACCAAGTACAACGTGCCGCGCCTGGCATTCATCAATAAAATGGATCGCGTCGGTGCAGATTTCAAAATGTCGGTCGACAGCATCCATAAAAAACTCGGCGCAAACGCCTGGCCGGTTTTGCTGCCGCTGGGAAGCGAAGATCAGCTGCGCGGCCAACTCGACGTCATTAACAAAAAGGCGATAATCTATTCCGATAACGATCAGCTGGGTTCTACCTATGAAGTGACCGATGTGCCAAAGGAGTACGTGGACGCGGTTGAAAACGCACGTCACGAACTAATCCAACAGGTTTCCAACCTCGACGACGAAGTCGCCGAGGCAGTCCTCGAAGAGCGTGAAGTCACGCCGGAGTTGTTGAAGGCGGGCATTCGCCGCCAGACGATTGAGAACAAATTCGTGCCGGTGATCGGCGGCTCAGCATTAAAGAACATCGGCATTCAATATTTGGTCGATGCGGTTGTCGATTATCTGCCGAGCCCGCTGGACATTCCGCCGGCCAAAGGCCAGAACCCCGACACGGGCGAGCCAATGGAAGCGATGACCGATGACAACGGCACGTTCTGTTCGATCGCGTTCAAGCTGTGGAGCGATCCGTTTGTCGGGAAACTGGTGTTCTTCCGCGTTTATTCCGGCACGCTCAGCAAAGGCGATAGTGTTTACAATCCGCGCACGAACAAACGTGAGCGGATTTCGCGTTTAATTCAGATCCAGGCGGACAAACGCGCAGACATCGAAACGTGTTACTCGGGCGATATCGCCGCGATTGTTGGAATCAAGAACATCACGACTGGCGACACGCTTTGTGATGAGGATCACCCGATTCTTCTCGAACCGCCATCGTTCCCCGATCCAGTTATTTCAATGGCGATTGAGCCTAAGACGAAAGTGGATCAGGAAAAAATGGCGATCGCCTTGCAACGACTGGCGGAAGAAGACCCCACTTTCCGCGTCTACACGCACGAGGACACCGGCCAGACCATCATCGCCGGAATGGGCGAATTGCACTTGGAAATCATTCGTGACCGGATGTTCCGCGAGTTCAAAGTGGACGCGAACGCCGGCAAACCGCAGATCGCGTACCGCGAAACCATCACCGCCAGCGCCCATGGCGTTGGCAAATTGATCAAGCAATCAGGCGGCCGCGGTCAGTATGGACACGTGGAAGTGGACGTTCGTCCCGCCGCGCGCGGCAACGGTCTCACAGTCGAGAACAAGATCGTGGGAGGCGTTATTCCGAGGGAATACATCCCGGCGGTGAAAAAGGGGATCGACGAAGCGGTGCTCAACGGTGTGCTCGGCGGTTATCCTGTTGTCGACGTGGAAGTGGACATCGTTTACGGCTCGTTCCACGAAGTCGATTCCAATGAGCTCGCATTCAAGATGGCGTCGATTTTCGCGATGAAAGACGGCTTCAGGCAGGGCAAACCAATCCTGCTGGAGCCGATCATGAAGGTCGAGAACATCACGCCGGAAGAATATCAGGGTGATATTTGCGGCGACTTGAGCCGGCGGCGTGGTGCCATCAACAGCATCGAGACGCGCGGCAACATGGTGATCATTCACGCCTTGGTGCCGCTGGCGGAATTGTTCGGATATGCGACGGCGATCCGATCGTTGTCGAAAGGCCGCTCGAGTTATTCGATGGAGCCGTCGTCCTTTGAGCCGGTCCCGGCCAACCTGGTCGCAGCGATTCTTGATCAAAAGGAGGCAAAATGAGCAATGGCCAGCGCATTCGCATTCGCCTGAAGGCGTTCGATCATCGCATGCTAGACCAATCCGCCATGGAGATTGTGGATACCGCCAAACGAACGGGCGCGCGCGTGGCTGGGCCGATTCCGCTGCCGACGTTAATCGAAAAGTTCACGGTGAATCGTTCCCCGCACGTGGACAAAAAATCGATGGAACAATTTGAAATTCGCACTCACAAGCGGCTGCTGGAC
>DATEZD010000113.1:0-6270 GCA_035255865.1 Candidatus Udaeobacter sp.
TCAGGGAACCGCCGACGCGGTCCGGCAAAACATGCGCTTCTTCCTCGAACGGCCGTACGAATATTACCTCATCTTAAGCGGCGACCAGCTTTACCGGATGGATTTTCGAGAAATTCTGCATCAGCACATCCAGCGGGGCGCAGACATCACATTGGCTACCAAACCGGTAGCGAAGCATAAGGTTTCCGAGTTTGGCATTATGCAGAGCGGTGTTGATCGCCGGATCACCGGGTTCATCGAGAAACCGGGGGATGAAACTGCGTTGCAGGAAATGAAGATGAGCCGGGAGCTGCTCCGCGCCATCGGTTCCGACGAAGACGAGGATTTATATCAGGCGTCGATGGGGATTTATGTCTTCAACCGAAATGTGCTCATAGAATTCTTGGAGAACGATCTGGTCGATTTCGGGAAACACATTATCCCTATTACGATCAAAGATCGGCATGTCAGCGCGTTCATCTTCCAGGGCTACTGGGAGGACATCGGAACGATTCGCGCCTTTTACGAGGCGAATCTGGATCTCACTGACGTCGTGCCGGAATACAGCTTCTTCGAGCCCGAGTCTCCGATCTATACGCATCCGCGTTTTTTGCCGGGAAGCAAAATCAACGGAGCCACGTTGCGGCAGGCGATCATTTCCGATGGTTGCATCATTTCGGATGCGCACCTGGAACGATGTGTGGTGGGGATACGCAGCGTGATCCAGAGCGGCGCGACCATCCGAAACAGCATCGTGATGGGCGCGGATTATTTCGAATTAGGGCAAACCGATTCGTCGCAGCCGCCCATTGGCGTCGGGCGCAACTGCGTGATCGACCGCGCCATTATCGACAAAAACGCGCGCATCGCCGACGGCGTCGTGATCACTCCAGAAGGCAAGCCGCCGAATTTCGATGCAGACAATTACTCCATCCGCGACGGCATCGTCATCATACCAAAAAACGCCGTAATCCCAGCCGGCTTCTGGATTTAGCGCGCGGGCGCATCGCCAGGCTAATGTCGGGTATCGCTCGATGCCGTAGGCCCTAGGGCGTTGGTATCCGGCGCGAGTTCCCATTGCTCCTGCTTATTCCATGGGATGGATGAATCGTGGCGATCGTCCGGGTCATCAACCAGACGAACGGAGTCCTTTTGACTTGCGCAGGAGGCGAGGGTGATTGCGACTGCACAGAGCAGCGCTGCGAGGATTTTTCTTCGATACTTACGGACTTGTGCCACCATAAATCACCGTGTCTCCAGGTTGTACTTGCACGCCACGAGCCAAACTGCTGGGGATGATATCGCCGATGGCCGTTGCCGGTTCAACTGAAGAAATGCGAATTTTTCCAATCAACGTTCCCTCCCGCAGAACGAGCATTTCGGAGTTCGACTCGACTCCGTGGCGGGCGCCGAGATTCAGCACCACGAAATTGTAAACTTGATTGTATGCCAGCACAGTGCCGCGCACACCCGTGCGATGGGGGCTGACGGTTTCCCCCTGCGTGCTCGCGGTTTCCCGCCGCTTTTTTCCTTCTTTGGGCTGGGTCGCCCGCCCCTGAGCATCCTGGAGTTTTTCGGAGAGGAAAACTTTTTCCTTTTCCGCGCTATCGAGCTGCCGGCGAAGATCATCGACTTGCGCCTGCAAATCAGCCGCCGGCGCGCTGTTGCCGGAAGGACTCCCAGCAACCGAAGCACTCGCGTTATTCCCCGCTTCTTCCACGCGCTTTTGCAGCGAAGTGATCTCCTGCTGACTAGCGTCCAATTTGGCTTGCAGATCAGCCTTTTCTTTCTGGACCTCCGCTAGCTCTGCTTCCGCTTTGCCCGCTCGCGCGGCCTGCGGCTTCGCTGCATTCGCGCGAACCGCTTTCACTTTTTGGATATTTAAAACGCCAAAAAATGCCGCCAGCACGAGGAAAAGCATGGAGAGCCCAATCACACTTTTTGCCGTGGCTCCGAAGACCGCCGACCCCCAGGGCGTCATAAGCGTGCTTTTTAACAACGAATCATGTGCAAATGCAATCGCGATTTCCGGTTTCGGGGAAAAAAGATCAGTTTTGACCAACTGTGAGTTGGGACGTCGAGCAGATGAATGCTGCATACGCGTAAAGGAGAAGGGAGGTGAGGATTCGTTCACGGCAGCGGCACGCACAGATTCCACCCCTTATCTCCCGCCTGCGCTGCGCTACGGCGCGGCAGGCAGTCCTCTCCTCATTCCCAAGGGGAGAGGCGAACAAAGTCAGCCAGCACGAAAAAGAGAGCGGCTCAGCTTGAATGCAGATTGCCTTTTTCCGTGTTTCAACCGATAGACACCCTGTGGGACAACAGCACCGTGTACGAGCCAAACGGAAGCGACGACTAGCTTATGTACAGCGCAAGAAGACAGCGCAACGAGCGAGTGCGACGCGACCGACGCCAGCCAAGCAGCGGCCAAAGAAAGAGCCCGAACCCACGGAGTAGTTTTGAGCCAGTGCTGTGGAGACGCCTGCCTTGCTGATCGATGCGAATTGTAAGATCAGGTTAGCGCCAAAGGCGCGATGCACTTAAGCTTGGGGCATTGCTCCAGGAATTTGATATCCGCGTGAACAAGCGCTGAGAGCGCGATTCACTCAACTCTTGCAATCGACCGAAGGTGAATCGCGCTTTCAGCGCTGGCGTTTGCGACTTCGACGAACACTGGGGCGTTGCCCCAGGCTCGAGATTGAATGCTGCGCCTTTGGCGCTAAACAAACATCTAAACATATCGTGACGTCCGTCATGCAGCAGCGCGCTCGTTATCTAATCGTCGATGGGCATAGCGTTATTTTTGCCTGGCCTGAGTTGCGCAAACTTCACGCACGCCGTTCTTCGCTGGCGCGCGAAGCCTTAGTCAAGCAGTTGCGCGATTATCAGGATTGGACGGGTGTGCGCGTGGTCGTCGTCTTCGATGGCAAAGGAAGAAAGACCAGCGCGACTTCCGAACCTGGCGAAGTGCAGATTTTCTATTCACGCAGCGGACAATCGGCAGATGCGATTGTTGAGCGATTGGCGAGCAAATACGCAAAACGCTTCGAGCTGATGGTGGCCACTTCCGATTCGATGGAAGCCGAGACTGTGCAGGCGTGCGGCGCAGAATGGGTTTCTCCCGAAGGGTTGCGCGGGCTTCTTGCAAGTGCGCCGCGAGCCGGAACATAGACTTGTAGTCTGTGTGCCTAGCGGGTTTGCAACCCGCTCGATCGCACGCACCCCCGAATGCTTTCGGGGCTGGGCGCATAGGGCTCAGCCCCTATGTCCCGAGTCCTAGTTTCTTCTCAATCTCCTTTACTCGCGCAAAGAGTTTTCCGAGCCGGCGGACCCAGGCAATCTGTCGCTTTGCTTCTGCAAGCGGAACCGCGGGCGACGCCCACCATGTCCCGCCGCTGATGTTCTTTGAGATGCCACTTTGCGCACCGATGGCGGTGTCATCACAGATTTCGATGTGGCCTATAATGCCAACCTGTCCCCCCATCATGACGCGCTCACCTATGCGCGTACTGCCGGAAACTCCAGTCTGGGCGGCGATAACGGAATTTTTCCCGATTACTACGTTGTGCGCGATCTGCACGAGATTGTCGATCTTTACGCCCTGTTGAATCCAGGTCCGACCAAAACGAGCGCGGTCGACCGTCGTGTTCGCGCCGATTTCGACATCGTCATCGATTTGGACAATCCCGAGCTGCGGAATTTTTTCGTGTCGGCCATCGACCATTTCAAATCCGAAACCGTCTGCACCGATTACCGCGCCGCTGTGAATGATTACTCGCGAGCCAATGCGGCTTCGCTCCCGAATAGTCACTCGCGGATAAATGAGACACGCGGATCCGATCACCGTCTCATGTCCGATGTAACTTCCCGCGCCAATGATCGTGTCAGCGCCGATTCTTACCCCGGCTTCGAGCACCGCGTAAGGCTGGATCGAGACTCGTTCTCCGAGATGCGCGCTTGGATCAACAACCGCGCTGGTATGAACACCAGGCACGAATGTGATCGGTTTAGGCGCGAATTTGAGCACGACTTGCTCGAAGGCCTTAGCTGGATTTGAAACGCGAATCTGAGCGGGAGTGATCGCTTCAGCGAAATCGGTTGGAACGAAAACTGCCGAGGCGCGCGTTTTGCGCAGGAGCGGTCCATATCTCGGATCCGAATAAAAGCTGATCTCGCCCGGTACGGCTTCGCCGAGCGAGGCCGCGCCGGTGATTTGCAGCGGTTGATTGCCCACCAGCTCGCCACCCGACATCTGCGCCACTTCTTCAAGAGTGAAAGTCACGGGAGTGGTTAAACCATTGAAGCGTTAAGGTAGGGCGGCAGTTCTCTGCACGCCGCGGCTCGCACGGAGTGCAAGCCCTATCATTCGCCGCGTCGCCGTTTCGCCGCGTCGCCGTTTCATTCTTTCTTATTCCAGCGCGGTGGACGTTTTTCGATGAAGGCTTGCACGCCTTCGAGCGCCGCCTCGTCCATCATGTTGCAGGCCATGGTTTGACTCGCTGCTTCATACGCGGCTGCGATGCCCAATTCGGCTTGCTTGTAAAAAAGTTGCTTCCCCATTGCCACCGCGATGCGCGGCTTGGCGACGATTGTAGCGACTAGCTTTTCGACCTCGGCATCGAGCTGTTCCGGTTCCGCAACGCGATTGACCAAGCCGCGCTGCTTCGCCTCCTGAGCGCTGATAAATTCTCCGGTCACAAGCATCTCGAACGCCGCCTTGCGCAAAACGTTGCGGGAGAGCGCGACGCCCGGCGCTGAGCAAAAGAGCCCGAGGGTCACACCGCTCACAGCGAATTCTGCTGTGCTCGATGCGACGGCGAGATCGCACATCGCCACCAATTGACAACCCGCCGCGGTGGCGATCCCTTGGACGCGCGCAATCACAGGCACCGGCAACCGTTGGATGGTAAGCATCATGTCAGAGCATTGTGCAAAAAGGCGTTCGTAATATTCGAGGGACGGCGCCGCGCGCATTTCCTTCAAGTTGTGACCAGCGCAAAAGGCTTTGCCCTCGGCGGCGAGAACAACCACGCGCACCGACTCATCCTGAGCGATCGCGTCGAGCTCACGCTGCAATGCTATCAGAGTCGCTTCCGACAAGGCATTGAAGGCGTGTGGCCGGTTCAGCGTTAACGTGACAACGCCACGCGCGTCGCTGCTTCGCAAAACAACCGGCTCTTCACTCGCGGAAACCATCGGGAGCGGTGCCGGTTGTATTGATGTAGAAGCTTTCACAGACGGAGACGCTTAAACGCTACTGCTGAAATTCCAAATCTGAAATTCGAAAAATTTAGTTTTCGTTTCCAGCGACCGGCAACATCATCATGCAAGTCCTGCAGATTGGAAACATGCGCAGGCCCGAATGAAAATCATCGCGATCGCAAATCAAAAAGGTGGCGTCGGCAAAACGACCACGGCCGTAAACCTCGGCGCTGCACTGGCCGAACTCGGCCGGCGCGTTTTGATTATCGATCTTGATCCACAAGCGAACGCGACCAGCTCGTTTGGGTTGCAAGCAGTAGAGCAAACTAGTCTTTATGAACCATTGCTGGGCGACGCCTCCATTACGGAAAGAATCTTTCCCACAGAACGCGAAGCGCTGTTCATTGTGCCTGCCGATCTTGATCTCGCGGGCGCCGAGGTCGAGATCGCCCGGATGCCAAACCATCTGACCCGCCTGGCGGAAACGCTCAAGCCATTGCACGTAGATGAGACGTTTGATTTCGTTTTCATCGATTGCCCGCCGTCGCTTGGGATCCTGATGAGTAACGCGCTCGCCGCCGCGGATGAACTATTAACTCCAATCCAATGCGAGTATTTTGCGCTGGAGGGATTAGTAAAAATCGTGCGGCTGGTCGAGCAGGTGCACGATTCCGGCGCGAACAAACGTCTCGAGCTCGGGGGGATCGTTATGACAATGTTCGACGGTCGGACAAATCTTAGCGAGCAGGTCGTGGCGGAGGTTCGCCAGCATTTCGGCGAACGCGTTTATAAGACTGTGATTCCGCGTAGCGTTCGCTTGAGCGAAGCGCCGAGCTTTGGGAAATCGATCCTGGAGTACGCTTCGACTGGAGCTGCGGCTCAAGCGTATCGTGCGCTCGCCCGCGAGTTCATCCAGCGCCACACTCCGCCAGCCACTGCTCCCGCGTTACCGCAAACACCAGCGTCGGAAAACCTCGAAACGTAATCTCCTTCTCGACTTTCATTCCATTTTTCTCGGCCACGCGACGTGACGGGATGTTTTCAGGATGAATGAGTGAGATGACGCGCGGCAGTTTCCAGTCGCGAAAG
>DATEZD010000114.1:0-7246 GCA_035255865.1 Candidatus Udaeobacter sp.
CTTCACCGGTTTGCCGCGTTTGATTGGAAACTTCCAATGACGCCCGAATTTGTAGAGCGCGTAATACATGGTCTTTGCTTCACCAACGCTCACGCCGCTGCAACGCATGGCGTTGTAGAACATGCGGTCACAATCCCACCAGGGCCGGTTGTGTTCCCCGTACGCAACATCGTGCAACACGGAAGCATTCCGATATTTTCCTTCGAACGGTCCGCCCATGATGGACCAGAGATAGCGCGGAAGGGATGCGCCATCGACAACCGATCCGATCGGAGCGACCCACACTTCACCGTGCGGATCCGTATAACGCAATTCAGTTAACAACGTCATTGTCCTCCCATCCGGATTCCACTTCGTCACCGGCTCGCCGCTGTAGTAACCCCATTTGGTGCCGGGCAGGCCCGGTTGCTCAGCGACAGATACGTTGACGGATTTTTTGTTTGAAGCGCACCCAGCCAAGATGGCGCTGAGGCAAACGAGTGCTAACAGTTGAGTTCCCTTTTTCGTTCCCATGTGAAAGGGGAAACGTTCAACGCCTTGCCTTGCGGTTCAATGCCGAATCCCGCAGTCGCCGAAAGATTGTTGTAGCCGGCATCGGCGATGCCGGTGTGGCGAAACGGGCTCCTAGAAAAAGCCGGGATCACCGATCCCGGCTACAACACTGGTGTCGAAACGAGAGGCGCTTCACGTTCCTCTTCTTCTCGTTTTGGCGTCGCAGCCGTGATCGGTTCGCCTTCGGTTTGTTTTCGGTACGGCTGGAGATAAAACATCATGAATACCCCGGTCACCACGAGCAACGAACCGATCCATTTCAATAGCCAGCCGGGATCGCGCAAAATTTGCACCGTGCTTTGTCCAAGGTTTTCCGGGTTCCACGACGCTTGCGAGATTTTAAAAGTCAATCCGCTCCACGTGTGCCACCATCGGCCGGGAAAACTGAACGGATTATTCATCCAGCATGCGCCAGTCGCGGAGTCGCCGTCGGCGGTGACGACGCGCAGCGTGCTCTTGAATCCCGCAGGGCTGTCGCTGCCTTCGTTACGTTTCACTTCAAAATTGAGCAGCTCGAGTCCGATCGGCAGCGAAACGGTTTTCCAGCCGTAGGCAACCATAATTCCATCAGACGAAGTTCGTCCCGGCGAATCCGTCCTTTGGCGGACAGGGATTGTGATCTGCCAGCCGGCTGGAGCCCATCGCTCAAAGGTTTCGCCGTTTTGTTGAACACGCACGCGCACGCCATCTGGCAAATCGGCCGCTCCGGACAAAGATGCCGATGTTTGTCCGGATTTCAGTGGCGTAAAATCCATCTGCGCCTGTGCGCTCGGCATCGTCTCGTCAACAACGAGCTGCCAATCGGCCCAACCCGTTGGCAGCGGTTTATTCAAATCGAGCTTGCCGCTCGATTTCCCGTTCTTTCGTGAGGCGAGCTCATAAGTGATCGCGCCATCATCGGCGATAAACAACGTGAGATGATTTTGCGTTTCCTCCCCGGGTGCTAGCATCGTTGGCGGCCCGCCCGTGGTAGTCAGTTCTTTGCCGCCTCCATGCGGATTGGTTTCGGCTTCAGAAACAGGAACAGCTTTGCCGAGGAGGGTGACGAGCACTGCCGGATTGTTCGGCTCATCACTGAACGAACTCGGTTTACCGTTTTCGATTCGGAAATCGGGCCAGTAATTCTCGATCCGGAGCGTGAACGGTGTGTTCTCGATCGGCACGTCGCGCCCGAGATTTTTTGCGACATCAAAGATGGTTTCCTTTGCGCCGGACGAAACTACGAGGTAGCCCTTATTTCCGTTCACAGGTGCGACCAAGCGCACTTTCGCACCGGTGCTGCCGCCTTTACGAACGTGGCCGATCTGTTCGTCCGGCGCGTTGCTAAATGCGAAAATCGATTCTTCCAATTCTGTCATCCCGAGCGAAGTCGAGGGATCTCTGGACTCCGCTGGGTTTCGCTCAGGAGGACCTTGCGTGGCTGCGCCACGTTTGAACTCGATGTTTGCCAGTCCCATGGAGAAGTTGCCGTGCTGCGAATCATCCGCGAGGAGCCAGCTGTTGAGATGCTGGTTCATCATCGCAGTGGCGATTGTGAAATGCAGCGCCGGCCTGCCCGCCGAAGCTTCAGCGGAGGCGGGCGCGCCGTCCCCCTCGCTCGACGGCTTCGGATTCAGTTTCCCCTCAATCGCAGGCGCGTAATCGACAATTTGTAAATGCGCGCCGCTGGCGAGACGGACGAGCTCGCGCGGATGCTTTGGAGAAGGCGGATGATGCAAAAATTCTGCCGGATAACCCTTCACGATTCCATCGACATCGTGCACACGAAGCTGGCGTTGATCGACCAGAAGCCGATTGGTTGCCGGTTCGCCTTTAAAAAGCGTAATTGTTCCTTCGATTCCCCAAATTCTGCCGATGAGCGATCCAATCAGCAGTGTGATGATGCCGAGATGCGTGATGAGGAAGGCAAGATGATGTTTGCGCCACGGCCAGCGCGACAACGCGGAACAGGCAAGGTTGGCCCCGAGCAAAACGAGCCAGATATTAAACCACGGCGAACCGTACACGTAGGCGCGCGCAACTTTCGCGTCGAAACTCGATTCGTAAATCGTGCCTGCAATCGCGGCAACGATGATCACCGCGAGCAAAACGACTGCGAGTTTGAGCGACGCAAAGAATTCAAAGACCGGGTTGCGTTGCCATGCGGGCTGCGCCCGTGAATTCGAGTGTCCCATGCGAACAGCGCACTTTCCGCGAGACGACGCCATGCTTCAATGATTGAGTTTGTCCGATGGCGGCCGAGTCGTTAGCGAGGATCCAAATCGATGGCGCGCAGATTGGTTATCGCCGAATTGGGAAAGGCAGACCGCTTCTAGTCCTGAATGGCTTCGCCGCGACGAGCGCCGACTGGGATCCTTCATTCATGGACGGCCTTGCGTCTGCTAACGAGCTGATCCTCGTCGATCACCGCGGGATCGGCGGCTCTACCGATAATGGAAAACCATTCGACATCGCCCAACTCGCTGATGATGCCGCGCATGTAATCGAGGCGCTCGGTTTCGAGCGTGCAAACGTACTGGGATGGTCGATGGGCGGATTTGTCGTGCAAACACTCGCGTTGCAGCATCCGGATCGCGTTAACAAGCTCATCCTGTTATCGACAGACCCGGGAGGCGCGGACGCAGATCTTGCGTCGACCGCCATGTGGTCACAACTCATCGACATGTCCGGCACGCCTCACCAGCAGGCGCGCCGGTTGCTGTCATTGCTTTTTCCGCGCGATGTCGCCGAATCCTTCTACCGCGAATATGGCGACATCGTGGCGGCCGCGCGTGCGCAGTTATCTCCTGACCTCGTCAACCGTCAGGCGGCGGCAATGGACGCGTGGCACCGCAATGGTGTCGGGAGCCGGCTGCAAGAAATCAGCGCGCCAGTGCTAACCGCCACCGGCACTGAAGACGTCGTGATCCCGTCGTCTAATGCGTTGAAACTCGTCAACGCACTCCCCGGCGCATGGCTCGCTCAATTCGCTGGAGGTGGGCACGCTTTCATGGCGCAGTATCCACGTCCCCTCGCCGATCTCATCAATTGCTTTCTTGCACTTGGATGAATCGACATTTCGATTCAGCTCAGCGCGTCCATGCTTTCCAGCGTTTGCGGATTGGCTTTGCGTAACGGTCCACATCAATTTTTTTCAACCGCTTGACGCCGTCTTTCATTGCATCCGCCACCGTATCCGCAGATCGCTCATATTTTTCCCTGGCCGATTTGAAGAACGGCCAGAGAAATGGCAGAGAAAGAACGCTCCAGTTCAGATTGCCGAGCGGCGATTTCACTTCAACCTCTGTCTTTTCCTCGCTCGTAGAGGCGAAGCGAATCGCCAAGCCAATGACGATTCCGATTCCAAGCGCCCCGAGGATCGTCGGCACGGGATTTTCGCGCACGAAATATTCGGTGCGCTCGCGCGCGCGGCCGGCTTTCTCTTTTGTTCCGTCCCACGTCTGGCTCATGGCCGTGGAAAATTTCCTTGTTGCTCGACGAAACTGCTCACGCCCAGTTGAGCCCATTTCTTCTTCGCTCGGCTGAAGCTGTGCCGGAAGCGGTTCGTCCCTGGTAAGATCGTTTTCGTTCGGATTAATCATACAAAAAGAAATCGTATGTCGAGGCGCGGGTGCGCCTCTCGGATGTAGCCGTTTCGCTGTGCGAAACGCGGCGCTGGCGTTCCATGGAGCGCGCGAAATACGCTTCCCACAGGGAAGCGGCTACAGCAATCGGCGATACTCCTCAAAGATATCTTCGCTCCAAAGAACAAAAATCACTTTGTCGATCTTGTCGGTGTTCGCGAGGAACTCACGCGTGGTTTTCAGCGCGATCTGCGTCGCTTCGTGAATCGGATAGCCGTAGGCGCCGCAACTGATCGCCGGAAACGCCATCGTCTTAATTCCGTTTTCGACCGCGAGCTTCAATGAATTCCGGTAGCAATTTGCCAGCGTCTCAGGCTCTTCATGTTTTCCGCCGTGCCAGATCGGCCCGACGGTGTGAATGACGAAGCGCGCGGGCAAACGATAGCCGCGAGTCAGTTTTGCGTCGCCGGGCTCACAACCGCCGAGCGTTCGACATTCTGCGAGTAATTCGGGACCGGCGGCGCGATGAATTGCGCCATCGACTCCTCCGCCGCCGAGAAGTGTTGTATTTGCGGCATTCACAATCGCATCGACCTCGACCTTCGTGATGTCGCCGCGGACAATCTCGATCTTAGCGGAAGAGCTCAAAACGCCAGCGACCAAAGTTCAGGGCGCAGCCGGCGGCAGAGTCCGGCTTATTTCGTCGGCCACGGTTTTATTCTTTACGACCGTACCATCGCGGTCCCACTGGCGTCGCATCGTTTGCGCCGCTGCATCGGAAAGCATCCAACCAAGCGGCAACGGAACGTCCTGGTCTTCCAGTGAAAAGTAAAAGATGTCTGGGCTCAACGATTCCGGTTGATCTTTGGAAGGCGGCGCGGTGTCAGCCGCCTTAAAGCGCCGCTGCTGATGGGCAATCGCTTTCTGGGCAAACGTTCCGCGGGCGTCGCGCGCATTGAGCAGCGTCTTAACCGGCGACATCACTTCGCCCAGCAGATGTCCGTGGACTGTCTCGGGTTCAGTCAACGTCGGACCGCTTTTCTGGGGACCGGCTTTGGCGGGAGCGATTGGCGGCCGTCGCGGATTATTGCTGATCATGATGACCTTCGGATCGACATCGGTGAAATGTTTGAAGGCGCACCATTCATTGATCCGGGTCACGATTTCGAGCGCTGTGGTGGCGCCGGAGTTTTCGAAATAGCCGCCGTCCACAATGTAAGTGCCATCCGGGAACCGGCCGGCCGGGCTCACATACGTGAAACGCGCGCTCATGTGAGCGGCGGTGCTGAGCGGAATGTGGCACACGACTTTTGTTGCTCCCTCGTCAGGCGGGCCGAGTTTCACCGCGGCGTCTTCTACATCGAAAAAACTGTCGGTGACGCGCAGATTGCTGGTCATGATGCGCTTGCCTTTTTCGACGGCTGTTCCGTTTAGAAAAAGCGCGGGCACCCATTTTTGCGAATCATCCGGCCAAAGATCGACAAAAGAGCGAGAGAAACGATCATTCCCCATTCGGTCGCGCCAGGCTTTTTCCCAACCGCGTTCCAGTGCTTGAGCGCGATCGAAATAAGCAATCGGAACCGGCAAAAAACGCTGCACTAAATCCGGGTAGAGCATTGACGCCAGGGCCGGCGAAAGAAAATCGCGGCTCAAGATCTCGTGCGCGTTTTCCTCGTAGGAGCGCCCGTCGTTTTCGGCAACCAAGGCGTCGAATACGACCGCGCCGAGGCTGCCGCCGGACACTCCACTGATGGCAAAAACGTGGGTGGCAAAATTTGGATTCGCGTCCTGAAGTCCGCCCAAAACAATTCCCGTCCAGTATGCGGCCCGGATGCCACCGCCCTCCGTTGCGACGATGTAGAGTGGATGGGGCACAGGAAATTTTTGGACCAGCGCATGCCACTTTTCAAAAGCAGCGATGACGCTGTCGCGCTGAACCGGGCGCGCCGGAACCGTGCGAATGCGATGATTGTCGTTCCAGAGACTGAAGATAATAGCGAGCACGACGAGACTGGCGATAACTGGGAATTGCCAACGGGCGCTCAAGAACACCAGAAAGCTTCCGAGCACCACCCATGACGAAGCGGCAAGAAGAAGAATGGTTCCCATTCCAATTTTTTGGGCCACAGGCACGGGAGCGATGGTGAAAGCGATGAAGAGCGACAAAGAGATGAATGCGACGACAGCAACCCCGGTCTTGGTGCCGCGGCTGAGTTCATGCACATGCTTGACGGTCGCGATGGCGCGAAGCCCAAGAATTTCGCGCCGATACGCAACGAAGAGATAGAAAAGGATTGCCAACAAAACACAAAGCGTGGCAAACCCGAGCAGCCAGTATTGCGTTTTGTCTTCAGGCGCGTGCTGGCGGGAAGCGGTCCAAAATCCGAGCGCGAGGATCACAATGGGTGCGACGCCGAGGAGACGCGGCACATTTGCCTCCGCCCATTTCGAACGCGCGCCCGGCGGCGGCGCATTTGGAAAATCAAAATAGAGCAGGACTCGGCAGGCGTACCAGCTGCACACGGCCCAGAGCATCAAGGCAAGAAAGAACAACAAAAGTCGCGACGCATACCAGTACCATTGAGTGCCGCTGGCCATGCCTTCGCCAACGGTGCGCAAAACCTCGACGCCCTGCGCGACGCGTGTAAACACAAAAAGACCGACAATCGCAACACCAATACTGAATCGACACGGTTTTAGTTCCTGATAAAGGTCGCGGGTTTTCCACCACAGCCTTTGAAGCCAAGTGCCTGAGTTCACGACAAAATCCTCCGACTCCCTGTTGGACGAGCCTTAGTCATAATGCATCGGTCACGTATGACAACTCTGGGAGTAATGGAGTGTTGGAGTGCTGGCCGACAGTAAGAGCCACGAAGATCAATTCCACTACTCCACCGCTGCATTACTCCGGCCCTCATGGCGCCAAACGCTCGATGAGCCAGCTGCCGTCCGCCTGTCGCGTGTATCGAAAGCGATCGTGCAGCCGATTCGGCCGGCCTTGCCAGAATTCCATCGTATCCGGTTTGAGCCGATAACCACCCCAGTGCGGCGGCAACGGAACAGGCTTGCCTGCAAAGCGCTCCGTCATTTCTGCCATGCGCGCGTCGATCACGCGCCGCGCGTCGATCACC
>DATEZD010000115.1:0-2859 GCA_035255865.1 Candidatus Udaeobacter sp.
CTGTTCTTAAGGAGTGATTGGCACTACTTATTCGCCGCGACTGGCAAGGGCCTCGTCAGCCGCGAATTGGGAGAGGCAATCGCCTCGTTCGACAGTCCGCTCATTCCGAAACTTGGGTGGCTCGTTTTTCTCGGCCGGCACATCGGCCTCGGGGAAGAAACAGTCCTTTCGGTTGCCTGGGCCTGCTTGCTTTGCATGGGATGCTGTCTGCTGCTGGGAATTCTCTGTCGCCCGGCGGCGATCATTGCATGGTTTCTTCACCTCTGCGCCGCTGAGAGCGGGGGATTGCTCGCATACGGCGCGGACAACTTCATGACAATGGGACTCTTTTATTTGATGTTGTCGCCGCTGCCAGACCGATACTCCGTGGATAGCCGGCTGGTAAAAACAAAGCTGAGGGACCCACGGCTCTTGGGCTTTTGGCGCCGCGTATTACAAATACACTTGTGCTTCGTTTATTTTTTCGGAGGCCTGGCAAAATTTCTCGGCAGCGGTTGGTGGAATGGGTCCAACCTCTGGCGATCCCTGATACGGCCACCGTTTAATCTCGTTTCCCCGGATATTCTGGTTCGATTCAAATACGCCCTGCCCGTTCTCGGAATTTCTATCTGTCTGATCGAAGTCGGTTATCCAGTTTTCATTTGGATGAAGAAGACCCGATTCTTTTGGCTGGTTTGCATTTTGGCAATGCACGCCGCCATTGGACTGACGATGGGAATGTATCTGTTTGCTCTCGTTATGATCGTACTGAATCTGGCTGCGTTCGGCGCCGGTATTAGAGTTCCTTTCATCAGGCATCCCGCTGGCGGTACGCAGGATTCCACACAGTTTTTTCCGAAGAAACACCAACTCTCCCCGTAGCGGGCCGGGTCGCTCAAAAGATTGACGTGTAGCAAATTTCTGGAGAAGAACGAAAAGAAGAAACGAATGAGAGCTTTTACTAGTTCTTATGTCCGCTACGTCGCAGCCTTATCCAGTCCCTCGAAAAAGAACGTACTTCTGCTCTACGGCGAGCGCCGCTTGCGGTTCTGCCTAGGCCAAGATTTTGTTGACAGCAGGCGAGATCTTTTGCAGAAGATAGGAATTCTATGCAGATGACAATTGCATAATTTCGATGAAGTGGGCGCATTTGTAATCCGCCCTCCCATAGGCTAGCCCCAGAACTAATGAACAAACTCCACAGTTAGTGGCCGTTATTCCATGAGTTGGATCACCATTGTCTGGTCGATGAACGCGGCGGCGTGTTTGACGCTGGCAGCGTTTTATTTGGCGGTTTGGTGCAAGCAGCGCGAGAACTGGGTGTATTTATTGTTTACCTGTAGCGGGATCGCCGCGGCGGCCATCTCTGCATTCGAGTTATGGATGATGAATGCCACGATGGTGGACCAATACCAACAACTGGTGCGCTGGATACATGTGCCCGTGTGGGTGCTCACGCTCTCATTCGTTGCTTTCGTGCGGCGCTATCTGCACGCCGGACGGACATGGCTGGCGTGGAGCATCTACGGCCTGCGAACGCTGGTATTGATCCTCAATTTTAGTTTTCCCGTTAGCATCAATTTTCGGGAAATTACAGGCCTTCGCTCGTTCTCATTAGGCGGTGAAGTAGTGTCGGTGCCCATTGGTACACCGAACCCATGGGGGCTTCTTAGTAACGTAAGTCTGGTCTTGCTGCTTATCTTTTCGCTCGATGCAACAATTACCCTCTTGCGGCGCGGCGATCGGCGGCGTGCCTGGGTCATCGGCGGTAGTATGCTTTTCGGCACGATCTTTGCCCTTCACGTGCCGCTGGTCATCTGGGGCGTTCTGGAAATCCCGTTTTTCTTCACCTTTGCGTACACCGCCATTGTGGCGGCGATGGGCTATGAGCTGAGTAGCGACATGGCTCGAGCGGCGCAACTCGCGCGTGAATTGAAACAAAGCGAGGAGAGGCTCACCCTTGCAGCCGACTCCGCAAATTTTGGGGTATGGGAGTGGAACTTGAGCAAAGATGAGGTCCAAGTGAGCCCATCGCGCCGTGAGCTTTTGGGATACCCTTCTTCTGGGGCAATTAGATTCGAACACTTTATTTCTCGAGTGCATACTGAGGATCGCGATCGTGTGCGACAGGCAATTCAGAACGCGATCGAGGAGCGGAAAGTTTACGACTCGGAATTTCGAATTGTGCTTCCAAACGGCAGTGTGCGCTGGATGACGACACGTGGCACGGTCCAGGTAAACAGCTCCGGTGATCCGGTCCGACTTGTGGGTGTCAGCATGGACGTCACCGCTCGAAAACAGGCAGAGATTCTCACGCAACAGCAGCGTGATGAGCTCGAGCAGTTGAGGCAACAGAGGACAGCATTGCTCGAGAAGGAGGTCGCCGAACGCACCCGCCTTGAGCGTGAGGTGATCGACATCTGCGCACGCGAGCAACGGCGCATCGCTTATGATTTACATGACGGCGTCGGGCAACAATTGGTGGGGATCGCGTTATGCGCAAAACTGCTCGAGGAACAATTGCGCGGCGAACGCCACAGCGAAGCGGACAAAGCGGGTATGGTTGTCAAGCTTGTTAATGATGCAGCCAGACAGGCGCGGCTTACTGCGCGCACTCTCGAAGGGGCCGACGGCGTCGGAGATTTGAAGACGGCGCTGAAATCGCTTGCCATAAGCGTGAGTCGGAATTGCTCTGTTAAAACCACTGTTACGGCGGAAGGTTCATCGTTACCGATCAGTCCGCCGATGGCGGCTCAACTTTATCGGATTGCCCAGGAAGCAGTGCACAACGCGGTGGAGCACGGCGCGGCTCGCGAGGTGCAAATCAATCTCGCTTTCAATCATGAGGTCATGCTGCTGACGATACGAGATAACGGAAAA
>DATEZD010000116.1:0-5602 GCA_035255865.1 Candidatus Udaeobacter sp.
ACTATGTGCATCCGGGCTTTGATTCGTTACGTCGAATCAACGATTACCCAGCGTCAACAACACAGAGCGCGCTCTATTTTTGCAATTCGCGATCTTGCCAGCCATGATGAGTGATGCCCACGAGGACTACAGAAACCGCGCGCGTACCGGAAGACATCAGCGGTCGGCAGCGGCGTATCCCCGTGGGCGGAATCACGTGGCGGCATACATTTCGTGCACTGCGGCATCGCAATTATCGGCTGTTCTTCTGGGGCCAGCTCGTCTCGCTCACCGGCACCTGGATGCAACAGACTGCAATGAGCTGGTACGTCTACCAAATCACAAACTCAAAATTTCTGCTCGGTGTAGTGGCCGCGGTCGGATCTGCGCCAATGATGATTTCATCCATCTGGGGAGGCGCGATGGCTGACCTGTATCCGAAACGCTCGATCCTCGTTGCGACGCAGGCGGCCCAAATGGTTTGTGCATTTTTACTCGCCGCAGGCGTGTGGCTTGGATTCGCGACGACTTCGTTCATCATCATCGTCGCCGCGCTGAACGGAATTTCGATGGGGTTCGACATGCCCGCGCGCCAGGCGTTTACGGTCGAAATGACCAGTCGCGAAGATTTGCTGAACGCAATCTCACTCAACAGCTCGATCGTGAACGGAGCGCGCGTCGTCGGCCCGTCGGTGGCCGGCTTGATGATTGGCGCCGTCGGTGTGGCGATGTGCTTTTTCCTGAACGGTCTGAGCTTTATTGCCGTGATCGCGGGTTTCTTGATGATGCGTCTGCCGTGTTTTGAGCGGAAAATCGAAATCGCCTCCGCGGGCGAGCACGCATGGGAGGGAATCTTGTATTCGATAAAACATCCGCGTGTGCGTACGATTTTGCTGTTGTTTCTGGCAGTCGGCGTTTTCGGCTGGTCGTATGCGGTCCTGATGCCGGCGTTTGCACGCGATGTGCTCGGACGCGGCGCAAATGGTTACGGGATTCTGATGTCGGCTAGCGGAACCGGCGCGTTCGTCGGTGCCCTGCTGGTGGCGACATTTGGACATGTTTTCACGCCGCGCAAAATCGCACTCGGCGGCGTCTGGTTATTTTCCATAGCGATGCTGGCGGTTTCGTTCACCAAAAGCTTTCCGCTAGCGCTGGTATTCCTGTTCGCCGCCGGATTTGGAATGCTGCTGTTTTTTTCAACTTCGAACACCGTGCTGCAAACCATCGTGCCAGATGAGATGCGGGGACGCGTCATGGGCGTGTGGTCGCTCGTGTTCGGCGCCATGATTCCCCTTGGCAGTCTCGAAGCCGGAGCCGTTGCGCATTTCGTGGGCACACCATTCGCGCTCGGGTTCGGCGCAATCATTTGTGCAGCCTCGGCGGCAGTGACGCTTTTCGTTATTCGACGGCGCGAGGCAACGGGACCTTTAAGATGATATCTCTCAGCTTAGCGGCATTCGCGAGGGGCAGCGATCATCGGTTTATGATGTGTAGTGCGCGTTTTTCGACGTTGAGCGCGGCTTCTCGGACTGCCTCACTCAAGGTTGGATGCGAATGAGAGGTACGGCCGATGTCTTCGGAGCTGCCACCGAATTCAATCACGGCGGAGGCTTCGGCGATTAACTCCGAAGCGGCGTGGTGCAAGATGTGTGCGCCAAGGATGCGATCGGTTTTTGCGTCGGCGACGAACTTAACCATTCCTTCCACATCATCGCTGCAAAGCGCACGGCTGTTGGCACGAAACGGAAATTTGCCGATGCGCACATCGATCCCCTGCTCTTTGGCTTGATCTTCGGTAAGGCCGACACCGGCCAACTCAGGATTTGTGTAAATGATCCCGGCGATGGCGTCGTAGTTTACATGGCCGGCTTTGCCGGCGATGATTTCAATGCAGGCAATTCCTTCGTCTTCGGCTTTGTGCGCCAACATCGGACCGGCAATCACATCACCAATGGCGTAAATGCCTTCGACATTCGCGCGGAAATGCTTGTCCACTTTGATTCGTTTCTTTTCATCCAACGCGACGCCCACTTTTTCCGCGCCCAAACCATCCGAGAACGGCCGACGTCCGACTGAAACGAGGACCTTGTCGGCATTGAATTTTACTTCCTGGCCATCCTTGGTTGCGGTCACAGTCGCACGGCCATTGTCGACGTTAACCGCGCTGACTTTTGTATCTAAGTGGAACGTCATGCCTTGAGCGGTGAGTAAACGCTGAAGCAGATTCGACAGCTCGAGATCGAATCCGAGCGCGATCCGCGGGAGAAATTCCAACATCGTCACTTCCGATCCAAGCCGGTTCCAAACGGAGCCCAACTCCAGCCCGACCGCGCCTGCGCCGATAACAATCAGCTGCTTTGGAGCTTCCGCGAAAGCCAGCGCTTCGGTGCTGCTGACAATTGTGTTGCCGTCAAATTTCGCAAACGGCAGTTCCACCGGCGCGCTCCCGGTGGCGATGACAATGTTCTTAGTTTCGATCTCCTGTGTCTCGCCGTTCGAAGACTTAATCGAAACTTTTCCCGGCGCGGTGATCGTGCCGGTACCTTCGAGCACTGTAACCTTGTTCGTCTTCATCAGCGAACGCACGCCAGTGTTAAATGTCTTCACGACTTTGTCCTTGCGCTGTTGCATCTTCGCGAGATCGGCACGCACTCCATCGATGACGATGCCGTGCTTGGCCGCCTCTTTTTTAACGAACATGAAATGATCGCTTGAAGTGAGAAGCGCTTTGCTCGGGATGCAGCCCACGTTCAGGCAGGTGCCGCCCAGTTCCTTGTCTTTTTCGACGAGGGCAGTCTTCAGTCCAAGCTGGCCGGCACGGATCGCAGCGATGTATCCGCCGGGACCAGAGCCAATGATAACGACATCAAATTTTTCCATGACTATTTTCTGTCATTCCGACTGAAGCGAAGTGGAAGCAATCTCTCGCCATTAAAAGACAAAGAGCAAGAGATGTCTCGACTTCGCTCGACATGACAAAGGTTAAAAATCCAGCGGGAGCTCTTTCGGATTCTCGATGCACTCCTTCACTTTGATGAGAAAAGTCACCGCTTCTTTGCCGTCAATGGCGCGATGGTCGTAGCTGAGCGCCAGGTACATCATCGGGCGGACTTCCACTTTTCCGTCCACTGCAACCGGTCGCGGCATGATTTTGTGCATGCCGAGAATCCCGCTCTGCGGCGGATTCAAGATCGGCGTTGCGAAGAGCGATCCGTACACGCCACCGTTCGTGATCGTGAAAGTACCACCCTGCAAATCTTCAATCTTCAGTTTTCCTTCGCGCGCTCTGCTGGCGTAATCGGCAATGTCGCGCTCCAAATCGGCAAAACTTTTCTTGTCTGCATCACGCAGCACGGGCACAACCAATCCACGCTCGGTGCCGACAGCCACACCGATATCGTAGAAATTGTTTTGGATGAAATCGTCGTCCTCAATGCGACCATTGACTACCGACACGGCTTTGAGCGCTTCGACGCATGCCTTAACAAAGAACGACATCAAACCCAGTTTCACGCCGTTCTTTTTCGTGAACTCCTGTTGCGCTTTGCTGCGCAATTCCTGCACGGCGCTCATGTCGCACTCGTTGAATGTGGTAAGGATCGCCGCGGTGTGCTGCGCCATCACCAGTTGCTGCGCGATCTTGCGGCGCAGTGGCGACATTTTCTTGCGAATGAACCGGCCATCGGCAGATGGTTCAACTGTCGGGGACGGCGCTGACCTCTCGGGGAAGCTAACAGCTTCCCCTACAGGTTCCGTTTTGCCGCGTTCTTCCACCGCGGCTAACACGTCTGCCTTAGTCAGACGGCCGCTTCTCCCGGTGCCGTGGATTTTCTCCGGCTCAAGTTTCTCTTCTTCTATGATGTGCCGAACGGCGGGGGAGAGAACTGTTTCTTTGTATGGCGGCGCCTTCTTCTCCACTTCTTTCACAGTTTTCTTCGCCGTCTCCGGCTCTTCCTTCTTTTCCTCAGGCTCTTTCTTTTTCTCCGGAGGCTTCTCAGCCTTCTTTGCCGCGGTGGCTTTCTTTCCCTCCGGTCGCTGCTTTGAATCATCGATTGTGGCAACTACTTCCCCGATCTTCACCTCCTGGCCTTCGGGCACTTTCGTTTCGAGCAGGCCAGCTTTTTCTGCGACGATCTCGGTGGAAACCTTGTCGGTCTCGAGAGTGAAGAGCGTTTCACCCTCGTTCACGAACTCGCCGGATTTCTTGTGCCAGGCGGAGACGACGCCGCTGGTGATAGATTCACCAACAGCGGGAATTTTTACTTCGATGGCCATGTGCGAGAAGTATCCCGCGTCTGCGGGACTAATCGAGCGTCGCGGTCGAAGCGCGTTTCGTCAACATGGGTCCTATGGGGCGCTAAACGGCAAAAGCCGACGACGGCGGAGCGGCCTGTTCACCGGATCGCCAGTCGCAATCCCGCCGCTTGCTGATTGACTCCGCAGCTTAAAACGATTGCGCGGCGCGCTCCTGCCAGAGACGTGCGTGAAAGCGAAAGCCGCAACGCAATGGCTGGATCTGCGTGAAGCACAGGCGGAAGCTCGGCAGAACGCAGTGCCTGAGCCGCCAGGATGACCTGCCACAGGCCTGCAGCACCAACGCTCTCGCCCAACGCCGGTTTGCCAGTGTAAACAAGCGCATTTGGAATCACCGCTTTGAGCGCTCGGCACTCCGCTTCATCGACGAACGTTCCGTTCGCACTCGAGACGACAAGATCGATTTCAGTCTGGCTGAGATCGCGCAGAATCCGCTTCAAAATTTCATCCGCTTCGGCGCGCTTCGTAAAATATCCGCCGGGATGAGCGGATTCGATTGTGAGCCGTCCCTCGCCCGCAAGCAGTATTGCTCCTGCGCCTTCGCTCAAAATCATTCCGCCCTTTTGTTTGCTGAAGGGCTCGATAGGAGGCGCCGCACGAAGCAATCGCCATCGCCGATATGCATCGCATAACAACCAATCGAGTTCTTCGGTTCCGACGATCAGGCAATGGTCAATTGCCTCATTGGCCATCAAGTCTTCAGCCATTTTTATCGCTGCGAGCCCAACCGCTCCGTCGCCTACCAAGGTATAAGTGGCGCCAGTCACCCCGAGAATCGCCGCGAGATGGCTTGCCGGTGCATTGAACACGGTTTCTGGAAACAGAAGCGGACTGGCGGACTGCGCACCTGCGTCAACGATGTCGCGATAAAAACGTTTCGTGTAAATGACGCCGCCATTTGAGATGGCAAAGATGAGCGCGATTTTTTCGGCATTCTGCGAATCGATCTTTACTCCGGCAGCATCCAACGCCTCGAGAGCGGCTGCCGTGGCAAATCTCGAAATCGCGCTGGCTCGGCGGAGCCGAGAATGCGCGAAACCAGTTAGAGCTGATTCCGGTACGCGGAAGACGCTGTAAGGTCGATCACCGAACTCTTCGGAAATCGTTGACGCGGATGCTTCATCGCCGTGAAGCAACCGTTCCCAAACTGAATCAACGCCGCGTCCGAGAGGTGTCACCCACCCCATGCCGGCAATCGCGAGACTCATGCTTAGAATCTACTCATCAGAATCGAGGCATTGGTCCCACCGAAGCCAAAGGAATTTGAAAGCGCCGTGCGCAGAACGGCCGGTCGCGTTTCGTTCGCCAC
>DATEZD010000117.1:0-3430 GCA_035255865.1 Candidatus Udaeobacter sp.
CACAAGCTGCTTATGTGCCGGGTGCGCCCTTATTACATTTATCAATGTGACCTGATCAATGGGTCATCGCATTTGCGTACGTCGGTCGCCAAAGGCATCGAGATCATCGAAGGCCTGCGCGGTCACACTACTGGCTATGCCGTGCCGCAATTCGTCATCGACGCGCCCGGCGGCGGTGGCAAAGTGCCGATTAATCCCGGCTACATCCTCTATCACGACAACGAAAAAATCGTGATCCGCAATTACGAAGGCAAAATCTTCGAGTACCCGGAGACCGGAAATGCGAACGTCCAGTTCGCTCCGCAGCGCGAGTACCACGACGAGTATCTCTATTCATAGACCTTTCCGTCATTCCGCGCACTTCGACTCTGCTCAGGACGGGCTCCGTCGAGGAATCTCTGATTGTTTAGTTCAGAAAAATTAGAGACTTCGGCTCAGGGCACGAGAATGAAGCACCGCGTTTTGAAGGGCCCCCTTGCTTCGTAATTTCTCTCCTTAACGAAATGTTGTGTGAATTTTGTGTAAACTTTAGGCTTGCGTATTAAAGAATGCGGCGTGTAAAGTCCGCATTCTCGTTCTTCTCAACTCTTTCACCTTATGAACCAACGTCTAATCTCGGAAATTGGCCGTACTCAGCGGCTGGAAATTATTAACTCGCTGAAGCGCACCAAGGGAATGTCTGTCAACGAGCTCGTGGAAAGAATGAACATGAGCTACATGGGCATTAAGCAGCATTGCATCACCCTTCACCGCGACGGTTATCTGGACACCTGGCGGCGCCCGCAAAGAATGGGCCGGCCGGAGATGGTGTATCGGCTTACGCGCAGGAGCCATGATCTTTTTCAGGCCGACAGCCACCAATTCACTCTGGATCTCTTGAAATCGGCCCAGGAAATCTACGGACCAAACGCGCCGGAGAAGCTCCTTTACAGCATTTTCAAAAAGAAGAGCGCGGCGCTCAAAGCCAAGGCGAAGGGAGATACGGCAGCGGAGCGCGCGAAGTGGCTCGCACAGGTTCGCGACGGGGAAGGCCACATGGCCCAGTTCGTCAACAACAAAGACGACGGCGGCCCCCGCATTGTTGAGTGTCATTCCCCGATCCTGAATCTGTTGGAGCGTTACCCGATCATTGGTCGGTTCGAGCAGGACATGTTCGAAACCGTCCTGGGCACGCGCGTGCGGCGCGAAGCGGTTCGCAACTCGGGTCTGTACGAGTGCGCGTTTCATGTCGCGGTGTAGGCGGCATTTGAAAGAGTCGCGCGTTCGAAAACGGCTGTAGAGTCCGCTGTCTCAGCGGACAGTGCCGAGTGCGCTGAGACAGCGCACGCTACATCGATTTGTTCTTTCGCTCCACGTGAATCTCGGTTGATTGATCGTTCATGGCTGGGGCGTTTCCATCCGTTGTTATCGAGAACCTGCAGCCGCTAATCGAGGGCGGGCGCTACCCGATAAAGCGAATCGTTGGCGAAGATCTCGCCGTCGAGGCGGACATTTTTAAGGATGGACACGACGTGGTGGCAGCCGTTCTGAAGTGGCGCGTTCTCAGGGAACGCGCGTGGCGGGAAACGCCCATGATTTTCGTCGATAACGATCGCTGGCGCGGGGTTTGCACGCTGTATGACGAAGCCGTTCACGAATACACCGTCGAAGCGTGGACAGACACTTTTCGCAGTTGGCAAAGCGAGTTCGCAAAGAAATTTGAGGGCGGCATTTCCGATCTGCGAAGCGAAGGACTGGAAGGCGCAGCGATAGTGAAAGCCGCCGCCCGGCGCGCGCGCTCTCGAGCGGATGCGGCGCGACTGCGCGAATTTTCAGAGCAAATGGCCACGGCGGCCAATTCAGAAATCTATGCCATCGCGAAATCCGGCGAGCTGGAGGTGCTGATGGCGACGTATCCCGATCGCTCCGCCGCGGCGCAATATGCTCCCGCTCCTCGTGTCGTGGTCGATCGGCAGGCGGCATTGTTCGCAGCGTGGTATGAGTTTTTTCCGCGCTCGGCGGAAGGCCGCGGTGACCGGGGATCGACGTTCCGCGATTGTCTGCCGCGGGTGGACGACGCAAAGGCAATGGGGTTCGACGTCATTTATTTTCCGCCAATTCATCCGATTGGTCACACCAATCGCAAAGGCAGAAACAACTCGATCACCTGCGAGCCGGGCGATCCGGGCGTGCCGTGGGCGATCGGCAGCGAAGCTGGTGGACACAAAGCAGTCGAGCCTTCGCTCGGCACGCTCGCCGATTTCGACTGGCTACAAAAAGAGGTGCGCACACGCGGAATGGAAATTGCCCTCGATTTCGCGATCAATTGCTCACCCGATCATCCGTATGTCAAAGAGCATCCCGATTGGTTCTACAAACGGCCGGATGGCACGATTAAGTACGCGGAGAACCCGCCAAAAAAGTACGAAGACGTTTATCCGCTGAATTTTTGGTGTGAGAACTGGCGCGAGCTCTGGGCCGAGATGAGGAGCATCGTGTTGTTTTGGGCCGAGCACGGAGTGCGGATTTTTCGCGTGGACAATCCGCACACTAAGCCGGTCGCGTTTTGGGAATATTTGATCACGGGCGTCCGCGAAAAATATCCCGACACGATTTTTCTCTCCGAAGCGTTCACCCGTCCAAAGATGATGAAAGCGCTGGCCAAAGCGGGTTTTAACCTGAGCTACACCTACTTCACGTGGCGAAACACGAAGCGGGAGCTCATCGAATATTTTACGGAACTGACTCAAACCGAAATGAGCGAATACTTTCGCCCCAACCTCTGGCCAAACACGCCCGACATCCTAGCGCCTGTTCTTCAAGAGGGCGGACGCCCGGCGTTCATGACTCGCGTGCTTCTGGCGGCGACGCTCTCACCGCTTTACGGCATCTACAGCGGATACGAGCTGTGCGAGAACAAGGCTTTGCCCGGTCGCGAGGAGTATCTCGATTCCGAAAAATATCAGTTCAAGGAACGCGATTGGAACGCGCCGGGAAACATCAAAGACTGGATCGCGCGGATAAACAAAATCCGCAGGGAAAATCGCGCGCTCCAGATGTACACCAATTTGCGATTTTACCACGCCGACAATGACGCCATTCTGTTTTACGGCAAGATGAGCCCTGGACGGGACAACATCATTCTCGTTGTTGTAAATCTGGATCCGCATCGAAAGCAGAACTCGTTTGTGTATGTGCCCATTGAAGAGTTTGGCCTGATGGAAGGCGACGAGTATCAGGTGCACGATCTGTTAAGCGACGCCCGTTACACCTGGCGCGGCCGGCAAAATTACGTCGAGCTCGATCCGAAGATTCAACCGGCGCACATCTTTCTAGTGCGCCGTTGAGCGCTGGGCCTAAGGCGTAGTAAACGTCCTGTCACTGCCGTACCTGGTGCCGGCGCTGTTGGTCGCTGCCATTCGGAAATGGTAAGTAGTGTGTGTAGTTAAGC
>DATEZD010000118.1:0-30199 GCA_035255865.1 Candidatus Udaeobacter sp.
GTTCTGTCAAGAGCAGTGCTGGGTAGCTATGTTCGGCAAGGATAAGCGCTGAAAGCATCTAAGCGCCAAGCCTATCCCAAGATGAGTTCTCCCTGAAGGGTCGTGGTAGACCACCACGTTGATAGGCTCCGGGTGTAAGCACAGTAATGTGTTCAGCTCAGGAGTACTAATAACCCGTTCGGCTTGATCTTTTACTTTTCTGTTACGCTGTAGCCCAGCTACTTCAGGTAATTCCAACGCGACTTGAAGTCGAAAGTGCCTCAAGAGCGTTTTTGCTCAAAGAGAGCATGCGAGTTGATTGAAGTAGCTGGGTTGCAGCCAACAGACAAGACAAAAGATCTTAAAACAAAACGAAGCCTTAAAGTCTCGATATTCGTGATTCGGATTTCGAGCTTACTCCCCGTATGTAGATGCCAGCGAATCGGCGTTCTTTGAAATTCAGGTAGCGGCGATTGACCTCAATCGCCCGAAGTCCCCAGAGACTCGGCCTCGCGCTTGCGTCGCTGCGAACGCAGCGAAACTGCCAGTGCGGCTCCGCACTCTGGTGACAATAACGCAGTGGCCCCACCCGTTCCCATTCCGAACACGGCAGTGAAACGCTGCAGCCCCGATGGTAGTACGGCGACAGGCCGTGCGAGAGTAGGACGTCGCCAGAACCCAGCACTTTGCTAGTCAAAGTGCTGGGCTTTTTTTCGTACGCCTAATCGCCTGTCCCGCCGTAGCCTTGGCGAAGGCGGAAGCGCACGGCGCGGCGGAACGCCGCATGCCGTAACAGAACCGAGCGGTTCGGAACCGCGAGATAGACGGTTAAGCCAGCGAGGGTAGCCGGTGAGCGAGCGGGAGCGAGCGAATCAGTAGGACGTCGCCGGAATGGCCACGCTACCCGCCACTTCAAGTCGCGGGTGATTTCCTGTCATGCTGGCCCCGCCAACGTGTCAATTGCCTTCCATTCGTCCGCGGTCAACTTCACCCTCGCAGCCGCCATATTTTCCTGCAGGTGCGCGAGCGACGACGTTCCCGGGATTGGCAGCATTACAGGTGACCGATGCAGTAGCCACGCCAACCCGAGTTGAATCACGCTCACGCCGTGATCTTTCGCGGCTTTTTCCAACGCTCCCCCGCTCAATCCTCTGCTCCCGCCGATTGGCGCCCACGGCATGAACCCGATCCCTTCCTTCTGGCAATAAATCAGTGTGCTCTCCCATTTTCGGTCCGTGATGTTGTAGCGGTTCTGCACACTCACGATCGGAACAACTTTACGCGCCTGCTCAACCTGCTCGGGTGACACTTCGGATAATCCGATGTGCCGAATCTTACCGGCGCTCTGCATTTCCTTAAGCGCGCCGAGCGATTCTTCCATCGGAACCTTGGGATCGATGCGGTGCAGTTGATAGAGATCGATTCGTTCAAGCTTTAGCCGGTTAAGACTTTTATCGACGCATTGTTTGAGATATTCAGGCCGACCATTTGGCACCCACTGGCCGGGTCCGGGCCGTGTGTTTCCGCCTTTAGTCGCGATGACAAGTCCGTTCGAGTACGGGTGAAGCGCTTGTGCAATCAGCAATTCACTGGTTTCCGGTCCATACGCGTCCGCGGTGTCGATCAAGTTCACGCCAAGTTCGACAGCACGCCGCAAGACTTTGAGCGCATTCTCGCGATCTGGCGGCCAACCCCAAATCCCCTCGCCCGTGAGACGCATCGCACCGAATCCAAGTCGATTCACCGACAGATCGCCACCCAAACGGAAGATGGAGTTGGCGCCTGCGCCCGCCGCGATCGGCGATGCGGCCCCAAAAATCGTGCTAGCTCTTCCCGCCAAAAGTGTGGCGCCGCTCGCCAGCGCTGCCCAAACGAACGCTCGTCGCGTAATCACGCCGGGCTCGTCCTTTGCTCCTAAATCTTTGTCTCCCATACAAGACAAATAAGTTCATCCAAAATGTTTTGACCAGTGAAATTTGAGCCCACCTCAATGCTGCGCTAAACAAAGAGGAAGCCAACGGAAAGGTTATTCATGCTTACCAGTCAAAAAGTTATCGATGCCATTAACGAACCCGCCTTCGCCGAGGCTACGGCGTGGCAGGCAGATCATTTTGCTTCAATCTAATCCTGGTTAAACTTCCGCTATGCTAACGAGCCAAAAAGTCATCGACGCCATTAACGAGCAAATCGGTTACGAGTTCAGCGCGGAGCTGCAGTATTACGCGATTGCGGCGCATTTTGCGTCGGAGGCGTTGCCGCAATTGTCGCAGCATTTTTTTCAGCAGGCCGAGGAGGAGAAAGGACACGCGTTGCGGTTCATCAAATACGTGGTCGATGCAGGTGGACGCGTAGCGATTCCGGCGATCGATGCGCCCAAATCGAAATTCAAAACGGCGCGCGACGCGGTGAAACTTTCGCTCGACCAGGAAATTCATGTCACGAACCAGATAAACGGCCTGGTCGAACTGGCGCGCAAACAGAACGACTACATCACGATTAATTTTCTGCAGTGGTTCCTGACCGAGCAGCTCGAGGAAGTTTCGTCGATGGATAATCTGCTAAAGATTCTCGAGCGCGCTGGAACGGATCTGTTGCAGGCTGATGAGTACCTGGCTCGAGTGGGTGTGAGAGCCATTCCCGAGCCGCCGAAGCAGTGAGGATCTACAGAAATATTTAGAGATTCCTCGACTCCGCTCGGAATGACAAAAAGCGGATGAGTACCTCGCGCGTGTACGCGTGAACGGCGATTCCGACAGCGCGGAGCAAGTAAGTGCTCACGAAAATATTTAGAGATCCCTCGACTTTGCTCGGGATGACACTTCCTACGTTCCTGCTTTCCTAATTCGATCCGAATCCTGCGTTCCTGATCCAAAACGCTTGAATAAGACCGACCGGACGGAGTCTAATCGGACACATGAAAATAAGATTACCACTCAGTTTATTGGCCGCAGCGAGTCTCGCGCTGAGCAGCGCAGTCTTTGCCGCGGGCGTTCAGGATTATCAGGTGACCGGTCCGATTGCGGAGTTAAACGACACGATGATCGTGGTCGAGAAGGGCGCGAAAAAGGAACGGTTTGAAATCACTCGCGATGCGAACACCAAAGCGAGCGGCGAGATGAAAGTGGGCGACAAAGTCACGGTTCATTACACTATGACGGCCACCAACATCGAAGTGAAGCCAGCCAAGGCAGAAAAGGGCGCGAAGAAAGAAGCTGCCAAGCCGGCTGCCTCGCCGAAGCAATAAACGAAGAACGATTTGGTGGTAGCCACTCGCTGTGCGACGTGCGGAGACGGTCCGCAGGGCCGTGGCTGCAGCTATCTTCGCCTCCCGCTCCCGCCAAGAATTCCTCCCAGGATTCCGCGAACGAGTTGCCGCCCAATTTGGCTACTGGCCGCGCGCATCGCGCTCTTGGTCATTGAAGTGGCAAGCGAATCATGAATCGCACCGCGTGGACCAACGGTTGGTTGGAATGCGGCCGTAACCGTTCCCAAGGCTTCCGCAAGCAGCGATGGCTGCGTCCCTTGAGCGGCTGGAGCGCCCGCTGCCACCGGTGGTGCACCGGCCGTTTGCACTTTCTCCCCTGCCCTGGCCTGTAATTTCTCGTAAGCCGACTCGCGATCGACCGCGGTTTCATAATGACCGGCGAGGACCGACGAACTTATGATCTGTTTTCGCTGGTCCGGGGTGATCGCACCGACCTGGCTGCGCGGCGGAACAATCTTTGCGCGCTCGACAATTTCCGGGCTGCCATTCTCATCCAGCATTGATACGAGCGCTTCGCCGACCGCGAGCTCAGTAAGCACCGTCTCAACTTTGAACTTTGGATTTTGCCGGAACGTTTCCGCGGCAGCTTTCACGGCTTTTTGGTCGCGCGGGGTAAACGCTCGCAAGGCATGTTGCACACGATTACCGAGCTGACCCAGAACAACTTCGGGAATATCGAGCGGATTCTGGCTGACGAAATAAACGCCGACGCCCTTTGAGCGAATCAGTCGCACCATTTGCTCGATCTTTTGTTCGACTGCCGGCGCGATGTCGGTGAAGAGCAGATGCGCTTCGTCGAAAAAGAAAACCAGCTTGGGTTTTTCGGGATCGCCTATTTCCGGAAGGTTCTCGAACAACTCCGAGAGCATCCACAGTAAAAGTGTCGCATAAACCTTCGGTGCTTTCTGCATCAACTTGTCGGCCGCGAGGATGTTGATCACGCCTTTCCCGTTCTGCGTTTGGATCAGATCATCAAGATTAAGGGCGGGTTCGCCGAAAAATTTGTCGGCGCCCTGTGATTCGAGCGCTAGAAGATTGCGCTGAATCGCGCCCGCGCTCGCAGCGGAGATATTTCCATATTGCGTTTTGAATTGGTCTGCATTGTCCGCGACGTACTGCAACATCGCGCGCAGATCTTTAAGATCGAGAAGAAGCAAGCCGTTTTCGTCAGCGACCTTGAACACCATGTTGAGCACGCCTTCCTGCGTGTCATTCAATTCGAGCAAACGCCCAAGCAGCAGCGGGCCCATCTCCGACACCGTGGCGCGCACCGGGTGTCCTTGCTCGCCGAATACATCCCAGAAGACAACGGGACAAGCTTCGCCTTTGAAACCGTCAATCTTAAGCTCTTTCGCGCGTTCGACTACTTTCGGGTTGTTACCACCCGACTGGCTCAATCCCGCGAGATCGCCTTTCACGTCAGCCATGAAAACCGGCACGCCACGCGCACTAAAATTTTCCGCCAGCGTTTGCAGCGTGACTGTCTTTCCAGTTCCTGTTGCACCGGCGATCAAGCCATGGCGATTGGCCATTTTCGGCAGCAAAAAGATCGGGTCCTTCGATTGTGCAACGAGGATGGGATCAGCCATGGTCCGTAATGATGATTTTGCCAACGGTGCTGCGATTGTCCAGCCCTGGCTGTCAAACCCGGCCCAAACCGCAGTCAGCGACGGCGGCTACGGCGTACCCCTGCGCCAGGCGCCGAGGACGAGGCCGCTGATCGAATAGGCCACGAACGGTCGGCCCATGTCGATCAAGATGAGCGGCCACGGATTTGTTTCAAAAGCGGAGAACACGGCGATGGTGGCGTGTTCAACAAATAAAAAGCCGAACCAGCAAGCTAGCGCGATCTTCAATCCGGCGACTGCCGTGGTTGCATTGAGACGTGAGATCAGCCAAGCCAATGTGTAATTAACCACGATTGCGGTAACGACTGCGAACACGTACGCGCCGACGTTATGCGTGCGCTCGATGTCGGTCATCGTCCGGGCGTGCAGGTTGAGCCACTTCTCGCCAAAGACGGCGTACCATCCCCAGCCGATAAGTTGGTGAATCACGACGAGGATCCAAACTGCGAGATGATTGATTTTGCTGTTCATAAAAGTTTGCGGATTATCGAGGTGGCTGAAGTTTGATTGCAAATAGATTCCAGCGCTGATCGTGCCCAACGCTCTGCCTCTCCCCTTGGCCATCTGTTTAACGCCAACGGCGCATCATTCAACTGCAGCCTGCGGCAGCGCCGCAGGATTATGATCCGGAAAAGGCAAAGCGCTGAAAGTGCGATTTACTTCCGATACTGAATCGCGCTTTCAGCGCTTCGGTTAACCGCCAATTGTATATACCTGGGGCGTGGCCCCAGGCTGGGGTAACACAGCGCCTTTGGCGCCAAGCACATCAGTAGAGATACGGCTTCGAAAGCGGGAACGCGTTCTTGATCAATTCAAGACGTGGTTTCGCGTCGTCTGCAATGATTACTTCCACAACATCGAACCGAAAAAGAATGTCGGGATTGTCGAGCATGCGTAGCCAAGCCAGGCCGCCGCGCGAAATGCGTTTTTGTTTCTGTCGATCGACTGCGGCAACAGGCCGGCCAAAATCTTCTCGCGTGCGCGTCTTTACTTCGACGAATACGAGCGTGTCGTCATCGCGACAGACAATGTCGATCTCGCCTCCGCTGCGTCCCTTGAAGTTACGGTAGAGAATCTTGTACCCGTTACGCCGCAGGAATCGACACGCCAACTTCTCGCCGTGCGCGCCGCGTCGGAGATGGACCGATTTCCGCGAGTTCCTCAAGAGCGAGAAGTGGTTGCGCCACCGGTTCGAAAGATCGGCGATGGATCGGGCAAGGTCCGAATTCATGGAGCTTAACGAGATGCAGTTCGGTGCCGTAACCTTTATGCCGGCTGAAAGAATATTGTGGAAACTGCTGGCAAAAGTCACGCATCATTCTATCGCGCGTGACCTTCGCGATCACGCTGGCGGCCGCGATGCTTAAGCTGATGCAATCACCATCGATGATAGCCGTCTGCGGAAATGGGAACGGGATCACAGGAAGACCATCGATCAAAACGTGATCGGGGTGGTCGATCAGCGCTTCGACTGCAAAGCGCATGGCTTTGTGACTCGCACGCAGAATGTTGATTCGATCGATCTCTATGGAATCGACAATGCCGACAGTCCATCTGATTTCGGGATGAGCGACCAGTTCGCAATAAATCTCCTCGCGTAATTCAGGCGGAAGTTGTTTGGAATCATTCAGGCGACGATGACGGAATCTTTCGGGCAGAACCACTGCAGCCGCCACGACGGGGCCCGCTAGCGCGCCGCGGCCTGCTTCGTCGATGCCGGCTATGCGAGCGACGCCGTTAGCGCGGAGTTTTTTTTCGTAACGAAAACCGCAGCGCCGATACATCTGCGCAAATCATTGGCAGATTTGCGCGAGTGACAAGTGACATGTGACGAGTGGCGAGAAAAAAAGATCGACACTCAGCTCGTCACCCGTCACTCATCAGTTGTCACTCCCGCACGGCTGTTGCTTCCCTGCCTTTGCGAGCACGAAGATAATTCAATCTAGCGCGGCGCACGCGCCCCTCTTGCTCGACATCGATTTTTGCGATGCGGGGTGAGTGCAATGGGAAAACTCGCTCCACGCCCTCACCGTAAGAGATGCGGCGCACGGTAAATGTTTCGTTCAATCCGCGTCCTTTACGGCCAATCACTACGCCAGAAAATATCTGGATTCGTTCCTTGTCTCCCTCCACAACCCGCGTATGGACGCGGACGCCGTCGCCGACCTTGAATGTGTTCGCGTTGGCTTTTTGTTGTTCTTTCTCGATCACATCGATGACCTGGTTCATAAGAATTCCTCCCAGAGCGGACGCAGAGCTTCGAACACGCAGGGGAAAATTGCAACTGAGAAGAATCCAGCGATTTGCGGATTTAAGATTTGCCGACGGCCTCGCTTGGTTTCAGCGCCGAAAGCTTTCGGGGCTTGGGCCCGCCAGGATTCGAACCTGGGACCAAGGGATTATGAGTCCCCTGCTCTAACCGCTGAGCTACAGGCCCATTTTCATAGGTAAACAAGCACAGTAATCTCCGATACGCTACCATTTGGCCGTCTGTGGTACGGTGAGCCAAACGCAATCAGCAATGCAATCGGCTACGCGAAGTTTCGCAGCCGTCCACATTCGCGTTTACGATGATGGTGGCAACGGTGGTCGAGACACATGAGCCAGAACGCGAGTTCAGAGAGTCGATTAAAAGGCCTAGCCGTAGAAATACTCCACGCGGAAGACCGCCAAGCCTGCGGGCGTTTCGCTGATTCTATCTTTCACCACTCACCCCGCCACAAGACGTGAAGAACGCAGGAAGGTTTGGTACGATGCTACGGGTCGGTGGAAAACGGCATTCTCCAAACGATGAGAGTTGCTGTGTTGTCATCCACCGCAGCGAAGAACGACTCCACTTCTGCAATGTTCACTGTTCTTACGTTCACTGCTAACCCGAATGAACCGCCCTGTGCGGCATCGATTGAAAGTTGCGAATGAAAGTGCCCTTGCTTGGTGAACTCGACATACTCGCTAGGCAGGTGCGGGTTGGGATTAATCACGTCGCTGTTGGCAACGATCAAATGACCGTTCGGAGCCTCTGCCATGGCGAGCGGACCGTGCAGGTAATGAGCATCTGTGTAAATAAGGGTGCCTTTGCCTCCGCTGCTGTTTCTCGTTCTTGGGTTCTGAACCGAAAAGACGGCGTTATCTGCTGTGGACGCCACATAAAGCACATCCGTGGTCTGATCGTATACCAAGCCGGTGGGCCCGACCTCAAAGGCAGCAGGATCGCCCCTGTGTGCGTACCCGGATGCAATCACGGTCGTGCTCGTGACCGTTACGTCACTTGAAGAGACATCGAGATTCAATCGCACGACCTTCCCTGAGAGCACCATCGAGACAAAGGCGATCGCCTGATTACCTTCGTCAATGACGGTCATGTCCCATGGCCCGGAAATGAGTGGCCCGCTAATCGTGCTGACTAAATGGCCTTTGTTGTCAATCACCAGGAGCGAACCCGGCATGGCCGTGTTGGATGTGCCATCTGTTGACGGCACGTTTCCAACAATCACAAAGCCCCTCTGCAGTATTGCCAGTGCGGTCGAAAGCCCAAGGCCAGTTGATCCACCTGGGTGAGGCGGCCCGGCAAAGAAAACAAAGGGTGCGCCGTCACGCACACGCACAATGGTGGTACCCGTTCCCTGCAGGTTCATACTGTTGTTGAAATTTGAGACCAGAATCTGCCCCGGTCGTAGAGGTCCGGCGCCGCTTTGAAAGCCTTGCGGCACAAAAGCAACGCCATAGGGATTCAAGTCTCCATTCGGCGGCACAGTTGAAAAAATTCTGAATTGCTCCGGCAAGAAGTCACCGGCATTGGTGGATGGTGTTCCGCTAAAAACTGCGAAAAGCGCAATTCCTACGGAAAGAAATCTGATTGTCCGACTTTTGAGGATAGGCACAGTTTGCTGTTTTCCTGCGTAATCTGACGCGTTGTGATTCATGGATTCCCTCCTTTCTACACATTCGCACCGAGGCGCATCAATGGTCGCACAAGAAAGTAACAAAGTCTGTCTCACTAAACGGAATCATGCGAGCGACTGCTCCGCCTGCATCCAAAATGCGAATCTCGCCTGAGCGAAAGCACGCGCGGCCAGTGGCGCATTCGATTGTGTCTCCTTGGTTCAAGAACACGGGGTCAAAGTTCACGCTTCACCGACGCGGAACCGCATCCATCAACCGCTCCCATTGGCCCGAATTTCCGCGAAAGCCCAACTCACAGACTGTATTGAAACTCAACCGAGCGTTCATCTCGCGACGCTTCCGCCTTTTGTGTCCTTGGCGTTCCGATATTGGCGGCAAGAGACGAAAATGTGTGACGCCAGCGAGTCGTGCTCGGCCTTCATCGCGGCGAGTTCGGTTTCAACGTCATTGTATCGCCGTAATAAGCCGTTCCACCGCGTCCTGAAAGCGTGCGACGCTATAATGTTCAACCGAACATAATCTTCACTGAACGTCAAACCGTCGCTTGCACGACTGGTCGCGAAAAGAAAACAACCGCTCGATTGCCTACTCAGTTTTGGGGACGAGGCGCCGTTGATTGCCTAGGAATTCTACTCCCGATCCCGTGCGTTTGTCCCAGCAGGCGAGCTCCGCGAGTTCGTCGTCGAATGTCCACTGTCGAACCAATGAAGTTCGATCGATGCACAATCTCTTCTGGAACGTTACGCGCTCCACGTTCGTGGTCGAAGATCGTGAATCCGGCGGCTCTAACGAATTTGTGAACATGTATTTTATCAACCCGACCAGATTGAGCTTTAAAACCCTACAGGCATGGGAATAAAGTCCTCCTGCATGGACGAGGGACGCAAAGAGGCCGAGCGGGCGTCGGCGACGTACAGCAGGTCGGAGGTCAGCCGGTAGGCGCTGCCGACGGCGTCGGAGAAGCCGGACGCGATGCTTACAGGAACAGGTAATGGCATTTGTGTTATTTACGCGAAGTTAAGCTAGCAGTTACGGAATAGGGATGGTATTTGATTTATGATTCGTCTGCGTTAACCGGTCCTTCATTACGATATAGACCCAATGCGGAGGCGTCGCTCCCACTTTGACTGCAAACCAGAGTCGTAAAAGGTCGTTTGGAGAACGAAGAGCACAGAAGCCATTAATCCTCGTCCCATTTGTTCTGTTGTATATATCCACCCAGGTTCGAGAGGCGTTGTGATTGTTTCCGCAGGGCGGCAACTGCGGCGATGGTACAAACAAGTACGGAGGATACGCGTTCCAGTTGACGACCCTGAGGTTGTATCGCACCCACTGCTGGCCGTTTGCGGTGTACGGCTGTTTGCCAGCGTAAGCGAGCTGTGGGTTGGGCGGCCCAGCTAAGCTGTTCACACAAGAAAGAACTAATACGACGAAAACCATCGATGCGTTTTTTGAACCAACTGCTGAATTCATCGTCACCTGCCTCTCAGTCGCGACCATTTCCTTATTCCAAGGCGTGACTTTTGGCGTCACACTGTGACTTTGCGCGTCACAACGGCCAATAATGCGACAGGATCAGAACCTCCAGGCAAGCTGTACGCGACCTGCTCCCGGATCGTCCCAGTTGCTTTGAGATTCTGATTTTTTTGGTAATCTAGGCCGCAGCTGTGACGCGAAAAGTCACAATGTGACACGAAAAGTCACGCCTATAGCCAGAATGGTAGGTTGGCTGCGGTACAGTCAGTCACCTCAGTCAACCTCAACAAGCACTCTAAAGGAGGTACGCTATGGCTACAGTCACAAGCAAGTGGGCAGTGACAGCTCCAGCCCTCACGGGCACTTTTTCCCCTGGAGAATGGACCGTTTCAGGTGTCCTGCCGATGCCCGGCGGGTTTATCCACGTCAAAAATGACGCTAGTTTTCTCTACCTGGCGATCGATATTACGAATGACACCGGACAAAGTCCCGGCGTCGGCGATTACTTTTGGCTGAGTTTCGACGTGGACCGCAGTGGCAGCATTACGCCACACTTCGATGTCAATTACGGCATTTATCCCAGCCTGCCGATCAAGATAGCGAAGCAGTACTACCTCGGTCCGGGGACATGGACCGGGATCCTAGGCGGCTTCACGCCGTCAAAAGCGCAACATGGCTTCGCGGCCTCGCCACACTCAGGGACGCCACATCGGATTTGGGAAATGCGAATTGCGCTTTCGGAGTTGGGGATCGTTGCGCTCGGAGCCATGACACTGCCGTACGTGCGGTTTGGCTTGCGGGTCGCTTCGACCACGCCTTCGTTCGTGACGGATTTTCCGCCGTCGTTCTTCACCAATTTCGCCTCGCTGCACACTATTTACCTAGCGACGGGGCCTGACCCAGTCTATCCGCCCGGGACAGCCGGGCCGGTCATTGGCGGCGTGGGGTTGATCCCGTTCACGACGATCACGGGAGGACGGGCCACGACTGCGCCGGGGTATTACCCACCGGTGACAGACGCGGCCTTTGGCAGTGTGCTCAACTTCATTTACAATCGACCAACGATCCAGAGTCTGTGGGCTGCGGGAGCCAGGCGATACGCCATTGTCCACCGCTTCGGCAGCAGCGGCAGCTTCACAGCGTTACGCCGCACGTGGTCCAACTACCGATGGAATGGGACCACTTATGTGCTAGACCCGTTCGGTCCAGACGCCAGTGACACGTACGAGTTGAAGGATCCGACGTTCGACTACTCGACAAAAGATTTGCTGTTCCAGTTGAACACGACGGGCGGTTCCGGTGACCCGGCCATACCCACGGGAATCCACGAGTTCCAAGTGCAATTCCACAAAGCAGGTGGCGGAGCGGTGGCTTCACCCCCGCAAACGCTCCAGCTTTACGTGGACAACGCGCTGCCTGAATTGCAAATCTATGAAATCCGGTACATGGGCGCGACTGTCGCTCCATGCTCCATTGTGGACATTGCGGAGACGGCAGACCCGGTGCAGGTCCACTTCCGCGCGTTCGATCCGGAGGGCGATCTCCTGACCTTCGCATTATATGCTTATTATGGAGGGCCGTTTACACCGGCGATCAACTTGCTCCCGGCTGGCATGGGGGCTTATCCTGGCGGCAACTGGCAAGGCGTAGCAGACCAGTGGATAAACTGTCCCGTGACTCCGGACAAATTTCCACCAGTCTCATGTGCCTACCAATTCCGGCTCTGGTGCACGCCGCGCGTGACCAATGGGTACAACTACATCGGTTACAACGAAGTGACCTCTCATGTCACGTTCCGCCGCCCGGGCGTGCCCCCGTTTGCTGTGGCAAAACAGCTCGTGGTGCCGTTCGGCTTCAAACCCAGTCCCGAGGGCTTCCACGCTGTCGCCACATAGGAATATGCCAAACAATCACAAAATCGATATTAGCGGGCTTGAGGAGAAGGTCACCTTAATCAGTGATGCGCAGCGGTGGCGTTCGTACTGGCACCGTAGGACAGCGGCGTAGCAATGGAGGAACAACAATGACGGCCAAAGAGTTAAAACTGGACTACTTTCAGATCTATGATGTGGCAAACCGGCAGGCGACGGGGAATGTCCTCCTGCAAGGACAATTTGACAAGCGGCTGCTGAAGATGGAGCTGGCGCTGCTTGATTTCTTTGCCAACCCCGTAGCGAAGAACGCAGAGCCCATCTACGACAAGAATGCCCACCTGACGTGGTACCGAGGAGTTCAGCCGCCGGAGCCGATGCGAGCAGTGGTCTTGGAAAACCAGTTCGGCAAGTTCGAAATCCGCACGGGGACAGGGTACGGGTTGCTCGTCCCGACCCAGAAAGTAGAATCGGCGAGTGTGTTCCCCAAGACTCTCGATCACTACAAGGTGTATCGGCTAGTGGACGTGGAGAAGGTTCCCAATGTCACCCTCAACCTGCGGGATCAATTCGGCGCCAACGAGGCTCGACTGAGACTACCGCTGTATTTCGCGGTTCCAGTCAGAAAACGCCATGACACTAAGGATTATCCCATCCAGAACAAGCGCGCCCACCTGCTGATTTTTGGAATCACCCCACGCAACCTTGAGAGGAAGGTCACACTGCGCAACCAGTTTACGAGGGGTACGTCGGTTGCGATCGTGCGAAGTTTGATGCTGGCCGTGCCGAGCATCAAACATGAGTGGAAGCAGGTGTGAAAACACGAGTCGAAAACCGGCGCGTATGATGAATGCAGCCGGACTATGATTTTCTCCAGACGGTTAGCTGCCGCATTAATTCTCCTTCTTAGTCTCGTTTGCAGCTCGCTCTTTGCGAACAATCGAGATCTCGTTGAAGAACGATTTTATAGAACAATATAAAGATCGGGCGACGATTACAGTATCCTTTGTCGTCGATGGCGGAGGGGCCGCCCGGCGGAGACATATTGGGTGCAATGATCCGATGATCGAGGTTACATTTAGACGGGTAGCATGCTAGTACATAAGCGAAGAATGGTCTTCATGAAGGACTCACCGGAAGAGACCGCAGGTTCTTGTCGAACGCTTCAATTCCGCCATCGAACGCATCGAGAAACGCGCAAGAGCTGCCGTTATCGAAGTCCCGGCGCTTTCAGACGCAGGACAGGCACCAAGCGGGAATCACGACAAATCGCAATCCGCGTAAGCACTGAGGCAGCACCGAGACCCATCTGCGCGGGAAGAAAACACTGCGCAAGAAGAGTGATTTTTTCACGGCCGCTTTCTGGGGTCTGAAAAATTTTGGCTGCAAAACTGTGCAATTCTGCGTAACGCGCTGCGAATGCTGAATGGCCGAAGCACCTAGCATCCGCGATGCTGTGCAACACATTGAAAACAAGCGCAAAACACTTTCTTGAATTATGAGTCCCCTGCTGTAACCGCTGAGCTACAGGCCCGTTTTCTCGACGCGAACATTCAATATTCAACGTTCGACGTCCAATGTTCAATGCCACGGTATTTTTGATTTCGATTTTGGAGCGCCGATTTGCGATTGTCGATTTGTGTCACGATTCCGACGGTTTGTTCTGATCTTTGTTGAGATCGCCATTCTCAGCGCATTGATTCTGGCAACACGGTGCGCGAATTATCAGGACGTTTTTGTCGCCGGGAACATTTACTTTGTTGATGCGGATTGTTATGCGCGGATGACGCGCGTGCAAATTTGCGACGCACAGCCGGGACTAATCGTGCGGCATCATGTCTTCGAAAATTTTCCACAGGGGACAACTCCGCATACGACCGCGCCGTTCGATTATCTCATCCTCGGACTGTCGCTTCTGCTGAAGCCATTTACGGCGCAGGCGCTCGATTTGGCAGGGGCTTTTGTATCGCCGCTGCTTGCGCTACTTGGAGGCTCGTTTCTCTGGTGGTGGTCACGCAGAGTGCAGTTCCGTTATCGCTGGATAATGCTGATCCTCTACGCGATCAGTCCGATTCTTGTTCACGGGACGGCGCTGGGCAGGCCCGATCATCAATCGTTGTCCATGCTGCTCGTTACGATCGCGATTTGCGCGGAGTGGAGTTTGCGAACGAAAGCAGCCGACCAGCCTTCGCCACGAGGCTACGGCTTGGCAAGCACGGCTGCCTCTACAGATCAGGATGGATGGAGCGTAGTCAGTGGAATCGCTTGGGGACTGGCGATTTGGAATTCTGCTTATGAATCGCTCATTTTATTCCTGCTCGTAATCGTGTTCCAACTCGCCTGCCACGCCATAGCGCAGCAAAGGCGGGTGCCCGGCGAGAAAGGGGCGCCGCACAGCGGCGCGGCTACACCGAAATCTCGCCGTGCCGGGTGGGTTTGTTTTGTTCTGATCATTGCGATTGCACTCTTTATTGAGCGGCGTATTCCATCGCTATCGATTTTGCATCCTGACCAGATTTTCAAAAACTGGTCACGCACGATCGGCGAACTCGTCCACGTGTCGCTGACAAATCCGGTTTGGTTGCGGTGGTGCGGATATCTGCTTTTGGTCGCGCCGTTTTTGATTTTGCTGAGCCTGAAGAGGCAAAGGGACGGCGCACACCCATTCGACTCCGCTCAGGACAGACTGGGTCGCGCCCTTCCAGTGTATGTTCTTTTGATCGCGACCTATTTTCTGACCATTTGGCAAGCGCGCTGGGGATATTTTTTTGTATTGATATTTGCGCTTGCGCTTCCGGTTTTGCTTGCGCCAATCAAATCGCCAGCAGCAGTTTGGATCGCATTTGTCCTATCGATTTTCCCGATTTTGCGAGATTGGGATGAACGGCTTTGGCCAAATGAAACGCAATTAGCCGCTCGCGTGGAACGGCGGAATGAATCGGCGCAGTTGCGCGAGATGGCGCTTAGTTTGCAATCGTCAGAGGTGCATCCGTTTCTTGCGCCGTGGTGGCTTTCGCCCTCGATGGCGTATTGGTCAAGCCAGCCTGGAGTGGCCGGAAGTTCGCACGAAAGCCTCAACGGCATAGCAGACAGCGCGCGATTTTTTCTTTCCGAGGATTTGCAAAAAGCGCGCGAAATTCTGCAGAACCACCGGGTAGCGTGGGTTTGTGCGTACGATGCGGACCGTGTGGCGCAAAACTCCGCAGCCGTTCTGAGCCAGGCATTACCCCTGCCTCCGCTCTGTCGCGTATTGGATCGAACGCCCGGCCAAGCGCCGCGTTTCCTGATTTTCTCCGCCCAGACCGCGGTGTTCAAATTGTACTCGGTCGCTGATGAACGATAAAAAATAAAAAGTTTGCGCTCAAGAAAGAGAATCCGTTGACAGGCATCGCCGAGTGTCACAATACTATCAGATGCTCAGAAGATTCGTACCGCAGAAGCCGATGCCGCCGGTTCGAGAAGAGCCGCGGTATCCGGATGCAGATGACAACAATCATTCTGCAAGTCGGGAAGAACCAAAAAAAACAACAATAATCGATAATCCAAATTCAAATCCTATGGCAGATCACGGAGGCAAAGACATCCTCTCGAGCGATGTCGAAATCAAAGGCTCGATCAAATTCCAAAAAGAACTGCTCATCGACGGAAAAGTCGAAGGGGATATTAACTCTGATGGCGTTTTGACCGTCGGTGAAAACGCTGAAATTCGGGGCGAGATAAAAACCAAATCGATCACCGTCTATGGCAAAGTGCAAGGCAACATCACCGTGGCCGAGCGTTGCGAGCTAAAATCCAAATGCGTGTTGCAGGGAGATCTGAAAGCAGCGCGTCTCACCATCGAAGAAGGGGCCACTTTCATCGGCAAGTCGGAAGTTACCAGCGGGGCGCTTCCGGCCAAGGCGGCAGCTCGCCCTGAGGTTGTGCGGCCGAGCGAGCCCATCAAAGCAGCCTTTGGAGCGCGCGCATAAGGAAAGGGTCTCGGCTTAGGGTCCAGTGGCCAATCCGTCGCTTGTAAAAGTCAGTGCGGAATGCCCGCACTGCGGCTTTAAGCAGATGGAATATGCCGCGGCAAAAAGCTCGATCTGTCGCCAGTGCGGTCGTTCGTTTTTGCCATTCGCGCCGAAACCTGGCCTGAAACTGCGCACAAGAGAAGAAGCGCCTCCGCCGGAGAGCTCTTCCATTCTTGGCAGACTCGAGGATTTTTGGAAGCGACAACGCAGTTCCGTCATCGAGTGTTTTGATTGTAAACGAAAACAGCAGGTCAGTGGCGCGGCGGCTTCGACAATCTGCCCGTCGTGTAGTGCGCATATTGATTTGCGCGACTACAAAATCACCAGCGGCTTCAGCCGAAGCATTCGAACCCGGGGCGACGTGCATCTGACCGGCAAAGGCGATCTGGCCAGCAGCAGCGTGGTTTGCCAATCCGCCTTAGTCGAAGGCAGGCTGCGCGGGAATCTGCATTGCGACGACACCGCGACGATTAACTACTCAGGCAAAATTCCTGGCCGCATTAGCGCTCGACACGTCATCGTCGATCGCAAAGCCGATGTTCACTGCTTTCGCAGAGTCCGCGCAGAGACCGTTGAAATCAGAGGCAGGATGTCGGGCGATCTCGTTGCGCAAACGGTGACGGTGGAGAGGAAAGGCGCACTGGAAGGCGATGTCACGGCAAGGGCCATTACAGTGGAAAAGGGGGGCAGGTTTTCCGGCCAACTCGTGATCGGTCAGATGGGCCTGACACAGGGCGAATTATTGCAGGAACAAAAGCCGGCCACCGCGAGCGCGCCGGAGTCGAATTTTCCAGAGGCAGTACCGCGGCCTTTGCCCGCGACATAACGCCGACTGTAGGGCGTCCGCCGGGGCGGAAGCCGCGCGCCCCAGAAGTTGGCGTTTCACAGAATGGAGCCGGGCGCCGAGCGACATAGACGGGAAGCCCGACAGTGTGAGTTCGCTGGCGCGAACGAATCAAACGCCCTACAATTAACCCCATGTCAAGACTGCATCCACGCAGTCCTTACGAGAAACTTGGCGGTTACGTGCATCTGCCGCGTTTGATCGACAAGGCCAGACTGCATCGGAAAGGGTTGCTTGACGGTTACAACTACAAAACCGTCGGCTTCGATAAACATTTGCTGGTGTTTCTCAAAATCGACGGCGACGCCTTTGAAGAAATCGCGAACAAACTCGATGATGACGCTGCGATTTTGAAATGGGTGCAGAAAAACGGCACGCAGCATTCATCCGAGACAATCGAACACTGGAATCAGGCGATGATTTCGCGGCATCCGGACACCGCCGCCAAAAAGGCGCGCTTTATGCATTTTCTCAAAGAGGCGGGCGGCGAAGGCCGCAAAGATATTCGGACGTATTTCGATTTGATCGAGTTTGATGAAGGGCGGTTAAAATGACAAATGACAAATGACGAAGGAACGACATCCAAATGGCGAAGAAGGAGCGCTTGTCCTTCGGTCATTTGTCATTCGCGCTTCGTTCGGTATTCGTCATTCGTGCTTCGTGATTCTCACGCTTTGACCTTCGCGAGAATCTTGCCGGCGTTCTCCAGCGTTTCTTTGCTTCCGATATCGAGCCATTTGCCTTTGATCTGAAACGTTTTTACCGGTTTGCGCGTGTAGAGCCATTGTACAAAACGGCCTGGCTGATCCGGATTATTGCCGGCAGCCAGATATGTCGTTAAAAGAGAGAGAACCGCAGGCGAATAATAGTAAACGGCGACTGCAGCCAGGGTTCCCTGGGGTTTCTCGGGTTTTTCCTCGAAGCGGGTAATGATTCCATCCGCATCAACGGTGATGTTGCCGTATTTTTTGATGGCTTCAGCGTCGCCGACATCATAGACCGCAACCGTTGCGTCAGTTCCTCTCGCGCATTCCACAAAATTCGCCAGCGATTCAGTTAACAGGTTGTCGCCAGCAACAATTAACAAACTGCTTTGAGTCAACTTCTCGCGCGAGACGACAAGATTGATGTCTCCAATTGCGCCTAACTTGTCTTCATCGCTCGTAGAACCGTCGTTAATGATTTTGAATTTGAATTCCGGATGCTGGCTTCGATAGCTTTCGCTCCAGGCTTGGAAGTCAGCCGCGAATTTGTCGTTTGTTACCACGTAGATCGTTTCCAAGTCAGGAATACCCGCCAGGTTATCCACCACCCACTCGATAATCGGTTTGCCTCCCACCACGAGAAGCGGCTTCGCCTTTTTGAGCGTTAACGGATAGAGGCGCGTTGCGTACCCGGCTGCGAGAATAAGAGCGTTCATGAGACCGAAACAGTTCGTAGCAAAACTGAAACGCGCTTGTGTTTCCTACTGCGATTTCGCAGCGCCTCCACTTAAGATCGAGTTTTTTAAATGCTGCTGGATCATCCGGATCCGGTGCAAATCGGTGATCTTGGCGTGGTTGGCGCCGTCCACCACATACAGCGTATCAATTGCAGCGCCGGCCTGCGTATTAATACGAGATAGCGGGATTAAAATATTTTCGCGATCAAGACAGTTCAGCACGTCGTAGAGCAATCCGAGCCGGTCCGGAGCTTGAATCTCAATAAGCGTGTAGTTTGGGTGTGTTCTGTTATCGATGGCAATGCGCGTCGGAAATTCAATTGCCGGCGCGAGACGACGGCTTTGGCGCTTCGCCTTTTCGATTAGTGGCAGAAAATGGAAGCTTTCGTCTTCGAGGGCTCGTTGCAAAGTTTGCTCTAGCAGCATGAAATCTCGCGGGTGGGTGGCCGGGCGGGCGTTCATGTCGCACACGCGGAAAACTCCGAGCACCACGTTGTCGCCGCGCGGAAAAACGTCGGCGCTCAAGATGTTCAACGGCACAACGGAAAATGATCCGGCAACTTTTGCCAGCAACCGTTCGCGCTCCCACGTGCAGAAGGTCATAACAGTGTGCCCCTGCTCCGGCACAACCTTCCATTTGATTGCTGGCGCCAGCGGAAGCTCTCGTCCCGTAGAGACGTTCTCGAGGAACGACCGGAATAATTTCAGGTGCTCGACCATCTCGGGGAGATCGCTCGCTCGGAAGTAATGATCCGGCATGAACTCAAAGTGCGCTTCAATTTCCTCTGCGTAGTCCGGCAAAAGTCTCTCGGACACTGCAGCCTGCAAGCTTTGGCGCTGGATTCTTGTTTGTTCGTCATAAGATTTCCGGTCCGCCAGATAACGCGAGGTCTGGTGAAACAACTGCCAGACGAGGGACTCCTTCCAATCCGACCACGCTTCGGCGCTTGTGCCCTGGCCGTCCGCCAGAGTCAGCAGCATGAGCGCGTTCAGATTTTTCTGATGCTTCACAATGTGGGCCAACTCCATCACTGTCGCTGGGTCATCCAGGTTTCTCTGCTGCGCAATCGTGGAGAGGGTTAGATGATGATCGACCAGCAGGATAAGCGACTTGCGCTCCTCGGAGGACAACTGTAAACGGGTCGCGACGCGCTGGGCAAAAAGCGCGCTTGCTTCAGAGTGCGGCCGTGCGCCAACGGCTTTACCGCTGTCGTGCAAAAGAAGCGCAAGATAGAGAACCAGCGGGTCCGCAAGTTCCTCAAAAATTCTGCGATAAGCAATCAGTTTGGGGTCATTCGTCTCCACCAGCGCGTCGAGTTTGTCGATACAGACCAACGTATGCTCATCGGCTGTGTATCGGTGCAGAAACTCATGCTGCACCAGGCACGTGAGCTGGCCGAATTCGGGAATGTAGCGGCCGAGAAAATCTACCCGATGCATCATTCGCAGGATGCGTCCCACTTTCCCTTTTTGCGAAAGAATCGATTTGAAGATCGTGCGAGGCCCGCGCGCATACTGATAGGTGCGGGTCACCTGGCCGAGGTTTCTGCTTAATAAATCTGCCAGTTCCGGGCTAAGATCCATGGCGCGCTCCAGCGTCAACTCAAAAGCTCGCATCATCTGTTCAGGATCTTTGCGAAAAATATCCCGCCGCGCCGGATGCAATTGTTTATTACGAACAAAGAAAGAGTCGCCGATTGGAGTTTTGTGACCTTTTATTAACGGAAGAAAACTGAAAAGAGAACGGGTCTTGCTTGTGACGTACCCGCTCACAAATTGCTCCGTGATGCGTTCGGTCACCCGCAAGACATTTCGCGTGTGGTCGTAGTAGTCTCGCATCAGCGCCTCGCTCCGGAGCTGGCCGTTTCGAGGAGAATAATGGAGCCGGTTTGCGATTTGCTCCTGCAGGTTGATGTGCAATACGTCGGTGGCGCGCCCGGTCGCGTAATGTAAGTCCGTGCGCAAGCGAAGGAGAAAATCGTAGGCCCTCTCGATGCGTCGCTGGTCGCTTTCGCTCAACCAATCTTTCCCCACCAACTGGTTCGTGCTCAGCGAGCCTTCCTTGAAGTAGGTTATCCAAAGCAAATTTTGATAGTCGCGCAGCCCGCCGCAGCCGCTCTTGAGATTGGGCTCCTGCAGATAAACGCTGTCCCCGAATTTTTTGTGTCGAGCGACCTGGTCTTGCATGCGCATCTCGACGTATTCGCGTTCGTGCCCGCCGACACATTTTGAACGAAATTGCTCCCGAAATTCCCGCGCCAGCTCTTTGTCACCGGCGAAAAACCGCGACTCCAGCATGGCGGTCTTTGTGCGCATATCACGGTTTGCCTGGGCAATTGCTTCTTTAATGGAACGCGTGGAGTGCCCCACTTTAAAACCGCTGTCCCAGAGCAGATAGAGAACTTGATTCACCATCTCTTCCAAGTGCGGCGAAATCTCGTCTCGTTGCCGATGTAACAGCATCACGTCAATGTCACTGAACGGGTTGAGCTCGCCCCGGCCATATCCGCCAAGAGCGACCAAAGCCAGCGGAACCTCCGACCCGCCATTTTCGCGAGCAGCAGCGGCAGCAGCGCCGAAAACGTATTGCAATAAAATATCAATCAATTCAGCGCGCCGCGCGCAAATTTCGCGGCCACCCCCTCCGGCTTGGTGCTTCAACCGCAACCGGTGCTCTTCAACCTTGAGAAATTTTTTGTAAAGCGGGAGGACCTCCGTTGGTCGTCTGGTCCCCGTGGCCGCAAGACGGTTTTCAGCGTGCGCCAGAACTTGTTCCAGATGTCGGGACATTCTCATCGCCAGTTTGGATCGCGGCCTAATCTAAAGTTGGAAATCCAAAATCCAAAATCCCCGCCTTTGTCATGTTGAGCGAAGCGAGAAATCTTTGATTCTCTTCGGTAAAAGGCCTTGACCCATGACCGATCCGGGATTCTTCGCTTCGCTTAGAATGACATATGAGATGCCGGACTTATAACGCAGCATCAGCGTATGCACGCCGCGCAAGAATTCAGTATTTCAGGAACGACACGATCGGGGTCGGCTCGAGTTGCTTCCGGCCATGAAGGAATTCTAATTCAATTAAAAACTGCGCTTCCACCAGATTTCCGCCAGCTTTGCGGATAAGGAGGGCTGCCGCAGCAGAAGTCCCGCCGGTCGCGAGTAAATCATCGACCATCACAACCCGCTCGCCCGCGGTCACAGCATCGACGTGCATCTCCATTTCCGCTTCTCCGTACTCGAGCGAGTATTTCGCGACCTCAGTTCGGTAGGGAAGCTTGCCGCGCTTCCGAATCGGAACGAAACCAACACCAAGTTCATATGCCACCGCCGATCCAAAAACGAAACCGCGCGCATCGATCCCGACGATTTTGTCAATCTTTCTTCCGCGGCAGCGCTCCAAAAAAAGATCAATCGACGCACGGAATAAGGCGGGATCGTTCAAGACGGGTGTGATGTCTTTGAACAGGACCCCTTTCTTTGGGAAATCAGGCACGTCGCGCACAGCAGCGCGGAGTTTTTCAAGTATGTCCAACACCATCGGCGCGAACGCTAGCGGGCTAAACTGAAAGGTCAATCAGGCTCGTCCGCGACGGAGGCGTCGGCGGAGCAAATTAGTAATCACGCGGTGATTTTACAGAGGATTGCCAAGTCGGGACGGCAATCTAGAATAAGCTGTCCCGGTGGATCGTTATCTCCTCATCGTATCGACAGTTTGTTTTCTCGCAGCAGTCGTACACACGATTGTTGAGTTGCGTGCCGGAGTGTTTCGTTCGATGCGATTCACTTTTTTTGCGGTCGGCTTGGGATTCATTTTTCAGACGGCGTTCTTGTCGGTTCGCGGTCATGCGCTGGGTCGCTGTCCGCTGACGAACCTGTTTGAGGTTTTCATTTTTCTGGCGTGGTCGGTGGCGCTGATGTACATGCTCGTGGGTCCGCTATATCGCCTGTCGTTGATGGGTGCGTTCACCGCACCGCTGGTGGTTTTACTGCAAGGTTTTGCGCTCGTTGCGCCAATCGACATCCGTCATCCGGTGAAACTCCCAGCCAATTCTTGGCTGGAATTTCATGCCTCGATTTCGATCGTGGCCTACGGGGCGTTCGCTCTCGCTTGCATTGCCGGCGTCATGTATCTGATCCAGGAACGGCAGCTTAAGACTCATCAGTTGCATTCTGTTTTTTATCATTTGCCGCCGCTGACAGATCTTTATGCGACCATCACCCGGCTGTTGTGGTGGGGGTTTGCGCTTTACACTCTGGGCATTGTGAGCGGTTTTTTTACGGGCCACCCATTGCCGCGCGTGCAAGTCGTGGCCGCTATTGGAGTCTGGCTGCTTTACGCGGCGATTCTACAAGGTCGTCACCTTCGGTGGTTTGCGCCGAGATGGGTGGCCACGTTATGCATCATTGGCTTTAGCGTGGCACTGGCACTTCTCTGGGGAATCGAATTCACCGCGGAAATGCATCCGCTGCCATGAATCTTTTCTGTCTTGGATTAAGTCATCACACCGCCAACGTGGCAACGCGGGAGCAGTTCGCCGGTAGCAGCGCGACAGCCGAATCGATCCTGCGCCAAACCGGTTGCGCCGAAGCGTTATTGCTGACTACGTGTAATCGGGTGGAGATTTACGCGGTTTCGCAAAAACGCGTTTCCACGGATGAGATTGCCCGTTGCCTTACGCGAAGAATCGACATCGATCCGCATGATTACTCGCCTCCTTTTTATCGGTACGAGGCCGAAAAGTGCGTGCAGCATCTCTTCCGGGTCGCCTCTGGACTCGACTCGATGGTTGTTGGCGAGAGCGAGATATTCGGGCAGGCAAAAAAAGCCTACGAGTCAGCCAGAACAGCCGGGGCGGTCGGCCCGTATTTACATCGTTTGTTTCAGCGTGCCTTTCGCGTGGCGAAGCAAGTGCGCACGCACACGGACATTGCGCGTGGCGCGGTGTCGGTTGGCTCAGTCGCTGTCGATTTAGCGCAAAGAATTTTTGGCAAATTAAGCGATTGCAAGGTTCTCGTGCTGGGCGCAGGCGAAACCAGCGAACGCACTGCGCGTGCGCTCATTTCGCGCGGCGTCAGTGATCTTCGCGTAGCCAATCGCTCGATGGATCGTGCGTGCGAGCTGGCGCAGGCGGTAGGCGGCCGCACCGTACCATTCGACGAGTGGGCGGTGCAATGCCGTGAGATCGATATTCTGATTACATCGACCGCGTCGGAAACGCCCCTACTCACGCCGGACAAACTGGCGCCGATGGTGCACGGACGTTTGGATCGCTCGCTCTTCATCATCGACATCGCCGTGCCCCGCGACGTCGATCCCGGCGTAAACGAAATGGAAGGGGTTTATCTGTACGACATCGATTCGATACGATCCGTGGCTGAGCAATCACTTGCCCTCCGACGCCAGCAGGTCGCCGCCGCAGAGGCCATCATTGCGGAACATGTCACGGATTTTGTGCACTCAATTTCTCGAGGACTGAATCGTCCCTCGCAAACTACGGAGCATCCGTCGCTCGGCGAAAACCCGCTGCGCGCGTCGGAGCTTTAGTGGCGGTCTATGACCGCCGAAATTCGAAAGATTGTCCTGGGGACACGCGGCAGCGAACTGGCGCGCGCGCAAGCTCGTTTGGTGGAGAAGGCGATCCAAACGGTCCAGCCGGAGGCAAGGATCGAGACCAAGATTATTGCGACACAAGGCGACAAAGCCAGAGTTGTCGATCCTCGGGCGGGACGAAAAGGAGTGTTCACAGCAGAAATCGAGCGCGCGCTTCTTGCCGGAGAGGTGGACGTTGCAGTTCACAGTGCGAAGGACCTGCCGAGTGAAACGAGCCCGGACGCAGAAATCGCGGCGGTTCTTTGCCGGGCACCGATGGAGGACGTGCTGGTTTCCAAACACCTGTGCGGTCTTGCTTCCCTTGCTGAGGGTGCCACAGTCGCAATCGGCAGCGTGCGAAGGAAACATCAGCTGCTCCGGAAACGTGCGGACCTCAACCTTGTCGATCTCCGCGGCAACGTACCAACGCGGTTACGAAAACTGGCGGAAAAAAATTGGGACGCCATCGTGTTGGCGCGGGCCGGACTAGAACGGCTGGGCTTGTCGCCGAGTAGCACCGAAATCAGCTTCGAAGGCAGGCAATTTTTTCTTGAAATTCTTCCGTGCGAAACCTTTTTGCCCGCAGGTGGCCAGGGAATAATCGCGCTCCAAGTTCGCATCGATGACCAAAGCACAAAGGCACTCCTGGCTCTCGTAAACGATCGCGAAACGTTGCTTTGTTTGCAGGCGGAGCGAGAATTTCTGCGTGGGTTGCAGGGTGATTGCAATTGTCCGGTCGGCGTCCTTGCAAAGATCGACAAGGGCAAGATGAAAATGCGCGCGCAAGTTTTCCTGGGTGAATCGGCGGCACCACGGTCGGCCGAAGTGGAAGGGGCTTGCGACGAAGGCGGGAAGTTGGCCGGCGAATTGTTGCGAAGGATCACGCAAGAGTAAGAGCATGACCAAGAGTACAAAACAGAACGGAACAGTTTATCTGGTTGGCGCTGGGCCGGGTGATCTCGGATTGGTGACCTTGCGCGCAAAGGACTGCATCCAGAATGCAGACGTGATCGTGTACGATCATTTGGCAAATCCGGAGATACTTCGTTGGGCGCGGGACGATGCCGAAATTATTTATGCCGGGAAAGAACCGGGCGAAAGCCGAACCCAGCAGGAAATCAACGCCCTACTAATCGATAAAGCACGCGAAGGAAAGCAGGTGGTTCGGTTGAAGGGCGGAGACCCATTTGTGTTCGGTCGAGGCGCCGAAGAAGCGCAGGCGATCGCCGATGTGGGAGTCCAATTTGAAATTGTGCCTGGAATCACTTCCGCCATCGCCGGTCCGGCTTATGCCGGTATTCCCATGACGCATCGAGCGCATAATTCGCACGTGACATTCTTTACAGGCCACGAAGACCCAGCAAAGGCAGAGAGTGCAATCGATTACGCGGCCCTAGCAAAACTGGGCGGCACACAGGTAATGCTAATGGGGGTGGAACGTCTCGGCTCCATTGCGAGCGAAATGCTCAAGCACGGGGTACGCAGCGATCTGCCAGTGGCGCTTGTGCGCTCGGCTACTACCGGGCAACAGGAAACGCTCACCGGCACTCTTGCCGATATCGCCAAAAAAGCTATCGCCAGCGATTTCAAAGCGCCGGCGGTGGCCGTATTTGGCGAAGTCGTCGGGCTGCGCGACAGTCTTAATTGGTACGAAAAAAGGCCGCTCCTGGGAAAAAGGATTGTCGTTACGCGAACTCGCAAACAGGCGAGCGTTTTGAGCGACAAACTGCGGGCGCTCGGCGCGTACGTGATCGAAATGCCCACCATCCGCATCGAGCCGCCGAGCGATTTACGCGAATTCGCGGAACTCGTGCAGGACGCGCACGTCTATGACTGGATCGTGTTCACGAGCGCAAACGGCGTCGAAGCGTTTTTTGATGTTTTCTTCAAGCTGTACGACGACGCCCGTGAGATCGGCGGCGTGCGCATTGCCGCTATCGGGCCGGCCACCGCCCAACGGGTGAAAGACTTTCATCTGCACGTCGATCTTCAGCCAGAAGAATTCGTGGCCGAGGGGGTGGCACGGGAGTTCAAAAGGCAGGAAAGCATCGAAAATTTGCGGATTCTTTTGGTGCGCGCGGAAAAGGCGCGAGACGTTCTGCCCAAAGAACTTTCGGCCGCAGGCGCGATCGTGGACGAAGCATTCGCATATCGCACGGTGCCCGAGACGCGCGACACCAGCGGCGCGCGGCGTCAATTGGCGCAGAGCGGCGCGGATTTGATCACGTTCACCAGTTCTTCAACCGTCGAAAACTTTCTGGCGCTCGGACTGCCGTGGCCGAAGGGAATGCGCATCGCGAGCATCGGCCCAATCACGTCAAAAACCGCACGCGATCAGGGGCTCAAAGTCGATGTCGAGGCACGCCGTCACGATATTGACGGTCTGGTACAGGCGGTTATGCAGCTGTTCGAGAAAAGTTAAACCGCCTCCTCGCGAAAGCCTTCGGAGTTAAAAAAGTTACATCGTTACAACGGAACGGGCCTTCCCAAGCACTCAAGTTGCAACGTTGTAACTCTTTAACTGTTTTAACCTGTGCGTTACGACGGATTAAATCGAAACTTCATTCGGCCGCGCTTGGCGTTGGCTTTGGCTTTGCGGCGATGCTTTTGCGAAGGCGTCTCGAAGGCGCGCAAACGGCGGACCTCCTCGAGAATCCCCTCGGCATCCAGCTTGTTTTTCAGCCGCTTCAACGCGCGATCGACAGGTTCACCTTTACGAACAATCACTTCTGGCATCAATCATCACTCCCTGAATTTAGGAATTTATCTTAAGAACCGAGCCGGAGAGTACTCGGGCTGGACACCCTCGTCAAATCCGCCCGGAAAACCGGCGAAGGCATGTCGCTTTAGCGCTGGGCAAGAGGATTTACCGCGGTCGTTGTTTTTTGGGTGATTTCGCGGCGCAAGGCAGATTCTCTGCCGCCGCGGGCGCGCGTCCACCACAGGACAATGGGCGAGGCGATAAAGATCGACGAGTAAGTGCCGACGACCACGCCGATAATAATGGCGAGGGAAAAGTCGCGTAACACCGCGCCGCCAAAGAAAAACAAACAAAGAATCGGGATCAGCGTCACTGTGCTCGTAAGAATGGTGCGGCTGAGCGTCTGATTAATGCTGGAGTTCATTATCTCCTCGATCGTGCCGCGCCGCCCGCTAGCGAGGCCCTCGCGGATCCGGTCGTAAACAACGATGGTGTCGTTAATAGAATAACCGGCGATGGTCAGCACTGCGCCAACCATCGTAAGAGTCAGCTCGCGGCCGAGAAGCGCGAACACGCCGACCGTCATAAGCACATCGTGCAGCAACGCGACAATCGCGCCTACGGCAAAGGAAAGTTCAAAGCGGAACGTCACGAAGATTAAAATGCCCAGGATCCCGAGGCCGAGTGCGATCAATGAACTCTTTGCCAGCTCACCGCCGACGAGCGCCCCGACTCGCTCGGAACCTTCCACATGAAATCCAACGCTTGGGAGCGTCTGCATGATCTGTTTTTCCACCTTGTCGCTGGTGTTCAACGGGGTGCGAACGGTAATGTAACTCTTGCCGACCTGTGTGGATTCCTGAATCGACGCGTCGGCAAGTCCAATTGGTTGTAGCGCGTGGCGGACCTGCCCGATGTCGATTTTGCCGGGCGCGCTTAATGTAATCAGGTCGCCGCCGCGAAAATCGACGCCAAAATTTCTTTCGCCACGAAGGTAAAAGGCGGCCGCGCCAGCCAGCAGCAACGCGAGCGAACACATGCAGGCGATAAAGCCTTTTCCCAGGAAATTGATGTTTTGCGCCGAGATCAAATGCAACATCGAGATCCGCTTCAGTTTTCCTGTATCGACAAACCAGCCGAGAAAGTTCCGCCCCACGATGAGCGCCGTGAACAACGAAGCCAGAATGCCAAGCGTAAGTGCGATCGCGAAGCCTCTAACCGGACCGGTCGCTTTCCAAAACAGGATCGCAGCGGTAATCAGCGTCGTTACATTGGCGTCAAAAATGGAGCTAAACGCTTTCTCGTACGCAGTGTTTAGCGCGATCTTGAGTGATTTCCCGAGTGCCATTTCTTCGCGCAATCGCTCATAGATGAGCACGTTCGCATCCACCGAAAGTCCAATCGTCAAAACGATGCCCGCAATACCGGGCAACGTCAGCACGAAGTGAAACATCGTCATCGCGCCGACGAGGAGGATGAGGTTGATAATCAGTGCGACATTCGCGACGAGACCGGGAATTTTGTAGTAAATTGCAACGCACACGAGCGTGATCGCCAGTCCGATCAAACCGGCCAGGATGCTCGCACGGATGGAGTCCAGCCCCAGAGTCGGCGATACGCTTCGCTCTTCCTCGATGCTTACTGGCGTTTGCAGCGGGTTCTCGAGCACGCTCGCTAATCCGCGCGCTTCTTCCTCGGAAAACCTTCCCGTGATTTGTGCGTCGCCGCCATAAATTGCGTCTTGAATAACAGGCGCAGATTGGATGATTCCATCGAGCACAATCGCAAAGCGATGATGAACGTTCGCCGCAGTGATGTTGCCGAATTGCTTCGCGCCCTCAGCGTCGAATCGCAAATGGACTACCCAGCCATCTTTTTCATAGGAAGCGCCCGCGTTCGAAACATGCTCGCCGGATAAATCAGCTTTCTTTTTTACGAGCAACCGTTCCTCTACTGGTTTTTCACCTTCACGCTGCATTTTGTACGTTTCGATCCGGTACTCCGGTGGAATGACTTGCTTTCCTTCGTCGATCTCGCGCAATCGCTCGCCGTTATCGGGATAAACCAGACGGAACTCGAGTTTCGCCACGCGCGAGAGCTGATCCCGCGCCTCCTGAATCTTCGCCGTGTCCAGGCCCGGAATCTGAACCAGAATTCGATCGCCGCCGACCGGGCTGATGATCGGTTCGCTGACTCCAAAAACGTCGACACGCTTCCGAATCACCTCCACGGCCTGATCAAGCATTCCTTTGGTGATCGGCTTGTCGCCCGGCACGAGGCGGATCAGGAATGACGTGCCCCCTTGAATATCGAGGCCGAGCGCGATCTTTTTCTGTGGCGGCCAGATCGTGGCGATGCTGAAGACAACAAGCAACAGCATCAGCGTCATGGCCAGCAGGCGTTTCCGCGGCCCTTGATCGGTGGCAAAGTACCACCCGAACAGAACCAGCAAGGCCAGCCCGATGAAAAACGTAAGCGCTGGGGTCATTTGATTCCGGATTCCACTATCGCTTCAACGGTTCAACGCTACAACGATTCAACCTTCTTTCAGCACGTTTGTAATCGCCGATTTGTCCATCTCGATCTTTACATTGTCCGCCACCTTCACGAGCACCGTGTTCTCTTTTACGTTCGAAATCAGACCGTGAATGCCGGCGTTGGTCACGACCCGGTCGCCGGTTTTCAAACTCGCGATCAAATTTTGTTGCTGTTGCTGACGTTTTTTCTGCGGCCGGATCATCACAAAATACATAATGACGAAAATGAAAATCAGCGGCACAAAAAACGAGCCGATGCCACCGCCGGGGACTGCTTGGGGCGCTGTGGTTTGAGCCTGAGCAAGAATCGTCTGGAGCATGCTAAGAATTGGAGAGCGCACCTTAAACGCGAAAGCGACCGCTGCAATCGTTCTTTCGCATCGCTCGTGCTATTATGGCGATCGATCCCCGCCGCCGGTGACGGTTTGAGCCGAAAAATGCAAAACCGGTTTTCGCTTAATGAAAAACCGCCACGGGCGTGCTAATCTACGGTTTGCTGAAAACGGGGGTATAGCTCAGTTGGTAGAGCGTCTCGTTCGCAATGAGAAGCGATCAATTACGCCCACTTTTGCTCACGTGCTCTTGGGTGCTCTTTCATAGGTAAAAGCGTCGGGCGGACTGTACCCCAACTGTTCTCAAATATGCTCAAAAAATGTCGTCGGTGGACAAAGAAGTGGACAAAGAACGATCGTCAACAAATCGCGCCTGCATCACGCGTTTAATCGCGGTAGAATCCTTTCTGAAATGACCCGGTGCGGCCTTTATGATTGACCTGGGGCTACGGTGCGAACCGACCTGTAAGAAAATAGTTGAGTTGTTAGCACGAGCGCTTCGGCCCAGCGCTCTACTTCTTGGATCGACCGTTTTGTGTTGGGGGCGGCACCCACGGTTCGGGAAGGTCCAAGTTCTCAGCGGCCCATTTTCGGGCAAATTGCTTGAGTTCGGCTGTGTTGT
>DATEZD010000119.1:0-14099 GCA_035255865.1 Candidatus Udaeobacter sp.
CAAGTCGGCCGATGATCCTGCCGCCGTCGGAGGAAATGGTAACGGCGCCAGCAGCTCGCCGGACCGCGTAACCGTCGCGCTCGGCAGCATCTTCATGGGAATCACCTGTTCGGTGTGCGGCAGCGACAAAGTCATCCGCGCAGGCGCATGCGGCGTCTGCATCGAATGCGGCACCAGCCAGGGCTGTAGCTGAGGATATGGCTATTCAGGTTTCATCACCGAATGGCGGAGCGCCGGCGAGTAGCCCGCCGATTCAACGCAACAGAATCGCTGAAGCGCCAACTTGGTCGGATGCGGTTACAATCATCGAACCGCACGTCGTTAGGCTTTCGACACCGCGAGGACAGGGTACAGGTTTTCTCGTCTCAATTTGTGGCGACTTGTGTGCTATTGCGACTGCAGCACACGTTGTAGGTCTTTCTCACTATTGGGAGGAGCCGATCCGGGTGGATCACGTCAGTTCCACTAAGACCAGACTTGTGCGTCATGCCGAGAGAGCGTTGTTTTTGGACTCAGAGCATGACACAGCCGCCGTACTGATAGCCCGAGGTGACATTCCCTTTCCGGAGGACGTTCTACCTCTTGCCCCAAAAGATATGTTCCTGCGCGTCGGCAACGACATTGGCTGGCTCGGTTTCCCGGCTGTCGATGTCACGCGAGCGTGCTTCTTCGCCGGTCGCGTCAGCGCTTGGAATCAAAACGCGCGAGCTTACTTAGTTGACGGCGTGGCGATAAACGGCGTCAGCGGTGGCCCCGCGTTTCATTTGGCAGATCCGTTGCCGATAATCATGGGCGTCGTGTCGGCGTACATCCCGAATCGCGCCACAGGCGAAGTGTTGCCGGGTTTATCGGTCGTTCGGGACGTAACGCAATTCCATGAACTTGCTCCGACCTTTCAATCGATAAGCCAAGCTAAAGCAAAAGAATCGCCAGCAACCCCGCCCGCGGCGCCACCTGTCAATAGCAGCGACAAAGTCGACACGCGTAGGTAGTTCAGAACGCGTCGTCGAACCAGTTGGTGATGATCGTTCGCAGAGGTTACGCTTCAGTATCTCCACCGAAGTAATCGGCGGCCTTCTCGAGAAAGTCTGGCTTCAGAGACGCCAAGCCAAGCTGATGGATCGCTTTCAGTTTCTCAACAAGTGAATCGAATCCAAGAAATCGGGGGATTATTGAGGCAAAATCACTGCAACGAATCAGCGAACCGCCCTATTGGACACGCGCGCGGGCACGGCTAGAATGCGTGGCCGCTGTTTCCCACAGGCAGATTGAATGAACACGCTCGACGCGCAGAGACAAAAGGAAATTCAGCAGGCTGAGGAACTGCTTTTTGCGGGGCCGCAGGCGCTCGGGTTCGCCAAGGGGCTTTTCCAAGGCCACTTCATCTCCGATTGGGTGATGCCTTATCCGCGCATCCCAGCTGCGCAACAGAGCGAGCTGGACGAAACGCTGGCCGAACTCCGCCAATTTCTCGATGAACACCTCGATGCGGCTGAGATCGACCGGCAGGCAGATATTCCACGCAGCGTGATCGATGGCCTTGGCCGCGTCGGCGTGCTCGGCATGACCGCGCCGAAGGAATATGGCGGACGCGGTTTCTCGCAAATGGCCAACTGCAAGGTGCTGGAAGAAATCGGGCGCCGTTGCGCATCCACATCGGTTTTCGTAAACGCGCACCACTCGATCGGGATCCGTGCGTTACTGCTCTTTGGAACACACGAACAAAAACAGCAATGGCTACCCAAATTATCAAGTGGCGAGCAGTTGGGTTCATTCGCGCTCACTGAAAAGGAAGCCGGGTCGGACGCGGCAAATGTGCAGATGCAGGCGCGTCCCAGCGAGGACGGGTCGCACTTTATTTTGAACGGCGAAAAGCGTTACATCACCAACGCCGCGATCGCGCATGAACTCACCGTGATGGCACGCACGCCGGTGCCGGGTTCAGACAAGACCGCGATCACGGCATTTCTCGTGACACCTGACATGCCGGGATTCGAAATCCTCGAGGCGCGCATGCCGAAGATGGGAATCCGCGGGACCGCCACGGGACGATTTGCGTTGCACGACGTCAAGGTTCCCAAGGAAAATATTCTGGGCACGATGGGCAAAGGACTGAAGGTCGCACTGACGGTGCTTGATTTTGGGCGGACGACATTCGGCGCATGCACTACGGGCACAGCAAAAACTTGTTTGGAACTGGCCGTGGCGCACGCGAATACGCGCAAACAATTTAACAAAACGCTGGGCGAATTCGAGCTGGTCAAAAAGAGAATCGCGCGCATCGCGGCGAACGCTTACGCCATGGAAGCGATGACCACGGTGACCGCGTCGTTCATCGACCGCGGCCTTGAAGACTACATGCTCGAGACGGCGATGCTGAAGGTGTTCACGACCGAGCGGCTCTGGGAGTGCATCAACGACGTATTTCAAATTCATGGCGGCGCGGCCTACATGGCCGATCTTCCGTTGGAGCGAATGATGCGCGACGCGCGCATTAACCAGATCGGGGAGGGCGCCAACGAAGTGCTCACGTCGTTCATTGCGCTGGTCGGGATGCGCGGGCCCGGCATGGAGTTCAAGGAAATCTACGACACGATGATGAAACCGTCGCGCGATCGGATGAGCAAAGCATGGGCTGCTGGTAAGAACAGGCTTGGCGCGACGATTCGTGTGCGTGATGTGCCGGTGCAGAGCGAGCAACTGCGTTCACACGCGCGGCAGCTCGGCCGCTTGATCTGGCGTTTCAATTTTGCCGTCAACCGCGCATTGATCACGTATCGCGAACCGATTCTCGATATGCAGCTTGTTCAGGAACGGCTTGCAAACGCGGCAATGGATCTGTTTGCATCAACGTGCGTCCTCAGCCGCCTGGACAGCGAAATTCAATTCGCTCGTCGAAACGGCGATGCTGCGGCGCCCGATCACGCTGCTGCCGATCTGTTTTTGCGACAATCATTTCGCCGCACTCGCGGTTTCCTTGGCGCACTGACGGACAACGACGACAAAGCGGTGCTCGCAGCAGCAAAATCCTGCTTGGCGAAACCGCGCAGTTGAAATGTATCTGCGTACCGCCACAGGCGGCCCAAAGCTGAGGCGCACCCGATCGAAAAAATTGGCGCGCGACTGCGGAACCTGATGAGATGGAAACAGAAAAGCTAAAAAAATAAAACACACGTGGCGTTGCCGTGTCAGGCAACGTGCCACTCGCCGGACTCCGGTTTTGGCGGAGTTTACCTAGTCTTACCTTAGCGCGCGATAACTAGTTGCCGAGCGCAGCAGTTGCGGTCACTTCGCCGCCGCCCTGCGGTGCGCGGCCGATTATCGTTAGCGGGCTGGACGTGGTCGGAACTATGCCGAAGTACCTTACGCATGGTTGCGGGATGCCAGAGGCGATGGTCTTCACATAGCAGATTTTTGCGGCCATTGGTTGGGCAACAACATTCTTGCCCGGGTCCGCGAACGCCGATGTGCAACATGCCAGCGCGAGCAGGATGCCTACATATGTTTTCATACCGGGATTCTGCGCCCGCATCGAACTTTGCGCAAGCTAATTCCCCAGTCCAGTTGCTATTTCTTGGACAGGCCAGTCTGTGGAACCAGCCCCTCCGCGAAGAATCAGACAGCGTTCAATCCGCCCAAAGGAAGTGTTCCAGGCGCAGATGATTCAGCCGGGCTTTTGCTTCTTCGCTTCGGTTACCACCCGCCGCGGCCAGGCGCTCGTAAATCGCAGCCGCGGACTCCCATTTCGAATCTTCCTCCAGGAGTCGCGCGGCATTAAATCCGGCCTTGTAGTACCAGAAAAGTTCACGTTGTCCGTATTCGCGCGTTTCTTCGTCCAGAATTTTATAAAACGTCTCGAGCGCGCCGGCGCGGTCGTCTTTCTTTTCCAGGCAGAGGGCCTTTTTGAATAGCGCCTGGTTGCGCCAGTGGCTGGGCTCGTTCTTGTCCGACGCCAGTTGGTCATAAATTTCGATGGCCCTCTGGAAATTTTCGCTCCCTCCCGTCTCGAAAAAAATGTCGCCCTTGCCGCAAAGCGCTTCCCGTTTTTCAGATTGTGGAGCGTCGCTTTTCAGCACTTCGTCGTACAATGCGAGAGCATCTTTGGTCTTGCCAAGCTTGCGCTCGATAAGGGCTTCTTCATTGCGCGCCGACCACCGCAGCGCGCCGTTTTTCTGCACGACCTGATCGAACAGAACAATCGCCCTGTCCAGTGAATGCTCGCCCATGCTCGACATGGCTGATTCTGCCGCGAAAAAAAGTGCTTCTTCCGCGAGAGAGTCATCCGGATGCTGTTGCGCGATAATTTCAAACTGCGTCTGCGCGTTTGCGAAATCCTGGCGGCGGTAATAGAGCTCCGCCAATTTCATCTGCACTTCCGGAGCGAAGGGTGAAAGCCCGTGTTGCTCCAGGAATCGCTTTGCAAGCTCAATGACTTTCGTCTCGTTTCCGCTCGCTGTTTCTTCTACCCAGATGCTGAGATAATCGGCGCGCTCCACCGCCGCGACGGTTGGCGCCGACTCGGTTGCGCGCGCCAGATTTTTGCGCGCTTCATCCACGCGTGGCGGCGACGAGTGAAAGGCCAGCTCGGCCAGGGCAACCCATGCCTCCGACACGCGCGGATTTTTGGGAAAATCACGAATGAACTGCTGCAACGATGCCTCCGCCTTTTTGTCGCCTTTTGCCGCCTGCATTAGACCTTCCTCCAATCGCAAAGTGGCGCGAGCCTCTTTATCGCCTCCCTGCTGCTCCAGCTCGCTGTAATCAACCAGGAAACGGGCGTGGTTGCCAAGGTGCAACCAGCCACTGGAGGCATTAAAGAGCGCAACTCTCGCCCAGGGCGAATTGGAATGCGCGATTTGTTCAAAAGCCGCCGTCGCGGTATCAAATCGCTTTGCCAGGTAGTGCGCTTGTGCAGACAGAAAATCGATTCGAGCCAGCAAAGCTGGTTCGGGATGCAGCGGACGCGCATCATCCAAAATCGCGATGGCCTCGTCGAAATGCCGGTCTTCCACTTCAAATTGTGCAAACTCAAGGAGAGCGGGTGCAATCGCCGGGGATTTGATGCTGGTATGCCTCAAGTCGGAAAATAATTGCCGGGCTCGCTCCCTCCGCCCAGCGCGAATTTCCAAACGAGCAAGATACCATCGCGCAAATGTTCGCCGCAGCTCTTCCGGCCTGCGCACCCATTTCTCCAGCTCATGGCGGGACGGTTTGTGCTCTGCGCGATACAAATCATCTAATTTTGCGAAGAGAAGAGGCAGATCCGGGTCCGCCGGGTGAAGATCGATAAATTGCTCGATGACATTGTCTCCGGCTTCCGGCGTTTTTAGTTGCAGGTGCGCTTCGGCTATGCCGAAGAGCGCCGCGATTAGCGTGGCATGACCTGCCCTCTCCGGCCGTTTCAAAAGCGCTTGAAACATGCTGATTGCTCGTTCGGGTCGCTGCAAAAGCAGCTCCAGTCGTCCGCGCAACAGTCGCCGTTCTCTCCGCTCAGCAATCGATCTTGGTTTCATTTCTTCCAAGAGACGCTGCGCATCAGGGGCATCGCCCATTTCAATATGTAGTTCCGCCGCTCGTAACTGCGCTCGGATAGCCCACTCTTTGTTATTTAGGAGAGTGCCAAGCTTTCTCGAAGCTGCTTCCCGATTCCCTAACGCGCGCAGCATTTCCGCCGCCCCAAAAGTGGCTGCTCCGCGAAACGGTGAAGCTTCGTCGTTAGCCAATTTCTCATAGAGCGGCAGCGCGTCGGCCCATCGATTCAGCGCAGCAAAGGCTTGGGCGCGCCAGAACTTTGCCCAGAGGAGTTCGCGCACTCGAGCGTCTGCCAACAAAACAAGAGTATCTTCCGGCTCTTTTGCAGCCACCTGGGCTTCGGCAAGTTTCTCGGCGACCGCGCACCATTCGGCATCGGGCAGATTCCCGTTTAGCAACGCCTGCAACCGCGCAACCGCGACCTCCGGCACGCCTTCTGAAAGTGGCGCGCTCGCTTGGGCAATTTCAGCAGAAGTGTCCGCACGCGCGAGTGGCGCGAGTAGGCTCATGAGACCTATGAGACCTATGAGTCTTATGAGCGTCATGTTTTCTCAAAGACTTTTCGCAGATATTTGCCAGTATGACTCTGCGGGACATCGGTAATTTCTTCCGGCGACCCTGCCCCTATTACCTCGCCGCCACCTTCTCCACCTTCGGGTCCCAAATCAATGATCCAGTCGGCGCACTTGATCATCTCCAGATTATGTTCAATCACAATCACCGTATTACCTGCATTGCGCAGCTTCATTAACACTTGCAGCAATTTCTCAATATCGGCGAAATGCAATCCGGTCGTCGGTTCATCGAGAATGTAAAGGGTGCGCCCGGTTGCCTTTTTCGCAAGCTCAGTAGCGAGTTTCACCCGCTGCGCTTCTCCGCCGGAGAGAGTTGTTCCGGCCTGGCCAAGTCGCAAGTAGCCAAGACCGACATCCAGCAATGAGTTTAACTTTTCTGAAATGGTGGGCACATTACGGAAAAAGCGCGCTGCCTCATCCACGGTCAGATCGAGCACGTCGGCAATATTCTTGCCTTTGTATGTGATCTCGAGCGTCTCACGGTTGTAACGCTTGCCATGGCACACTTCGCATTCGACATACACGTCCGGCAAAAAGTGCATCTCGATTTTGATCAACCCGCCGCCCTCGCAGTTTTCACAACGGCCGCCTTTGACATTGAAACTGAAACGGCCTGCGTCGTAACCGCGCACCCGCGCTGCCGGCAATTGCGCGAACAGCTCGCGTATGGGCGTAAAGGCGCCGGTGTAAGTGACGGGATTTGACCGCGGCGTGCGGCCAATCGCGCTCTGGTCAATCACAATAGCCTTGTCGATCTGTTCCACTCCGCGAAGCGCTCGATGAGTGCCCGGTTTTTCTTTCGCATTGTAGAAACGCCGAAACAACGCGCGCCGCAGAATGTCATCCACCAGAGTGGATTTCCCGCTGCCGGAAACGCCGGTCACACAGGTGAGACAGCCAAGAGGAAAGGATACGTCGATTTTCTTGAGGTTGTTTTCAGTTGCGCCGACCACTGTAAGCCAGCTATCGGGTCGCGGCTGAACGCGCTGCCTTGGGATTGCGATGCGCGCGCGTCCGGAAAGATAATCGCCGGTCAACGAATTCTTCGCCCGCAGAATGTCGTTGAGTTTCCCTTGCGCCACGATTTCGCCACCGCGCGGGCCTGCACCCGGCCCGAGATCGATAATGTGATCGGCAGCTCGAATCGTTTCTTCGTCATGTTCAACTACAATGACCGAATTGCCCAAATCACGAAGACGCCACAGTGTCCCCAGCAATCGCGCATTGTCGCGCTGATGCAACCCGATGCTTGGTTCATCCAAAATGTAAAGGACCCCTGCAAGGCCAGAGCCGATCTGTGTTGCCAATCGGATTCGCTGTGCCTCGCCGCCGGAAAGCGTCCCGCTTTGCCGATCGAGCGTGAGATAACCGAGCCCGACTTCAACGAGGAATTGCAAGCGTGATTGAATTTCGCGCACCACATCGGTCACAATGGTTTGTTGTTGCGCACTCAGCTCCAGCGCACCAATGAACTGAGCCGCTGCTTCGATGGTCAGCTCACTGAACTGGTGAATGTTCAGTTCGCGTCCGTGTCGGTCCTTTATGGTGACGGCAAGAACTTCCGGCTTAAGCCTTGCTCCATTACACACCTTGCACGGCTCGCGCGTCATGAACGAGCGAATGCGATTACGGGTAAATTCGCTTTGGGTTTGCTCGTAAAGCCGCTGCATTTGCGGCACGAGACCTTCGAATGGTTTCGCGACCTTCTGTTCACCACCTGCTCGCGATTTATCGGAGTTGTCGCTGAAATTCATTTCAATCGGCGTCCCGTTCGTGCCGAAGTAGAGCGCTTGTTTAAATTGCTCTGGTAAATCGCGAAAAGGAATGTCTTCATCGACGTGAAAATGTTTCACCAGCGCCTTTTGCAAATGCCGGTAGTATGCTTGCATCCGCTTTGTCCCGCGTCGCCACGGCGTGATCGCTCCTTCGGCCAGCGTTCTGCCGGTATCGGAAATCATCAGGTCTGGATCGCAGACCAACTGCGTCCCAAGCCCGTGGCAAGCTGGACATGCACCAAGATGACTGTTGAAAGAGAAATGTTTGGGAGTCAGCTCAGCCAACGTGAATCCGGTCTCCGCGTTTCCGTAATCAGTGGAGTAGCGTCGTTCTGCCCAGGGTGTCTCCAATTGTAGGGCAACCGCTTCGGTTGCCGGCCGCACGCTTGGCAGGCGAGGCGCCTGCCCTACAACTGCGGGTCGTTGTCGCAAAACAACAACCCGGTTTCCGCCCCATTTGAGCGCGGTCTCAATTGAATCTGTCAGGCGCACACGAATCCCATCGCGCATGACCAATCGATCGACTACCGCGTCGATAGTATGCCGGCTCTTCTTGCTGAGCCGGATCGGCTCGCGGCGATCCAGTTCGGTAATCTGACCGTCAATCCGCGCGCGAACGAATCCTTCGCGTTTGACCTTTTCGATCACATCCCGGAATTCGCCCGGCTGATTCTCGATCAGGGGCGCAAGCACAATAATTTTGGACCCCGGCTCATACGCCAGGATCTGATCGACAATTTGCTGAGGCGTTTGGCGACTCAGCGGCCGACCAGTCAGTGGATCGTGCGGCTGACCGACAGCCGAAAAGAGAACCCGGAGGTAATCGTAGATTTCAGTGGTGGTCGCGATTGTGGATCTTGGGTTGGCGCCGGCGCTGCGCTGTTCGATGGCAATCGCTGGCGAGAGCCCCTGAATAAGATCAACATTGGGCTTTTCCATCTGATCGAGGAATTGCCGCGCATACGCGGAGAGGCTTTCGACATATCGGCGTTGGCCCTCGGCATAAAGAGTATCGAAAGCCAACGAGGACTTCCCCGAGCCACTCAACCCAGTGATGACCACCAGCTTCTCCCGTGGAATTTCCACATGAAGGTTCTTGAGATTGTGCTGACGTGCGCCGCTGATCTTGATGACTTGCGCAGGCATTCTGACCTCAAATCCCAAACCTTCTAGTCAAGCACACGCGTCCGTTTTCTCCAGCGAAATTAGATTACCAAGAGGACAAACCTGCCTTTAACCGGTGGAATTCCTCGTGAGGCAACGCCTCCGGCTCACCGCCGACTGTTCGCTACGGTTTTTTTGGCGGTGGCGGAGCTTGCGGCGCCGGCGCGGCGGGAGGAACTGCCAGCATCGGCGGAACGGTTGGTGCTCCTGCAGGGGGAGGGGTCGATGAGGTAACCGGTTTCAGTATGCGCAGTTGCTGCATCGCCTCGCCGGCCCAGAAGCTCGTTCGGTATTGCGTCAGGATAGTTTCGCAGATCCGGCGCGCATCATCGTTTCGATTTTTCGCCTTCAGAATGTACAATTGCGAAAGCAAAGCCATCGGTGCATTGAAACTGTTGGGGTAGGTCGATGCGATCTGCTGAAACATCACCAACGCCTCATCCGCCTTTCCCATCGACTCCAGATTGGTCGCCATCGCCATCTTCGCCGTGCTCACAAACTCATGCTGCGGGTACTTCGCTATGAACGTCTCCAACGTTTTGTTCGCCTCCGATAATTTCTTTTCGTTCCGCTGAGCTTCAGCGAGCAAAAGATAAGCGTCAGCCGCGGCGGGCGTGCTCGGGAAACGGTCTATCACTGCTTGGTACTCTTGCGCGCTTTTAGCGCTCGCTAACGAGGCCGACGCGGCTGCAGCGCGTCGATCGGAGTAAAAGCGATAACCGGTAAATGCTATCACCGCGAGCAGCACGATGATGAGCGCCGCGGTGATTTGTTTTTTGAAGCGTTCCCAAAAGACGCGCGTTTCCAGTGCGACATCACGAGAAGGCGGTGGAGCTGTTGGCATAGATTTCGTGCGCCGGACTGGTCAAACCCTCCGAGCGTCGTCTTATGCCATGCGACGGTTTCTCGCGCAAGCGCGGCATCGAAAACCCGCATGCGCGCGACAAAGCTCCTCACGGCGATACAATCGTACCTATGAATGCATTCTGGAATTCTTTCGAAACTTTCCTCGGCCTGGGCGTGGAACCGAGGGATTTGACATTTATTCAAATTTCGCTGCGGGGGATCATCGTCTTTCTTGTTACACTGGTCGCAATGCGGCTTGGACACAAACGCTCCCTTTCACGCAAGACTCCATTCGACGCCGTCCTGCTCGTCATTCTTGCCGCTGTGCTTTCGCGCGCCATCAACGGCTCGGCGGCTTTTTTCGCCACGCTCGGCGGCGGCGTGGTTTTAGTAGTCCTCCACCGCCTTTTCGCACATTTGGCCTACTATTCGCACGGGTTTGGAATTTTGGTCAAAGGCAAGCCTGACACCATTGTGCGCAACGGCGAATGCGATTTTCCGGTGATGCGACGCAACCACGTCTCCACGCATGATCTGGAGGAGGACATGCGTCTCAGTGCGCACACCGACGACCTTTCGAAAATCCGACTCGCACGGGTGGAACGCAGCGGCGACATCAGTTTTATAAAAAAATAATTTGACCCAGACGACTCATCTGACCTATGAGACGCATTGGGATTCATGAGACGGACCAAAAAAAGGTGGATCAAACCGACGCTGAAGACCGTGCCGATCTTTTTCGAGTGCACCTGTTACGCAGGTGCGGTTTGATCGAACGGGATTAACGGCTTCGAAGACTACGGTTGATTCGCATCCATATTCTCGGCAGCGCAGCGGGCGGCGGCTTGCCACAATGGAACTGCGCATGCGCCAACTGCGCCGCTGCACGCAGCGGGAAAATCGCACCGCAATCGCAGTCGAGCGTTGCCATCAGCGGCGACCCCGAAAACTTTCGGGGCTGGTTCTTGATCAACGCATCGCCGGATTTGCCTCGGCAAATCGAAAGCACTCCGTCCTTGCAACCGCGACGTCCGGCAGCTGCCGGACCGCGCAACACTCCAATTGCAGGCGTTCTTTTGACAAATGCCGACATCGATCATGCGCTGGGTTTGCTGCTCTTGCGGCAACAGGAAACGCCGCTGGTCGTTTATGCAGCGGATGAAACGCGAAGCGCGCTCGCGTGGGCTGACAACGTGCTCGCCCGGTTTTGTGGAATCGAATGGCGAAATGTCAGCGCTGAGTTTCAATCGTTGAGTGGCAGCTTCGCCTTTCGAGCGATTCAATTGCCCGGAAGCGTCGCGTTTCAATTTCGGGACGATACCTCCGGAGCAACCGCACTGTTCGCGCCGAGTGTCGGCGAATTAACCGGGGAATTGCGGAATGCAGTTCACGTATCCGACGTTGTTCTGTTCGACGGCACATTCTGGAGTGACGGCGAACTGGCCGTCGTGCGGCCAGGGGCCCGCACTGCTCGTGAGATGAATCATTTGCCCATCAGCGACCGCAGTCTTGATTTGTTGCGCCAGTCTTCGGCCCGCCGGAAGATTTACACGCACATCAACAACACGAACCCGATTCTGATGCCTGGCACTCGAGAACGCGCGCAAGTCGAGCAGGCCGGAATCGAGATCGCGCGCGACGGATTGGAAATCACCTTGTAAATAGCGTTGTTATGTTGAGCGGAGCGAAACATCTCTGGTCTGGTTCCCCATGGAGCGCAGCCGAAATTGATCCGAGATTCTTCTCCCGCCACTGCGGGATCAGAATGACACTATGCGATGGCTTGTAAAAATCGCCTTATGACCACTGGGCTTTGGGACCGCGAGACGTTCGTTGAAAATCTGCGCGCCATCGGCGCGCGCGCATACCACCACAAACATCCGTTCCACGTCGCCATGAACGAAGGCCGGCTTTCGCCCGAAGCATTGCGCGATTGGGTGGCAAATCGCTTTTATTATCAGCGAAACATTCCGCTCAAAGACGCCGCTATTCTCTCCAACTGCCCCGTCCGCGAAGTGCGCCGGGTCTGGATTCATCGCATTCTCGATCACGACGGCGTTCTGCCAAAGGCTGAGAAGTCCGACTCGTCCGCCGGAGCCTTGGCGAAGGATGATGTCCTCATCGGAAAAACCGCCAAAGAGAATGCGCTGAAGACAGCGCACACTACAGCACCTGCGCCGGAGCACGAAGGCGGCATCGAAGCATGGCTGCGACTGGGCGAGGCGTGCGGACTGTCGCGCGACGAGCTCATGGAAGATCGCCATATAGAACCCGGAGTGCGTTTCGCTGTGGACGCGTACGTGAATTTCGCTCGCACTCAACCGTGGCCGATCGCAATCGCCTCATCATTGACCGAACTTTTCGCGCCCGATTTGATGGCGGCCCGCCTTGCGGCTTTCGAAAAGTTTTATCAATGGATCGATCCGCGCGGGCTTGATTACTTCCGGCGTCGCACGACACAGGCGCGGCACGATTCTGATGAGGCGCTCTTAATTACGCTGGAATATTGCAATACGCCCGAGTTCCAACGCGAGGCGATTCGCGCGCTCGAGTTCAAGTGCGACGTGCTCTGGTCAATCCTCGATGCAATTCATCATGCCTATGCCAGAAATTCCTGATGCTGCACAGCCGCGTCTTGCGAAAGGAGTCCGATTGCAGAGCGACTCGACCACCGGCAAAAGCGTTTTGCTGTTTCCCGAAGGCATTGTCGAACTAAACGAAACCGCGCACGAAATTATTACTCGCTGCGATGGACGAACAGTGAGCGAAATCGTGCAGGTGTTGGCAGAGGATTACGATGCTGACCTGGCCGCGCTTGGTACCGATGTGCGCGAAACACTGGCCGATTTGCAACAACGCAGACTAATCGAACTCACATGACCGCGCGGCGCCCATACGCATTGCTCGCGGAGATCACATATCGCTGTCCGCTGCATTGTCCCTATTGCTCCAACCCTGTAGCCGCTTCGCTGCGCGAAGCGCCGCGCCGCACACAGGACGGCGGCTACAATCATGAGCTCACTACCGACGAATGGAAACGTGTAATTCGTGAAGCGGCCGCGCTGGGCGTGTTGCAAATCGGTTTTTCCGGAGGCGAACCCGTTGCCCGGCGCGATCTGGCCGACTTAGTTCGCGCCGCGCGCGAGGCAAACCTTTATACGAACCTAATCACCAGCGGCATCGGCTTGGATGACGAACGCGTGCACCTATTGCGCGATGCAGGCCTCGATTCCGTTCAGTTAAGTTTCCAGTCCGACGAGTCCGACTTGTCCGACGAAATCGCCGGCGCGCGCGCCCATCAGCGCAAGCTGGACGCCGCTGCAAAAATTCGCGCTGCAGGCATTCCGCTCAGTCTCAATTTCGTCATTCACCGGCGCAACATCGATCACCTCGCCCAAATGATTGAGCTGACGGAAACGCTCGGAGCCGAAAGAGTCGAGTTGGCCAATGTGCAGTTTTACGGCTGGGCTTTTCTAAATCGCGCAGCGTTGCTCCCAACCCGTGAGCAAGTCGTTCACGCGCGAGAAGTCGCGACCGCAGCCAAAGCGCGGCTCGCCGGCAAGATCGACATCTTCTATGTTTTGCCGGACTATTACGAGACTCGGCCCAAACCGTGTCTTAACGGCTGGGGGCAACGTTATCTCACGATAAATCCAATCGGTGATGTGCTCCCTTGTCCGACTGCTTCTTCTGCCATTCCCGATTTGCGTTTCGAAAATGTCCGGGCGCGCGCTCTCGATTGGATCTGGCGGGAATCGGAAAGTTTCAACCGTTTTCGTGGAACGGAATGGATGCCGGAGCCTTGCCGGAGTTGTCCGCAGAGGGAAATCGATTTTGGCGGTTGCCGTTGTCAGGCGGCGCTGATAACCGGAAACGCTGCGAACACCGACCCTGTCTGTGAGTTTTCGCCAAATCGCGCGATGGTGGACGCCGTTTTGCATGACCTAAATTCATCGAGCGCTCACGCATGTGACTGGACCTATCGCGTGAACCCAGGAGCGGCGGAGCGTTTTGCGTAGCGCACGCGTCTCGCGTGCTGGTTTCGGCGTCGCGCCGAAACGGTCTTCCGAACACATCGCAACTGACTCTGGAATTGAACGCATACGAAAGCTCCGCGACTCGCGAACGCTTTCGGAGTCGCCAACACGCGAGACGCGTGCGCTACTCCTGACTCTGATCTCGGACCTCTGACTTCTGATCGCCCATC
>DATEZD010000120.1:0-2887 GCA_035255865.1 Candidatus Udaeobacter sp.
GCTGCGCTCAGTGGCTGGTCTGCATTGAGCTACATCACTTCCGGCGCGGAGCAGATGACCTGGATCAGGTTTGTTCGCGATCACATAGCGCTCACAACGATTGCCGTGCTGTTGATCATGGGTCTGATCAATTATTTCGGGCCGAAGCATTCCGGAAGTTTCGCTGTGGCGTTGGCGTTGCCGACTGCGCTGGTAGTGGTGCTTCTGATCGCGATCAGCGCGCCGCATTTCACCACGCACTTTCTCCAGCCGCGGCACGAAAGTCTGACCACTCTCTGGGTGCAATTTGTAAGCGTGATCCTGGCGCTATCGGGCGCGGAGTCGATCGCGAATCTCACCGGCGTGATGAAACTCGATCCTGGATCGACAATGGAACACCCCAGTGTCGCGCGTGAGTCGCTCAAGGCGATTACGCCCGTGGCGATCGAGGTTGTCATCGGCACGGCGCTGCTTGGATGGGCAATGCTTTCACTGCCCTCCGTCCTCAATAAGACGCTGCATCTGACCAATAGGGACGCGATCGCCTGGGTCCTGGGACAGCGGAGTGAAGACATGTTGCGCTTCATCGGCGAGCAATTTGCCACCGCCACATTTTCACCTGCGGTCGGCCAGATTTTCGGCTGGCTCGTTGGAATCGTTTTTTGCCTGCTGCTCTTGAGCGCGGCTAACACCGCCATCGTGGCGATGATCGGTCTGCTTTACATGATGTCGCGCGATCGCGAGATGCCGCGGCAATTCCGGCGTCTCAATGGCCACGGCGTTCCCATATGGCCCCTGTTCATCGCCACCGGCCTGCCAGTGGTGGTGCTGCTTTTCGCGGCAAGCTTCACCGCGCTGGCCGGCCTTTATGCGATCGGTGTAGTAGGCGCGATCACGGTCAACGTCGGTTCGTGCACATTCAATCGAACCAGGGGTTTCACGTGGTACGATCGCGTGCTGTTTGGCATCACGTTCGTGGTTCTGGCTTTTGTCGAGCTTACGCTGGCCCACACGAAACTCGATGCCCTTCAATTCGTGCTGGCGATTTTGATGAGCGGACTGGCATTGCGCGCGTACACATTGAAGCGCCAGGGCCTGACCACACTCACGGTTACGCGTGAAGTGGCTCAGATGGTCACGCCCGACCTCGTCGCGAGCATGCGACCGCATTTGCAGGAAGGCCAAAAAATCATGGTCGCGGCGCGCGGAATCACGCCGGTGCTCAGCTTTGCCTTGGACGAAGCGCAATTGCGCAAGGCCACGCTCTTTGTGCTCTACGTTAAAGAGGTCGCCGTTTATTTCACAGCAGCCGGCACACCGCTTGGCCGCCCCAAATGGCAGGACAACCCCGAAGCAAACGCTATCATGTGCTCGATGCTTAAACTCGGGCGCGAGCGCGGAATCAACGTGATTCCGCTTTACGCCGTAAGCCAGGACGCCGCTGCGACGATTGTCGATCTTGCCGCAACGATGGGCATCGATTTCCTCGTCATCGGTGCGTCACAGCGTCCGGCGATGGTGAAGCTCCTCCGCGGTAGCGTTGCTACAAACGTCGCTCAGCAGTTGCCCGAATCCATTCATTTGCTCATCTTCGGCTAACGAAGTTTCGAACCGGGTTATTTTCGAATGCCAAAAAATGCTTCGAGCGCGCGGGTGCCCAGTGCTTTCCAAATTTTGATCACTTCATAGGTGATAATGGTGGTAAAGCTCACAGCCAGCCAAACACAAGCCGCTTCGAATGGCAGGTCGTGCCATGCGCCGACGTGCAGGCCGATCAGGATCCGTGGACGATATTCCCACCAACCATAGGGCAGCGCGAGCGTCACTTCCCAGAGCAGGCTGATGAGGAGAAGCAGAAAAAAGGTGAAGCTGAATGCCCGCCAGTTGATGAACCGTTGCGCGGTGTGGAAAAAGCCAGCTGACGGAATGAGCGACGCGCAGGTAAGATAAATGAAATACCACGGGAAGCCATCTGGCGTCCCGGACAAGAACTTCCGATACCCAATCGCGGCTGCGATCAGTGCCGCGCCAAGAACGACCGAGGCGAAATGGAAGCGAACTATGCGCGGTATGCCTTCCACCGCCGCCTTGTAGTCGGGAATGTTGTAGGCCGCCATCCAATATTCATCGCACCAAATGTAGCTCAGCAGCACGAGCATGAAGCCAGTCAGATAGAAGACGAACTCCTCGATCGGAATCGCTCCTCCGATTGCCGGGACTTCGCAGCCCAGCGTGGCAGCTTTGTTTGGGAAAATGAAGAAAGCGTTGCCAAAGAGCAAATCGAGCAGAAAACCCAGCGGCGCGAGTACCGCGATGGTTCTCCAAAATGCTTTTTTCGGGAACTTGAGATCAGGCCGACAGGCGAACCACCACACCAATGCGCCGAGTGGAACAATGAACAGCACCAGGCTCCAGGTGTAGCCGAGCGGCGTCGGATTATCTGAGGTGACCTGCAAAGTGGCTGGATGAATGACGGTGCGTAACGCGATCGCAGCAGGAACAACCAGCGCCGCGACGACGGCGAATATGACGTAGAATGATTTTCGCTCTCGCATGCGGCCACAGCTTAACAGAACAGTTTTAAGTTTTAAGATTTAAGTTTTAAGCTTGGACGCGCATTTTGTCTTTCTTAACAATTAACACTTAAGCCTTCCGTGACTCCGCCCAAGGTCCTCATCGCCGACTCCATTTCGCAACGCGGAGTGGACGAGCTCTCGCGCGAACACGCGCTGGAGGTCGCGGTCAAAAGTGGGTTGAGCGAGTACGAACTTATCGATCTCATTCCATCGTTCAGCGCGCTGATCGTGCGCAGCCAGACAAAAGTTACGGCAGCGATTTTGAATGCCGGCGCCCAACTTCGCGTTGTCGGCCGCGCGGGAGTGGGCGTGGACAATGTCGATGTTGAGAC
>DATEZD010000121.1:0-10141 GCA_035255865.1 Candidatus Udaeobacter sp.
AGTCCGCTGCCGCGGGCATCGCAAACCGCTGAGATCGCAGCCGATTATTTGAAAGCGAAAGTTCGAAAGGACGAATTGCTCGCGCCCGGATTTGGGATGAGCGAACTGCGAACGGTGCTGAAACGGCATCGCGCAAAAGTCTTAATGCTGGTCGGGCACGAACCGGACTTTACGAATGTCATTTCGGCGTTGACCGGCGCTTCGCTCAAACTTTCCAAAGCGGGCGTCGCGCTGGTCGATGCCGATCCTGAATCGGAAGAAGGAAAGCTTATCTGGCTTTTCCCGCCAAAATTCGCGCGAAAATCTAAGTGACGAGCGCTTTCGCCAGCGAGTGCGATGATTTGTCTTCCCACTCCTGGAGCCAGCTCATGAAGCGAAAGCCAAAATCGCGCGGGCGCTCTGCGAAGAAGTGTTCCGCCAGTTCCGCCGCGCCCCGCTGCAGATCGCTCTGGCTGACTTCAATCACGGCGAGAAGCTTGTGACCTTCGCGTTGCCATTCCGATTTTCCATGTTCACTCCGCAATCTCTCGTCAAGGAAACTCAGGTCGTGCGCACGACCGAGCAGATCGCCCAACGAATGCAGGTCGTCGCTCAGGGTCTTTAACACGACCGGATTGATTGGCCGAAGAATACGTAATTGATACCAAAGCGTTTTCGCCCTGGACCTGAACGCGTGAAAATTTTCGGCGGTCGGATTTGCTGTTGTTTTGGCGAGCGCTTTCCGGGCCTGCTTGTAGCTTGCCTGCACAGCGCCGCAGAGCTGCTTACTGTTAAGCTGGTCGAGGGTCCAATGATCGATAGCTGAACCCGCCTGCTCCAATAGAGGGACTGCCTGCGTTTGCCACTCCGCGAACGCAGCCATGAAATTTCCCAGTTCCATGGTGAGCATCGCCTCCAGTTTTCCGTAGGTGCTGCGGCGATGGCATTGGGTGACTTCTTGAAGTTGCCTCACAGTCTGCAAACGCACTTCCGCATCACGGATTTCCGAAGTCAGCCGCCCAACATCGCGCAGGCAACGGTCTTGCTGCTTAAACAGGCCGCGTCCGATTTCTTTGCGCACGAGCCTGAGGGCTGCACGCGTTTTTTTCAAATGCTTGCGGGTTTCGTGCACCGGCGTGTCGTCGGGCTTTTTCTCGCCTTTAGCACTGGCGATCGCCCATTCGATCTGTTGCCGGCAAATCCGGCGAAGGTTCTCCCCAAAAGTTTCGCGATGCTTCAGTTGATAGCTCATGGCTGATTCATTCGCGGGCCAGTCTCACATTGCTGTAACGTTTTTCGCCGGTGATTTCACGCCCAAACCAGCGCGGCGGTTTGAATTGTTGGCAACTCACGTGGCTTGGAAATTCCACTTCCGCCACCATCAAACCATGATTGCTGCCGTGATAAATGTCGATCTCAATCTTAAGATTTTTCCACGGAATCTCGTAACGGGTTTTGCGCAGTCGCCGCCCCGCCGTAGCCGGCCAGAGCGTGGCAAATTGCTTCGGGCTCAACCGGATTTCGCGTTCTTCTCTGTCCGCCGACCGTCCGACCTTGAACGTAAGGGAAGTCGTTTTTCTTTTTTTGCGCAAGCGGACATGCCGACCGCCCGGTTCGTTCGCTAGATAGCCCTGCGCGATTCGGAAATGCCGTGAGCGCAGGATTTCCAAAGGCAATCGCCTGATCAAAAATTTCCGTTCGATCTCGCGCGACGAGACGTGATGAGGCCGGCGCATGTCGTCGATTCAAACGTTTCTTGAGCGAATCGCCAACAATTATTCGCCACAAAAATCTACATCTGGCGGATGCGGCCAACGATCATTCTAATTTTTGCTTCCCGTTTGCAAGCGCGCCTATCGCTTGCACAAACACCACCGGTAAGCGCAGCCAAAAAGCGGTGAACAGGTTAAGGCGAGCCTTACGGTTTCTGGGAACCTGCTGGTGAAGCGGCTGGTGGCGCGCTGCCGGCGGGCAAAGCGCCCGCGCCAGAATCCGGCGCCGGGGAGACACCCGGCGAAGTCTGAGCAGGCGTAATCGCTGGTGACGAAACCGGCGAAGATTTCGCCGCTCCAGGCGCAGGCGAAGTCGGCGACGCGGCCTGCTTTTTCATCAACTCTCGCCGGAAAGCGCTGTCGGCGGTGCTTTTGTGCGCATTAACGATCGATATAGCAAACGTCACCGCGAAAAAAATGCCGGCCAGCCATGTGGTGAACTTCACCAGAACGTTAGTCGTCTGCGCGCCAAAGATATTTTCCGTGACCCCGCCGCCAAATGCCGCACCCAGGCCTTCGCTCTTTGGCCGTTGCATCAGGATCACCAGCACCATGAGCACCGACACGAGAACAAAAAAAACCAGCAACAGGTTGATCAGAAGATTCATCGGGACGCGAAATATCGCTGGTTAATGACGAATGACAAATGACGAATGACGAAGGAAGGCCAAATTACCAAATTGGAGGGCGTCCGTGTCAGCTCGCGAAAGCTTTTGGAGTTCGCAGAGCGGAGCGGCCGGGGGGTGCCAGCGACACAGACGGGAAGCCCGAACGGCGAGCTTCGCGGGCGCGAGCGAGTCAAACGCCTACAATCATTCGGGCTTCGTCATTGATTCGTCATTCGCCATTCGGGCTTCGCCGCGTACAAAGCAATGTCAAGGCGTGAAGCCGTTTACGCGGCTTCGTCATTCTTAATCCGCTCCCAAATCTCATCCATCTCAGCAAGATCAACGTCGCCGAGCCGTTTGCCCTGCCTTCGCAGCTCATCCTCCACCCGGTTGAATCGCGCCACGAATTTGTCCGTGGCTTTCTGCAACGCGCTTTCGGCATCGATCTTGCATTTCCGAGCGAGGTTAACTACCGCGAACAGGACGTCGCCGATCTCATCTTGTATGTCGTGGCCCGGGCTTCCAGCCCGCGAATCATCGGCAGGATGCCGATGCCACTTCGCAATCGCATCTCTCATTTCGCGAAGCTCTTCTTCCACTTTCGCAATCACGTCGCGCACTTCGGTCCAATCAAAATTTACCCGCGCTGCTTTTGATTGCGCTTTTTGCGCGCGCATCAGCGCTGGGAACGCCTTGGGCAAACTGGCCAGAAAATGCGAATCGGCCTTTTTCTCTTCGCGTTTGATCGCTTCCCATTGTTTGAGCACGGCGCCGGAATCGCGCGCGTCGCTGGTTCCAAAGACATGTGGATGTCGTCGAACCAGTTTGTCCGAAATTTCCTGAAGCACGTTGTCGATGTTGAAGCGCCCGGATTCCTGGGCGATCTCCGCGTGCATGACGACCAGCAGCAACAGATCGCCCAGCTCCTCGCGAAAATGCGCGTCGTTTTGCGCGCGGGCGGCTTCCGTCACTTCGTAAGCCTCTTCAATCAACGCCGGCAGCAGCGACTCGTGCGTTTGCTCCCGGTCCCATGGACAACCGTCGGGCGCGCGCAGTTTGGCGACGATTTCGCAGAGCTTCGCGAAGCCCGTGGCTGATGGCTGATAGTTGATCGCGGCGGAGATCGGATCGGCTGACGGTTCGGCCATGGTCGATCTCTCAACCATCAACTCTCAACTATCAACTAATTCAGATCCGCCACAGCGAGCGGTGCGTGCCGAACTCTGAGATTTCGCCGGAAGATCTTTTGCTGACGTAAATTGTAATTGAAATGACGCTGACAAAAGTGCCGGCAAAGACCAGCGCCACCAGCCATGAGGGGATGTGCCCGATGCGCAGGGCATGGTAAAACGACACGATATCGTTAATCGCCGCGCTGGCGTGCAAAAATATTTTCGTTACCCACGCCATCAGGATCAAAATAAAAATGAAAATGTAATTGCGTTTCAACCGGCGCCCCACTGCTTCCAGTTTGCTGATCTTGAAACAGGGCAAAATCAAATCTTCGCATACGAGTTTTTTCCATTCGCCCTGAAGCATCTCGCGATTTTCCATCACCATCGGGACAAGAAAATGCGCTTCGAGCATTCGCACGCGCGCGCGGAATGCGTCGTAAAAACGATACCGGCGCGCTTCGATCCAGAGTAGCACCCAAACAATGGCCAGATTGAAAAAGAAAATGATGTGCGGCACTTCGCGGGTGGAAAATGCGATGGTGATAATGGCCGTGGTGCTGGTGATGGCCCAGTTGGTCGTCACGTCCAGCCGCTGCCGCCAAACCATGATTCGTCCCATCTCGCCGCGATAAAAATGCGACATGGCGTTGACATAGCCCGGGTCGTAAATGCTCCGTTGCAAGGAGACTGTCCGCTCCTCTTTTGTCGCTACTGCTGTATCTTGGACTGCCACGTTTTTTATAGTGCAGCAGGCGAGGCGCCTGCCCTACAATCTACTGGATAACTGGCTTTGCCGGATAATCCAATAAATCTCTCTGTTCAATGGCTATTGCCCTCTCCGACCTGCTCGACGAAAGACAGGTGGCCCTGCGGTTGCGCTCACGAAAACTGCCGAATGCGCTGCGGGAGATCGTCCAGTTGCTCGCGCAAAATCAAAAGATCAACGATGCAGAAAAATTTCTCCAACAGGTCCTGGCACGTGAACGCGAACACCCAAGTGTAGTGGAAAACGGTGTGGCATTTCCCCATGCGCGCACTGATTTGGTTGATGAAATCGTGATCGGGATTGGGCGCAGCCGCGCCGGGATTGCAATCGGCGTGGATCAACAGCGCGCGCGATTGATTTTTGTAATCGGCGTGCCGGAACGCCTGGTGAACGATTATTTAGTTTGTGTCGGCACACTGGCGCGACTGGTTAGGGATGACGCGACACGATCGAGGCTGTTGCATGCACAGACGCCGCAGGAATTTATCGAAGCGCTGACGCCAACACTGTAGCCGCGTCTCTGTGAGACGCGCGATGCGAGGCTGTCAAGCACTACGCCCACGCCTCGCACAGCGAGGCGGCTACATCAGCGCAGCTACACCGCGACGCGCTCACCTTCGATTTCGCCTACCAGAGTAACGGTCGATTTGCTCCTGCGATATCGCCAGATCGCAAACGCTACGAACAAAAGATCGAGGACAATGAACGTCGCGACATACGTCTCGCCGCCGATGCCAAATCCGTAACTGTGCAGGCCTTTACCCAGAACAAAGTTCACGCCGTACCACGCCATTAGCACAGCCAGAAAACAAACGACGCTTGCAACTGCCAGGCCAAATTGCGTCCACCAACCGGCGAGCCGGCCGTGCAACGCCAGGATGTAACAAAGCAGCGCGATCAAGGCCCAGGTCTCTTTCGGGTCCCAGCCCCAGAACCTGCCCCAGGAATAATTTGCCCAAACACCGCCGAGGATTGTGCCTGCCGCGAGCAAAAGCACACCTAGCTGAAGCACACGGTACAGCCAGAAATGCATCGGCGCGTCCGCGCGTGCTGCTACGGGATCACACGCGTATCGCCAGAGCAAAATGTGTCCGAAACCCATGGCGAGCGCGAACGCGGCGTAGCTCAAGGTAATGGTGAGTACATGAACCGTGAGCCAGAAATTATCGCGCAACACCGGAACGAGCGGATCGATGCTCGACGGCATTGCAATCGGCATTTGATGCACCAGCAATAGTGCAATCAGCGTGACCGGTAACGCGGCCAGCAAATACATAAGCGCCCGATAACGCGCGAAAAAGATCATCCCGAAAAATGAGACTGCGAATGAAACCCAGATGATCGATTCATACATGTTGGTAACCGGCGGCCGGCCGGCAATCATGCAGCGCATCGCGATCCCGGCTGCATGAAACGCGAGACCGAGAAGCGCAACTGCGACGCCTACGTTTTGCAGCGCGCGCCCGCGATTGCGCAGATGCGCGGCGACGAGAAACACCAGCGCAATCCCGTAACACCAGATGGCGCGGTAAAAACCCTCGAAATGATTGTAAAAATATTCGAACTGCAGTTGTCGTTCCTGCGGATAAATTGATGGGCTCAGGCTGCGCAAATTTTCGCGAAGCTGACTCGCGGCAGGACTGAAATTAAATCCGTCGCTGTTGACATAGGCGGTAGCAAGCGTCTGCAATTGAGTCTGGACCGGCGCGAATTGCGCTTCGGAATAATATTTCGACCATCCCGATGGCTCGGCCCACGGATCCGTTTCATTGGTCGGTGCGGGAATGATTAGCAACGCGCTCTCATCCATCACACGAGCAAAAAGCGTAAGCTGATCGCTGACGCCCAACGCTTCCTGTTGAACCCGGTCGAGCGGTTTCTCCGCGCGCTTGAGCGCCTGCGCCTCATTGGCGATTCGCTGTAACTCAGCCGATCCGGCCAATTGCTTGAAGGAAAATCTCCGTTGCGTTTTATCGAGCCCGAGCTGCTCTTTGAGCTTGCCAAACGAGACGAGCACCATCGGCTCGCTCTTCCAGTCGTGCGAATCCAGCAAGTTGGATAAAACGAAATCGTTCCCCTGCCATTTGCGGCCGGTTTTATCTGTGTATGTCGACCTTCCGGTGATGCGGATCAGTGTTTCCTTTGCAAACGTGTCCACCGGTTTGCGTCGCCCGCCGTCCTGGATCGCCATTAAGCCCCATTGCTTGAAATCCAAGCCGCTCGTATCTGCAGCGGACAGATGCGATGCAAGCGCGCTAGTCGCGGCTACAACAAAAATGAGGACTCGTGTTTTCAACCGGCGCGAAATGTAATTCTCGCTATGCATTGTGTCGAGCAAGGCGGGTTTCGATATTCCTTCGTCATTCGACATTCGTGCTTCGTCATTTTGATTCGTTTCCATTTGCGCAATCTGAACCCACGCGGCTATCTTCAGACCCGTGTTCAGCTTGACCATGCTTGGCAGCGAGAGCGCGGCAAACGGCGCGCTGGTCACAACGGATCATTCTTGCCGATGGCAGCAGGCAAATCGCTAGCGATGCTACCAGGCTGTCGCATCCATTAAGTCAAGGTGGCGCGTTCTTTAACACCATTTAGCCAAGCGTATGGAGACTTTTTTACGTCGCACCCACGCTGAACTGAGCTTGCGATCACTCTCCGTACGCGAAGCGATTGCACTGGGTGCAATCACAGTTATCGGCCTCTTGTTACGGACCGGCGTGCAGATAGGCCGATTATTCACCGGCGATGAGGTTGGCACGGTGGTCGATCTAGAAAAAAGCACAGCCTATCTCTTAACGCATTTCGGCGGCGAGCTAACGATGAATTACTTCACGCTGGCAGAAAAAGCTGTGGCTTGGCTCTGTGGGACAATTGACTGGCGGTTAACGCTGCTCCCGTTAGTGGCGGCTGTTGCTATAATTCCTTTAACTGCCTCGCTGGCGCTTAAATTCAGCGGTTCGTCTCGAACCGCGCTGATCGCCGCTAGTCTGGCCGCATTCAATCCTTATCTCGTTTGGTGGAGTCCGGTGATTCGCGCCTATTCGCCACTAGCAGCTCTTAGTCTGCTCGCGATCAATGAATTTTTACGTTGGTATCAAACGCGCGATTTCTGGAGCGGCGGACGCTGCGCCGCCGCGGTACTTTTGCTGTTACTTGCGCATCCGAACGGCATCTACACGGTTGCCTTCCTCATACTGGTCTTTGCGATCGAGACAGCTTCCTTCGGTTGGTCTGGAGCTCGAAAGTTTCTCTGGGATTCTAAGACACTCTGGGTCCCACTGGTTGTCGCGGGAATACTGGTCGCTTTGGCGTACTGGCGATTGTTGCCAGACATCGCTAAGTACAGCAAGGAATGGACCGATACGCCCCCAACAAGCATGGAATATCTCAACTGGGTTTTCGGTGAGTACTTTGGACGGGGTTACAAGGCGTTCTTTTTCGCAACATTTCTGTTGCTCGGCTTATGGTCAGCCACGCAGAGGCAAAAACCGCTTCTTCTGCTATGGGGAGCAGTTGCACTAGGCCCGGTTCTCATGTCGCTGCGCGGGATCTCGCATTATCCGTGGGCTTATGCTCGTTTTTTGATTTTTTCTCTGCCATCGCTGCTAATATTGCTCGCAGAGGGAATTAGCTGGTTCGCAACACGTATCTCGGTGGGGAGACCGATCGCTGCCCCTGTGAAAAGCTGGAGCCTGGCTGCCCTCGTTGTTGTCTTCTGGATGCCAGCCTTACCTGTGCCGTCTGGTACGAGAGATTATTACCGAAGTTACATGCAGATGACTCAATTTCTGCGCGCCCACTTTCAGAAAGGCAACATTGTTGTGAGCCAAGGCCAATACCGTTATCATTTCTGGCCCACTATGAGTTCGATCCTGGGAACGTCCGAGGACGTGATCGGGCCCAGCGACTATTTCCAGAGGCTTCCCCAGCAACTGGACGCACCCGTTGAAGGACGCGTCTTCTACATAGTACCGCAAGTCGGTGATTCGATGGTTCGCAAAACGCAGGTTCAACGGTTCGGCCCGTTTGAGATAGCCATCTACAGCGGTAAGACTGCGCGCAGCTTGCTTCAGCGCTGGAGGGAGGATCTGCTCTACCGAACCGCAGACCGCATTGATCAGAATTTTCAGGGCGATTATCAGCTACTCGCGCTGATCGACGAACGGTTACCTTCAGACCAATCGCCTGACCACTGGCGTTTGCTCGCCGAACGCTGCTTCGACCAGACGCTTACCAGGCGTTACATGCCGCCCCAATTGCTACGTGAGCGAAGCGCTCAAGCTCATTAACGATGCACATCCCATTGGAACGCGTGCACCACGCGGAAGGGCTATTCTTAGCCTAGGCGCAAATAACCTGGCTTCGCGCGAAAACGCTGCGGTTCCCAGTCTGGAGTAACAAATTTGCGCGCCGATTTTATTCGTTTCCATTTGCGCAATCTGAACCCACGCGGCTATCTTGAGACCCGTGTTCAGCTTGACCATGCTTGGCAGCGGGAGCGCGGGAAACAGCGCGCTGATCGCAACCGATCATTGCAAAATTCTCGTCGATGGCGGACTGAGCGCGCGGCAATTGGTGTTGCGTCTCGAGCAGTGCAGGGTGGCGCCAGAGCAGTTGGACGGTGTCCTTCTCACACACGAACACACCGATCATATCTGCGGACTTGAAGTTCTCTGCCGAAAATTTGATCTGCCGATCTATTGCAATCGGCTCACCGCTGACGCGCTTCGTTGCAGCGGACTGTTAGAAGGACGTCGGAATTGGCGGATCTTTGAAACTGGTTCGGAGTTTTCCGTCTGCGACATTACCGTGCAGACATTTCCCGTGCCGCACGATGCGGTGGATCCGGTGGGGTTCGTTTTTCACGCCGGTTCAGGCAGCCTCGGATTTATCACCGATCTCGGTTACGTGACCAAATTGATCGTCGAACGCTTGCGCCAGGTGCAAACGCTCGTGATCGAAACCAATCACGACGAAAAACTTTTGCAGAACGACACGCATCGGCCGTGGCCGGTGAAACAGAGAATCCAGTCGCGACACGGTCATCTGTCGAACACGGCTGGAGCAGGCGTGATCGAGGAGTTGTTACCGGGAAAAATCGAGCGCGTCGTGCTCGGGCATCTCAGCCGCGATTGCAACTCGCCCGCGCTGGCGCTGGAGACAATGCGCGCCTCGCTGACAAAGTGCGGCCGGACGGATATGGAAATCCATTGCGCCACACAGTTCGAAATCAGTCCCCGATTTCGAATCGGTGAAACTGAGTCCGGCCCGTTTCAGCCGACTTTCGAGAACGCGTTTTTTCAAGCCGCTGGGTAGCGCACGCGTCTCGCGTGCTGGTGAGCGCGTCCTCGCGATCACGAACTTTTCCTCACGGCGACAACTTTGGAGGGTGGGTAAACACGAGGAAAGACTGTTTTGGCGCGACGCCAAAACCAACACGCGAGACGCGTGCGCTACCCGATCTTCTTCTTCGCATGTGAGGCGACATTCCTCGCCGCAGCGTCGAGAGCGGCGCGCACAACGCTCGCTGTCGCTGAAGCAAGATAAACATTCGTGGCGCCTGCGCGACCCCAGGCACCGCTGCACGGTTTGAAGATCTCGGCTGCCTTCTCAATGAATGTGCGCTGCTGCCCTGGCGTGAGTTTCACCATGCCCCAGCCTTCATCGGGAACACCAAGTGACGCGAAAATCTTTCCGGCGATACGGAAATCGGGATGATTCATGTGCGACCGCTCGATGGCGGTAGGAATTTCCAGCGCTAGCTTGCAAAACTCGTCAGCAGTCATGATTTAACCACGAATGGACACGAATAAACACGAATACAGAAGCCAATAACGCGCG